>NZ_JAMSHL010000001.1:0-495710 GCF_026521175.1 Aminobacter sp. MET-1 | reverse complement strand
TGTTGAGGCGTATATAGTCGCCACCCCTTCAAACTGTCAACGACCTAATTCCAACTTTTGCGAATTTTTTGCGACAATAACCCAAACCCCAACAAAACCCTGCGTAAGACAAACACACATAACGCAGACCCCGCCAGCCGAGCTGCAATCCACGCGCGAAACTGCCCTTAACGTCACAGCAATCCTGACGAAATCAGCGCGTCCCACCAGAAAAACAATTAGCCGGGGCCAGTAATCTTCGACCAGGCTGGCAGTCAGACGCGCGAAAAGAGATTCACCCGTGATTCACGGCAGGATTCTCCTCACTCCAAGCAAGCGACCACGCTCAAACGCCTGCCGCCCTCCCCTCAAGGCCGGCAGGCAAGAGCGCGCCCTGCAGACGTCTCTTCGGACCTGCGCGTCGCGCACGCGCGCGTGCCTATATAGGGGACAAAAACGCGGCCTCCGAACCAAGCCCTATTCCCGCCCAATTGCAGGAAGATGTGTCGGAACGTCCCTGGCGCCAGGTGAGTCCATCCGGCCTTTCATAGTGGAGAGAACGGGACAGGTCGGCGTAGCGAGCACGCCGCTTCGTTGACTTGAGCCGCCATGACAGGCAAATGTCGTGGCCACAAAACATGCGGGCGCAAAGCGTCGGGGACTTAAGCCGTACTGGATGCAGGATACGGACCAGACCATAGCCGAGCTCGGCAATGAGCCGCCGCTTATCGCGGACGGTCGCGCTGGTCCCCCGGACCGCCGCGAGGTTTCGGCGCGTTGGCTCTCTGGTACATTCCTGACCGGTGTCACCTCGAGCGTGCTGATGGGCGTGGCACTGTTTGCCGCCCTCGACGGTCGCGAAAAACTCGCCACCCCGCCCGAAATCGCCGAGCTTGCCACCCAGGATGGCGGCGACTCCGGCCAGAAGGCCAAGACCACCCGCCTCGCGCCTCTGCGCCAGATCGCCAAGGCCAAGGACCGGCGGCGCATGGAAGTGTCGATGGTCACCAAGCAGGGCGACCGCGACGTGATCAAGACAATGCCGTTTGTCCAGATCAAGATGGCGCTGGCCGCCAGCCATCCGACGACGCGTAACTATCCGGCCTTCGATCCACTGACGGTCTTTGCCGAGGATGGCCCGCCTGAGCCGGCGGCGGGTGCTGCCACGGCCGGGCAGATCTACGGCGTCAAGGTCGAGAGCGAGATGAGCCTGAAGACCATCGACTTCCCGACCGACACGGCCGCCTTCGACGAGACCTCGGCACTGTCGGCCAACGAGGTCGAGAAGGTGGTCCGCGATGCCGGCGGCGACCTGACCGAAGGCGACGTCCAGGTCGCCTCCCTCCATTACATCGACCCGCAGCGCTTCGGCGACGCATTCGCCGATCAGGCGCTGGCCGGTTCCTACGGCATCAAGATCGTACCTGAAAACGTGTCGGTGACTTCGCGCGCCGATGTCGACCCGGAGACCTTGTCTTATGCCGAAGACATCATCGCCTTCGACAAGGACCGCAAGATCGTCGACGCGCTGGCGGCCTCCGGCTATGAGGGCGACGATGCCAAGGGCATGTCGAGCGCGATTTCGCGTCTTCTCAACGCGACCGCGCTCAAGGCCGGCACCGTCCTGCGTGTCGGGCTCGAGGTGCGCGGCGATGTCGGCAAGATCGTGCGCACCAGCGTCTACGACCGCACCCAGCACATATTGACCATAGCACTCGACGACCGTGGCCAGTTCGTGCCCGGCGACGAGCCGGAGCCCAATCCCGAGATCGCGACCGCCTTCGAGGATACGCCGGCAGTTCCCACGACCTCGCGCGGCGCGTTGCCCACCGTCTATGACGGCATCTATCGCGCCGCCTATTCCTACGGCATGTCCCAGGACATGACCAAGAAGCTGGTCAGACTATTGTCGTCGGACGTCGACTTCCAGTCGCGCCTCAACCCGTCCGACCGCATCGAGGTGTTCTTCTCGCAGCCGGACGGCGACGACAAGGCCTCAGACAAGTCGGAACTGCTCTATGTCGCCGCCACCTTCGGCGGCACCACGCGCAATTTCTATCGCTTCCAGATGGGCGATGGTGCGGTCGACTATTTCGACGAGGACGGCCGCAGCTCGCGCCAGTTCCTGCTGCGCAATCCTCTGCCCAACGGCAAGTTCCGCTCAGGCTTCGGTGGCCGCAAACATCCGATCCTCGGATATGTGCGCATGCACACCGGCGTCGACTGGTCGGCGCCCACGGGCACGCCGATCATCGCGGCCGGTAACGCCATCGTCGAAAAGGCCGGCTGGGCTGGCGGCTACGGCAAGCAGACCATCCTGCGCCACACCAACGGCTACGAGACGTCGTACAACCACCAGAGCCGTATCGCGCCCAATGTCGTGCCCGGCGCCCGCGTCCGCCAGGGCCAGGTCATCGGCTATGTCGGCACCACCGGCCTGTCGACCGGTGCGCATCTGCACTACGAGCTGATCGTCAACGGCACCAAGGTCGACCCGATGCGCGTCCGCCTGCCCACGGGCCGTGTGCTGAGCGGCGAGGAGCTGACCGCGTTCAAGCGCGAGCGCGAGCGCATCGACGACCTGCTGAAGGACGAGAACAAGGACGGCCTGAAGGTCGCCAGCAGCACCAAGGTCAGCGGCTAACCCCGGCCCGGACCGGCTGCGAGCCGAAAACTTCGTGGAAAAATCAGCCCGCGACGCTTGCCCGGGCCAAGCTCTCGCCAACAGCGGCGTCGTATTTGGCGCGCTTGGCGATGTACATCGCCCGGTCAGCGGCTGCGATCAACGCCTCGGGGTCGCCGCCATCCTCCGGGAAGACCGCGATGCCGACCGTAGCGCCGACGATCAGCTTCACCTCGTCAGACGTGATTGGCTTGGCGATGTCGCGCTGCAGACGCTGGCTGAGGAACACGAGCGCCTCGGGATTGCCGATATCGGACAGGACGAGGCCAAACTCGTCGCCACCGAGCCGGGCGACCGTCGCCCCATTGGGCGCGGCATAGGCAATGCGCTCGGCCACCTCGATCAGCACGATGTCGCCGGCAGCATGGCCGTGGCGGTCGTTGACCGGCTTGAAACCGTCAAGGTCGATATAGATCACGGCGCAGGTCGCCAGGGCATTTTCCGAACGAGCGACCGAAGCCTGAATCGCCTCGCGGAAGCGGCGGCGATTGGCAAGTCCGGTGAGCGGGTCATGGCGGGCCGTATCATGGGCGAGCTTTTCCGCAGCCTCGCGGCGTGCAATCTCGCGGTTCAGCTGCCGGGTACGGATGACCAGCATGACGAGCCCGATGATGCCGGCCCACAAAAGCAGCGAGATCGCCTCGTCCAGCTGCCATTCTTCATAGGTGCGGGTAAGCTCGTAGATACGCTCGAACATGTCGAGTTGCGTGTCGATGGCATAGAGCACGACACCGATCACCAGCCAGATTGCGTAGGGCATGTATCCTCGCCAGATGAACTCGCTCCACGGCGTCCCGGCCGTCTCGCCTGAAAGCCGACGCAGATCGGATGCCGACATGATTCCCGCCTTGTTCTGGCACCGACAGAGCACGCCAAACCCCTAACAGGGTTCTAGCGCATCGCATACAATTGTATCATTCGACGATTGCCGGCGTGCTTGTCCCAGCCTTTTCATCCGACCGCTTCCAGGATGGCTGGGTGATCCAGGCGACCAGCGCCGAAAGGAAGCACATGACCGCCGCAATCCATGCGATTGCCGAAAAGGCGTTGTTGGTCGCAGCCACCCGCAGCGCCTCTGCGGCGGCATCGAGCGGTGCAGTGGAAAGCCCGCCGAATTCAGCGCCTGGCGCGGCATTGCCGAGCACGCTGGCGAAGACGATGCCGGCGACTGCGCCAAGGGCCGCCACCGCCATCAGGCCTGCGGCGCGGGCGAGCGCATTATTGATGCCAGAGGCCAGCCCCGTGTCCTCCTCCGGCGTCGCCCGCATCACCGCTGCCGACACCGGCGAGACGACGATCGCCATGCCGAGCCCCTTGAGCAGCAGGATCGGGAACGTCACCTGCCACAACATCATCAGCGGCATGGTAAGCGCGAGCCCGGCGTATGAAATGCCGACCAGCGCAGCACCAACAGTCAGCGGCAAGCGCGGGCCGATCGCGTCCGCCAGCCGGCCGGAATAGCTCGACAGCAGCGCTATGAACAGCGACAGCGGCACGAACAGCAGACTCGCTTCCCACTCCTTGGCGCCCCAGCCCGAAATCACCGTCATCGGCAGAAAGAACAGCACCGCATTGAAGGCGAAGAACAGGGTCAGCGTATAGAGATTGGCACCCGCGAAGGCGCGCGAGCGGAACAGCTTGAGCTTGACCATGGGCGCCCGCGCCCATTTCTCCCAGACGATGAAGCCGGCGAAAAGAACTGCACCTGCAAAGATCCAGATCCAGGGCGACACCGCACGCATGTCCGCCGGCAGGCCAAAGGCAGTCAGCCCCCACGCCATCAGGCCGAGGCCGCCGGTGGCGAGCACCGCACCGCCGAGATCGAGCCGCCGGCTCGACGACGGCCGGTCCTGCGGCACCCTGGAAAACAGCATATACAGCGCCACGAAGCCGATCGGCACGTTAATGGCGAAGATCAGCCGCCACATCCACTCCGCGCCGAATGACAGCACCATGCCGCCGATGAAAGGTCCCATCGCCGTGGTCAGCGACGAGAAGGCGGCCCACTGGCCGATCGCCTTGCCGCGCGTCTCATTGGGGTAGGATTTGGCGATGATTGCCAGGCTGCCGGGCACCATCAGCGCCGCACCGATGCCTTGCGCCGCACGCATGACGATCAGCATGTCGGCATCGACGGCGAGCGCGCAGGCCGCCGAGGTGACCATGAACAGCGCGATGCCAGCGGCAAAGATGTTGCGCACCCCGAACACGTCGCCGGCGGCACCGCCGAGCAGCACGAGCGCGGAGAGAAACAGCATGTAGGAGTTGGAGATCCACTGCGCATCGACAAGCGAGGCGCCGAGATCCTCGCGAATAATCGGCATGGCCAGCGACACCACCGAGCCGTCGATGAACCCCATGCTGGAGGCGAGGATCGCCGACACCAGCACATAGCGACGTGCATCGGGTGGGCAGAAGACTGGAACCGGAGCGGCGGCTGGCTGATTCATGATGATGAGCCTATGTGCCCCCTGCCCCAAGGTGAAGCGACCAGCATGACGATTTTGGCGAAGCCAGTGGGAGTTGGTCGTGCCTAGGGGCCCGTGGAAGATCGCCAGGACAATGATACGGCGGGTTTTGAGGGTGTGGAGAAGGGCTGAATTTCTCCGCGGGGTGGATGATTTCGGGCCGAACAAGGAAGGCCAATCATCAGCGTCTCATTCCTTCGCACCCCCTTCTGCTCAGCCGGGCACGGCCTGCGCCAAAACACTTTCCGTTTTCGGAAACTTTTTCTTGCCAACCGCTTCGCGCCAACATAGTTTCCGCATGCAGAAACTATCAAGGCAGGCCCAATCATGTCGCTGACGCTGTACCTCCACCCCCTCTCCTCCTTTTGCCACAAGGTGCTGATCGCGTTTTACGAGAACGGCACCGACTTTCGCGCCGTGAACGTGAACCTCGGCGATCCGGGCGAAAGGGCGGCGTTGACGGCCAAATGGCCGCTTTGCAAGATCCCCGTGCTGCATGACGAAAGGCGTGACCGCGTGGTGCCGGAGACGAGCATCATCATCGAATATGTGCAGCAGCATTACCCTGGGCCGGCGCCGATGCTGCCTGCCGACGAGGAGCTGCGGCTCGATGCGCGGCTGTGGGAGCGCTTTTTCGACCTCTATGTCAACGTTCCCACCCAGAAGATCGTGACCGACAGGATACGGCCCGAGGGCGGCAACGACCCGGTCGGGGTGGCAGACGCGCACCGCACGCTCGACACCGCCTATGCGGTGATCGAGGCAAGGCTGGCCGGTCGCACATGGGCCATGGGAGACGCCTTCGGCATATCGGAATGTTCGGCAACGCCAGCGCTGTTCTACGCTTCGATCGTGCATCCTTTCGGTTCCGACCAGCACAATCTAAAAGCCTATTTCGAGCGCCTGATGGCGCGGCCGTCAGTGCGTCGGACATTGGCCGAGGCCAGGCCTTACTTCTCGTTCTTCCCCTATCGCGAGGCGATGCCCGAGCGATTTCTCCACGACGAGGTTGCAACATGATGATGGAAGCGCAACGGCTCGACCGGATGTTCGTGGCCCTTGCCGATGCCGGGCGTCGTGACATGGTGGAGCGGCTGAGCCGTGGACCGGCGACGGTGAAACAACTGGCCAACCCCAGGGGCATGGGACTGCCTTCGGCGCTCAAGCATCTGCGGGTGCTCGAGGACGGCGGCATCGTCGTCTCGAGCAAGGTCGGGCGCATTCGCACCTATTCCATTTTGCCCGACGCCTTCAGGGACATGGACGAATGGGTGCGGGCGCGCAAGACTGCGATGAATGCCGCCTTTGATCGGCTGGCGCAAGCGATGTCGGCACTGCCTGAAGAGGACGACCAGGAATGAACGCGGTCCAGCACACCACCTTCGTCATCGAGCGCGACCTGCCGGCAAGCCCGAAACATGCCTTCCGCTTCTGGTCGGACAAGGAGCTCAAGCGCGCCTGGAACGACTGCCACCTCGATTGGATCGTGCTTGAGGATGCCTTCGACTTCCGCGTCGGCGGCATCGAGGCCAAGCGCTGGCGCATGCCCGATGGCAACGAACTGACCTTCCGCGCAGACTATTTCGACATCGAGGCGGCAAGGCGCATCATCTACGGCTTCGAGATGAGCATGGGCGGACAACGCATCTCGGCCTCGCTGGCGACGGTCGAATTCCTCGCCGATGGCAAGGCGACCCGGATGAAGTTCACCGAGCAACTGGCGTTCCTGGGCAGCGCCGACGCCATGGCCGCCCGCATCGCCGGCACCGGCGAAGGCTTCGACCGGCTGGTCGAAATGATGGCGCGTGAATTCGCCGGGATACACTGAGCGCCGAACAGCTCAATCGGCGCGGCTCAATCGGCCTTGCGCGTCAGCGTGCCAAGCCCGTGATCGTCGAGGAAGCCGACCGTCATCGCGCTGGCCTTGCCGTCGGCGCCGATGACGAACCTCACCGCAACAGGCATGTCGGGCAATTCGGGAGACGGGTTGGTGAGAAACAGGTCCCGATCGAAATGGCGCAAGGGATAGGCGCGCTTGCCATTGGGGCCAAGCTTGAGGACTAGGCCACCATCATCGGTCGAGACAACCGCGTCGCCGACGAAATCATTGGCGTAGTTTCCCGCATACGCGTCGTCCGGTCGTGCCGGCGACGCGGGAGATGGCGGCGTCGCATAGGTCGCCTTGGCTGCCTCGATGGCCGGATCGAACATGCCGGAATAGGCAGCGTTCCACGGCTGAAGCCACTCCTTTCCGGCCTTTTTGTCGAAGACGAGGTCGGCGAAGCTGTCGGACAGACCTTCGGGCACGCCGGTGGGGAAGGCGTTGGCGAGGATGACGATGCCAAGCCCGGCATCTGGATACAGCGTCACCAAGCTGCGCGCACCGACGCTGAAAGCGCCGGCGTGGCCCCAACTCAGACCGTGGCGGCCAAATTCGACATTCCAGCCAAGCCCATAAAAGGACGCTGCCCCTGTCACCGGGTTACGCCCGCGCGCCATCAGCGGTACATGCGTCTGCGCCAACACCTCCGGCGCAATCAATGTCTTGCCCTGATAGACGCCGTTGCCGAGTTCGAGGCGCATCCATTGCGCGAGATCGCCCACTGTCGCGCTGACGCCGCCGGCGGGCGCCTGGGCATCGGGGTTGCGTTCGACTGCCGCGGTCCAGCTGCCACCGATCCTCACATGCAGCGAGGCGCGGTTGGCATGAGCGAGGAAATCGGCATGCCTGGAACTTGTCGAGGTCATGCCGAGCGGCCGGTAGAGCTTTTGCTCGGCAGCATTCTCCCAGCCGAGCCCTGCCGCCCGGGCAGCGGCGACACCGCCTTCGGTGAGCCCGAAATTGCTGTAGGAGTAGCCGGCACGGAAACTGGACGACGGCGAAACGAAGCGCAGGCGCTTCAGTATCTCCGTGCGGTCGTAGCCGATATCCTCAAGGTCGTCGCCGGCGGTGCCCGGCAGGCCGCTGCGATGCGCAAACAGGTCGCGGACGGTGAGTTCGGCACTCGGATAGGCCTGAGAGAGGCGGAACGCCGGATCGATATCGGCGATCCTGGAATCCCAGGACACGAGCCCCTCGCTTACCAGTGCCGCGACGACGGTCGACGACACCGGCTTGGACAGCGAGGCAATCTGGAACACCGTATCGGCGTCGACGGTTTCGGGCTTGCCCGCGACGCGGTGGCCGAAGCCCTTGAGGTAAACGACCTTGTCGTCGTGCACGACGCCTATGGCCAGCCCCGGCACACCGCCCTCGGCGACGATCTTTTCAGCCATCTGCTCGAGCCCGGGCAGGGCCGCTGTGACCTGTTCGGGCTCGAGAGTTTGCGCCGCACCAGTCTCCGGAGCCAGCGCGACCACAGGGGCAAGCAGCAATGCCCGAGCAAGCCGGCTGCAACGGTTCGCAGGAAGATGCATGGCCCGCCCTCCATTCCGATCGCCGGTGCTCAGGCTACAACCTGACGCAGGGGAAGCCAAGCGAACGGAACGAACGAGGGATCAGATGCCCGAGCCGTCGAGCTCGATCTCGTCGCCTTCCCACGGCACCGGCAATTCGGGGCCTGAGGGCTTCTTGCCGAGATTGGCCTGTGGCAGCGGCATCCAGCTTTTCAACTCCGGCTCGGCGTAGCCGATGATGCAGCCGGGATAGGAATCGCCGGCGCGCCAGCCTTCGATGCCGAACTGGTCGGCGCGGGCCCAGTAGGCCACGTCGACTTCGGCCGGCCCCTGCTCCACCGGCCTCACCGTCACCAGGATGCGGCTGCCGTCCCTCGGCGCACTGGCCATGTGGCGCCACCGATCGGCTTCTTCCATCATATTCCTCCGCAGCATCCGACACGTTGTTGCGCGCAATGGGCGCGACGCAAGGGAATGTTAGTGCAGGAAGGCCGCTGATGCCACGCGCAAAGACGGCTCCTGGCCGTCGAAGCTGTGCATGGCGAACCGCTGCTGGAGTGCGAGGCGTCAGCCGCCGTTGACAAGGTTGAGGATCAGCTGGTGGACGTTGCCACCGTCGCTCAGTTCGACGCGGTCGAAGTCGCGGCTTTTCTGGCGCTGGGCCAGCGACAGTTCGGCGAGCCGCTTGGTCAGTTCGGTACGCACCTTCTGGCATTTCGGATCAGCCGGCGCCGAAAAGCCGACGCTGAGCGCCTCGATGGCCTTGACCATGTCGACGATGTGGTCGCCATGAACGCGCTCGTGCTTTTCGACGCCCGCGGCGAAGACATCCCAGTTCTGCTTGATGTGGGGCGGCAGCTTGCCCGCCGGCTTGGGCAGCCTGTAGGTGATGATGAGCTTGGGCTTGGCCGACACCAGCGTGCAGGCGCCGTCGGGCTGCGGCTCGTATTTGCGCTGCCAGGTGAGCTTGAAGTCGGTATGGGCAATGGCGCGTGTGCCGGTGGAGGCCTGGGGCCCGCGCTCGCCGATCGATGCATAGAGCTCAGGCCCCGACGTGCCGGAGACCGCATAGGCCTCGATCTTCTCGACCGGCTTCCATTGGGCATGCGCAGGGACGGTGGCGAGGCAGGATGCGAGCAGGATCGATCGGAAGGCGGTGTTCACTTGAAATCCCCGGCCGGAATGCATTTGCCCCTGCCTCATAGCGGCAAGGGGCGGCGGCTGGCTAGGGTCGGAGTACAGTCACCGCCCGCGAACCGGCGGCGAGATCAGATCGTCTTGCCGTTGGATGCCAGGCGGAAGGTTTCGCGCCCGCCGCTCGGCACGACCACCATCTGCTTGACCTTGCCGGCCTTGAAGGCGGCGAGGAAGCGCGGGTAGTCGGCGAAGGCGACACAGCCATGCGACTCCTCGCGGCCGCCGCGCAGCAGGTAGCTGTGGGTGAGGAAGCCGTCGCGGCCATATTTGTTCTTGCCGTCGACCGGCAGCATGCGGATGGCCTCGACGCCGTGAAAACGGCTTTCGCGCATCTTGAGATTATAGGTGTGCGGCGGGGTCGGGCCGTTCATCTTGACGTTCACGTAGCGGGGGTTGTCGGCCATGTTGCCGATGCCCGAATGCGCCTCGAGCACACTGCCGTCGGGCATGTAGACCTTGGCCGCAGAGATGTCGTAGACGGCGACGCCGCCACCGGCGCGAACAGTGCCGCCGCTGTTGCCGCCGAACAGGTTGCGTAGGGTCTGGCCGATGGTGCCGCTGCTCTTCTTTTCGGCAGGCGTATCCGGTCGGGCATAGGCGACGACCTGTGGCTTGGCCGGCACGACCTCTTCTACCTTGGCGGGCTCCGACTTGGCTTCCACAGGGGCCTCCGGCTTCGCTTCGGCCTGCTCGACGCTTGGCCGCAGCTGCGGCAGCGGCGCTGCCGACGGCGTGTCTTCGAAATCGGGAACGGGAACGATCGCGGCGGAATTGACCTCGACCTCAGGGGCCGGGGCGGTCAGGTCTTCGCCATGCGGGCCAACCAGAAGCGTCGACAGCGCGGTACCCGCCGCATCGCTTGCGCCACCGGGCGTCGGATCGGCATAGGCGAGCAAGGTCTGGTGCTGGGCTGGCTGCGCCGGACCGGCGGCGGCCACGTCCTGCGATCTGGCGGGATCGGTTTGCTGGAACAGGCTCGCGAGCTTTTCGGGCGTGAGCGCAGCCTGCTTGACGACGGTGTCGAAACGCGTCGGCTTGGCGACCACGGCAGCGACCTGGGCGTGGCGTGCGGATTTCCCGATGCTGCCGGTAATGCTGGCGGAAACGACGGGAGCCAGCCTGGAGATGACCGGGCGGGCGCTCTTGTCGGTGCTGACATAGGCGACCGGCGCGTGCACTGCGGCCTGCTTCAGCGTCTGCGGATGAGGCTTGGGCGCGAGCTGGCCGGGCACGAAGGCCGTGGTGCTGCCCAGTGCCACCATGCCTGCCACCGACCATACCGCAGCGCCCGCAAAAGCGGTGCCCAGGGAGGTGATCAGCAATGGACGCAACAGGCGGCGCAATTTACGTGCAGGAACGATTTTACTCAAAACGCATACCAAACCAGCAAGCCAGCAAAGGGCCTCGGGTCGACAGGCGACCAAAGCTTCACGACTTCCGGATTGTCCCCAACTTGACCGAGTGACCTCCAAAGGATGGACAAATATGGTTAAAGTTTGCTTTCCAGGCGAACCAGTTGTCTCAGCGGAAATGCGGGCAAATGCGAAAAAGGCCGGTCGCACTGCCGGCCGCAGCCAATGAAAACGCCCTCCGACAGAACCGGAGGGCGAGCTTCATAGACCTGAAGATGACTGCTCAGCGGGCGTCGTATTGCCGTGCGGCAGTGGCCAGCGCATCGAAATCGTCGCCGCACAATTGCGGTTTGAGCGCGTCGAACTTGGCCTTGTCCCACTGGTAGATCTCAAGCGCGAGCACGGCTTCGACGGTCGCCGAGGGAAAGCGCTGCCGGACCGGCTTCGCCGGGTTGCCGGCGACGATGGTGTAGGGCGCTACATCCTTGGTGACGATGGCGCCCGACGCGATGACAGCGCCTTCGCCGATGGTCAGGCCGGGCATGATCATGGCGCGCATGCCGATCCAGGCGCCGTCGCCAATGACGGTGTCGCCCTTGCCGACATAGGCCTCGGCGATGGTTTCGACGAAGGGGTAGAGGCTGAACCAGTCGGTCCGGTGGGTGTGGTTGCCGCCCATCAGGATCACGGCTTCGGCGCCGATGCAGACATAGTCGCCGATATGGAGCTGATCGACCGGCCACTGGGATTCCCACGCAGCCAAGCTGTACTCGTCGCCATAGAGATAACGGACAACGCTGTCCTCGAATGAGCCGGTCCAGGCATTGCTGTAATAGCTGTTGCGGCCGCGGATATGAATGTTCGGGTTCTTGACCGTTTCGGCCAGGTACTCGACGATCGACCAGTGTTTGCGGGCTTCTTGATGGGGCATCTCTGGAACTCACTCGTGGCAATGTGCTTATCGGGCGCACACATGCCCCGTATGGCAGGCCATCGCAACCTTTGAAGGCCGCCGTCAGCGGCGCGGCTGGTGCCGCAATGCCTGCAAACCGGCTTCGAGCGCATGCGCATCGCCATGCGCCAGCCCGAACAGCACGTCGAGCAGCGGGAAGGTACTGCGATAGAACTGGATGCGCCCCGCCATGCCGGCGATGCCGGGATAGTCACGCATCAGGTCGAGAAAGCCGTCGCCAAGACCGGCGGACAGGCTGGCAAGATCATAGGCCGGATCGCCGATGCCGCATCCCGAGAAGTCGATGACCCCGGATGCCCTGTCGTCATGCACCAGGATGTTGCCTGTGCCGAAATCGCCATGGATGACGGTGCGTGGATAAGGGCCGTTGGCGAAAAACCGGCCGAATTGCGCTGCGATTGATGCGCCAACATCGTGCGGCACCAACGGGAAAACCCTCGCCTCGACCTGCCCTAGGAGATCGCGCCATTCGGCCATGGGGTCATCAGGCGCGGGCACCGGCAGGATTTCGCCCGGCAGCGCATGAAGGGCGCGCAGGAACAGCGCAAGGTCACGGGCCAGTTCCCGGCTTTGCGCGTCATCCATTCCATCGAGCGACAGCAGCGGCTCGCCCGGCAGCTTGCGGTGGACGGCCACGACAAGCGGACCGACATCTCGCAGTTCCGGCGCGGGCACCGGCAAAGGCAGCCTTTGCGCCAGAACGGCCAGGACGGCCGCTTCGCGGACAAGGTCGGACCGCGCCTCGTCATGCCGGGGTATCCGTACGATGAGCTTGCCCGTGTCGAGGATGCTGTTGTTCTGCCCGCCGTCGATGACGGTTGCGGAAAGGAGTTCGGGCTGGCCCAGTGCCTCGGCGATTTCCCTGGATGCCGGCCGGATCATCACGCTTTGCCGGTCGCAGCCGGCTGGCTGGCAAGTGCAGCTTCGACCGCCTGCATCGCCACGGGGACGAACCCCAGCAGCCGCGCGCTCGCCACGCCGTCGCGCGCCTGCACCGAGAGGCCGCGCATGATGGTGGCGAAATAGTCGCCCAGCATCTGCGTGTCGGTGTCCGGTTTCAGTTCCCCCTCGGCGACGCCCTGCTCCAGCCGCGCGATGATGCGCTCGGTCTGCTCCATGCGGCGCTCGGCCAGCCAGTCCAGCACTTCGTCATTTTCGGCGGTGCAATTGGTGGCAGCGGAAACAATCATGCAGCCCTGTGGTCGCCCCGGCCTGGTGCAGTTTTCTATGGCTTCGAACAGCATCTTTTCGATCGCCTGCCGGGCCGTCTGCGCCTCGCCCAGGGCTCGCGTGGCGACGCCGCCGTCGCCGGCCTGATAGAGGCCGACCGCCTCCCGAAACAGATCCCGCTTGGAGCCGAAGGCGGCGTAGATTCGCGCCGAAGCGATGCCGAGGGCTGCGACCAGATCGGCCATCGACGTGCCTTCATAACCGCGTGCCCAAAAGGCGTCGCGCGCATTTGCCAGCGCCTTGTCGCGATCGAACTCCCGCGGCCTTCCCGCCATCGCAGCCTCCATTCTTTATCGGTCAACAAATAATACGCTTGACTCCGGATTGCAAATCTCAATTCTTTGCTGATCAACAAAGAATCAACATTATGGAGAACAGCATGAGTTCAATCGACCAGGAGGCGCCGCCGCTCGGAGCGGCAACGATGGCAGGAGGCACCGGCACAAAGCGCGGCGCCACGCTGGCGTTGCTGGCCTTCGCGCAGTTGATCATCGCCCTCGACCTCAACATCGTTTTCGTGGCGCTGCCGGAGATCGGCACGAGCCTCGGCTTTTCCGGCCAGACATTGCAGTGGGTGGTCAGCGCCTACACCGTCTTCACCGGCGGTTTCCTGTTGTTCGGCGGCCGCGCGGCGGACCTGATCGGCCAGCGCCGCGTCTTCATCTTCGCGCTCTGGCTCTATGCGCTGTCGTCGGTTGTCGGCGGTCTTGCCTGGTCACCGGAAGTCATCATCGCGGCACGCGCGGTACAGGGCATCGGCGGCGCCTTCCTGTTTCCGGCAACGCTGTCGCTGATCAATCGGCTGTTTGCCGAGGGGCAGGAACGTAACCGGGCGCTCGCCGTCTGGGGCGGCGCCGGCGCCAGCGGCCTGACGCTCGGCTCGCTGGCCGGTGGTTTTCTGACCAGTGCCTTCGGCTGGCCATCGGTGTTCTACGTCAACGTGCTCTTGGCCGGGCTCGCCATCATCGCCGCCTTCGCCGTCATTCCGCGTGATCCCAAGCCGCAGGCAAAACGCAGCTTCGACCTGCCGGGCGCGCTGACGGTGACCGCGGGTGCGACGCTTCTGGTTTTCGCGCTGGTGCAGGGACCCGAATATGGCTGGAGCTCGACGCCGATTGTCGCGAGCACGGCCCTGGCGGCCATCTTCCTGATCGCCTTTGGCGTGATCGAAGCCCGCAGCGCCGATCCGCTGATGCCGCTGCGCCTGTTCCGCAACCGCAGCCTGGTCAGCAGCATGACGATCACCTTCATGTTCATGGCCACCTTCGGGGCGCTGCCCTACTTCCTTACCGTGCTGTTGCAGACGGTGTATGGCTTCACCGCGCTGCAGACCGGCCTCGCCTTCCTCGTCCCCTCGATAGCCATCGCTACCGGCACGCAGGTCGGCGAGCGGCTGGCTACACGTTTCTCGACCCGCTCGACGCTGGTCACCGGCATGATCATCGGCGCTGTCGGCACTGCATTTATGGCGCTCGGCACCACCGCCGACAGCAGCTATCTCTCGATTGCACCGGGCCTTGTTGTCTCCGGCATCGGACAGGGCATCGTCTGGACGGCGATGTGGATCGCGGCCGCCTCCGGCGTCCACCACGACGAACAGGGCGTCGCTTCGGGCATGGCTTCGACGACGCTCAATGTCGGCAACGCCATCGGCATGGCAGCGCTCATCGCGGTTGCCAACAGCCATGTCGGCGACGTGTCCGGCGATACGCTGAAGCTGGCCGTGACCGACGGCATCCAGGTGGCCTTCTGGCTCGCCGCGGCAGGCGTGGCGGTCAGCCTGGTGTTTGTGATGGCGCTGCCGAAAAAACCGGCGTGAATGCCCGCAGCAGCGGGCAATGAAGTTGCGCCCGTGGACGACAATCCACGGTCGCAGGCCTGTTTTACTCGATGAACTCGACCGGCACGCCGGGTTTGACCAGCTTGGCCAGTTCGCGCGCATCCCAATTGGTCAGGCGTACACAGCCATGGCTCTCGGTCTTGCCGATCTTGGACGGATCGGGCGTGCCGTGGATGCCATAGGTGGGCTTGTCGAGCGCGATCCACACCGAACCAACAGGACCGTTCGGCCCCGGCGGAATGGTCAGGATCTTGTCGTTGTTGCCCTGCTTGAAGTTGAGATTTGGATTGTAGGTGTAGTTGGGGTCGAGCGCGATCCGCGACACCGCATGGATGCCGGTCGGCGACGGCGTGTCGGTCGAACCGATGGTCGCCGGATAGGCGACGACCAGCTTGCCGGCCTCGTCATAAGCGCGGACCTGCTTCAGCCCCTTGTCGGCGATGATGCGGGCCACGGGCGTGGTGATCTGCTTGCCGAAATTGGCGACCCTGACGATGGTGCCGGGACGGTTGAAATTGGCTTCAGGATTGAGCGCCTTGAGATAGGCCTCATCCATGTGGAAACGCTCGGCCAGCATCTCGGTGACCGAGGTGAAGGACATGCGCTCGAGCTGCGCCTTTTCGCTGTAATCGGTCGGAACCGAGGCGATGTAGGGGCCGGCGGCGTCCTCTGATGTGATGACGTAGTTGGCGAACGCATCGCCACCCGTCTCGGCCAGCGCCTTCTTGATGCCTTCGGCGTCGGTCGACTTCAGGCTGGTGCCGGTGATCTCGTGATAGGCGGCCAGCGCCTTGTCGACATTGGAGCCGAAACGGCCATCGATGACACCGGGCGAGGCGCCGGCGCGGTCGAGCAGAATCTGCAGGCCAGCGACATCCTCACGGCCTTTGACCGCGATCGATGGCTCCAACGGCTTTTCGACGATGGTCGGCGTGGTCTCACCGACGGCGACCTGGTCGTCCGGGCCTGGTATGGGTTCACGCGTCACCGAGCGCTGGCCGGGCGCGCTGGGGAACGCATTGGGATCGTTGCCATAACCGTCGTCATAGGGGTCGGACGGCTGGGCAGGATAGTCGTCGGAATAATAGTCGCCATTGTCGGCCGGGCCGAGCAGGACATCACCCTGGCGGTACTCGCGGCGCAGCTCCTGGCGGCGCAGTTCACGGCGAAGCGCCTGGCGGTTGGAACTGGTTCCCGGCGGCTGAACGGCGATGACCTTGCCGGTGTAGGGATCGACCAGCACGCGGTTGCCACGGCCATCGTAAAAGATCTCCACGTCGCTGTCCTGCGCGAGGCGGATCAGCTTGTCCGGCTGAACAGGGCGCTGTCCGGCCTGGCTGTCGCCAGGCCCGACCGCAGCCGCCGCCTGCAATACGGACAGGCCGGTGGCCAAAGCCGAAAGCACGATGATCCTGCGCAGCATGGTCGCCAGTCTTCTCCGATATCGGGTCGATCGCCCCCATGGCGATCCGGGCACATTACGCCCGGCGAAATCAACCAACTGCTAACCCTTCCAACATGAACAGGGCATGAAAATGGCCGCAGCCTATGCGGGCAGGCCCAGGTCTTTGCGCACGGCCCTGGTGAGCTTGGCTGCGATCAGCCTGTGGCTTTCGCGGATGTAGTCGCGCAAGCCTCCGGCGTCCATGGTCTCGCCCGAAATGCGCTGAATCCACTTCATGCCGCGCGAAGCGAGATAGGGCGCGGGCCTCAACCCGGGTTGCTCCTTGAGGATGTCGAAGGCCATATCGGAAACCTTGAAGGTGACGGAGAGCCCCGCCCCTTCGTTCCAGCCGCCAATGGCAAAGACCTTGCCGCCGACCTTCCAGACATGCGCCCCGCCCCACTGCACGACATGGGTCGTATGCGGCAGCGAGGCGCAAAAGCCGTTGTATTCGTCGAGCGTCATGGGGAACGTTCCGTCGCAAATCACTGAACCTGTACTCCACATGACAGGAAATCCCAACCGGCGCATTGAGCGCCTGCACCCGCGTGGGCCCTGCCAAATAGTTCCGAAGACTTCGGGACAGACGGCCTTGCAAGCCGGCAGGCTCTGCGTAGGATTTCCCCGCTCCACGCACATGGACCCGCGCCCCTCTAAACCTGACAAGGCCTCGACACATGACCGCCTCGCCCCGCTTTCTTGGCCTTCCTGATCGCCTTGCAGATGGCCGTAACCCGCGTGTTGTGATCTTCGGTGCCGGCCACGGCACCACCTATCCTGGCAAGGACAGCAGCGGCTACGCCCTCGCTGCCGACGCCATCCGCGCCGCGAGCCAGGACGACGCCCCGCTGGTAGGCCATTGGGATTTCGATCTCGGCGGCCCCTTGTTCGACGGCAAGCCGGTCTGCTGCATCGACGCCGGCGACATCTCCACCACGATGCATGCCAATACAGACAACCGGGCCCGTATCGAGGAGAAGACGCGCGAGGTGCTGGCGCTGTTGGCCGTGCCGATCCTGCTCGGCGGCGACGATTCGGTACCCATTCCCTTTATCGCCGGCTTCGCCGGTCACGGCCCGATATGGGTCCTGCAGATCGATGCCCATATCGACTGGCGCGACGAGGTGCTTGGCGAACGCTACGGCTATTCGAACCCGATGCGGCGGGCGAGCGAGATGGCGCATGTCGCCGGCATCGTGCAGGTCGGGATCCGCAGCGTCGGCAGCGCGCGCCTCGCCGAGATCGAGGCAGCACAGCACTACGGCAGCCACTTGGTCACCGCTCGCGAGGTTCATGCCGAAGGCGTCGAGGCTGCCCTCCGGCATATCCCCGAGGGCGCGCAGGTCGTCATCACGCTCGACTGCGACGGCCTCGATCCAAGCATCATGCCGGGAGTCGCGGCGCGTACACCCGGTGGCCTCACCTACACGCAAACGATCGACCTGATCGCCGGCGTCGGCAAGCGGGCGAGGATCGTAGGTTTCGACCTGGTCGAATTTTATCCGCCCGCCGACATCGACGGCCTGACGGCCGCCACCGCGGCGCGTCTTCTCGTCAATGCCATCGGCGTCATCGTCCGTCAGGCTTGAACAACGCCAACCAGAAAAGTCCTGGTAGAGATCGGTAAAAAGAATGCCCCGTCGATGACGGGGCACTTTTGTCCATGCAACGGACAGCAGTTGCGATTACGCCGCCGCTTCCTCGCTCACCACGCCCTGCTTGGACCGGAAGTTGAGCCGATCCGAGCCTGCGGTGATCTTGACGGTCGAGCCGTCGAGGATCTCGCCGCCGAGGATGCGCTCGGCCAGCGGATCCTGCAGTTCCTTCTGCATGACGCGCTTGAGCGGACGGGCGCCATAGGCGGGGTCGTAGCCCTTATGCGCCAGCCACTCGATCGCGTCGGGCGCGAGGTCGAGCGTAATCTTGCGGTCGGCGAGCAGCTTTTCGAGTCGCTTGAGCTGGATCGCCACGATCTTGCCCATGTCCTGCTGGCGCAGCCGGTGGAACAGGACGATCTCATCGATGCGGTTCAGGAACTCCGGCCGGAACGCCGCCTTGACCGCGCCCATGACGTCGTCGCGGACCTGGTCGACATCCTCGTTCTCGCCCAGCGCCACCAGATATTCGGCGCCGAGGTTGGACGTCATGATGATCAGCGTGTTGCGGAAGTCGACGGTGCGGCCCTGACCATCGGTCAGGCGGCCATCGTCCAGCACCTGCAGGAGCACGTTGAAGACGTCCGGATGAGCCTTCTCGACCTCGTCGAACAGCACGACCTGATAGGGCCGGCGCCGCACGGCTTCGGTCAGTGTGCCGCCTTCCTCGTAGCCGACATAGCCGGGAGGCGCGCCGATCAGCCGGGCCACGGAGTGCTTCTCCATGAACTCGGACATGTCGATGCGGACCAGCGCATGCTCGTCGTCGAACAGGTAGTCGGCGAGCGCCTTGGTGAGCTCGGTCTTGCCAACGCCGGTCGGGCCCAGAAACATGAACGAGCCGATCGGCCGGTTCGGATCCTGCAGACCGGCGCGGGCGCGCCTGACGGCCTTGGACACGGCCTGCACGGCCTCGCCCTGGCCGACGACGCGGACACCGAGTTCGTCTTCCATGCGCAACAGCTTCTCGCGCTGGCCTTCGAGCATCTTGTCGACCGGAATGCCGGTCCAGCGCTCGACGACATGGGCGACGTGATCAGGCGTGACGGTTTCCTCGACCATCGAGCCCCGGCTTTCCTGGGCCTCGGCCTCGACGAGCTTCTTTTCGAGTTCGGGGATGCGGCCATAGGCGAGCTCGCCCGCCTTCTGGAACTCGCCCTTGCGCTGGGCGATGGCGAGTTCGTTGCGGGCTTCTTCGAGCTGGCCCTTGAGGTCGGCGGCAAGGCCGAGCTTTTCCTTCTCGGCCATCCACTGGCTGGTCACCCGGGTCGACTCTTCCTCGAGCCCGGCCAGCTCCTTCTCGAGCCTTTCGAGACGGTCGCGCGAGGCGTCGTCGGTTTCCAGCTTCAGCGCCTCGCGCTCGATCTTGAGCTGCATGATGCGGCGGTCGATCTCGTCGAGGGCTTCGGGCTTGGAATCGATCTGCATGCGCAGCCGCGAGCCGGCCTCGTCGACCAGGTCGATGGCCTTGTCGGGCAGGAAGCGGTCGGTGATGTAGCGATTCGACAGCGTCGCAGCCGCCACCAGTGCGGAGTCCGAAATGCGCACCTTGTGGTGCTGCTCGTACTTCTCCTTCAGGCCGCGCAGGATCGAGATGGTGTCCTCGACGGTCGGCTCGGAAACGAAGACCGGCTGGAAGCGGCGGGCAAGGGCCGCATCCTTTTCGACATGTTTGCGGTACTCGTCGAGCGTGGTGGCGCCGACGCAATGAAGCTCACCGCGGGCGAGCGCCGGCTTGAGCAGGTTGGAGGCATCCATCGCGCCATCGGCCTTGCCGGCGCCGACGAGCGTGTGCATTTCATCGATGAACAGGATGATGCCGCCGGCAGCCGCGGTAACCTCGGACAGAACGGCCTTCAGCCGCTCCTCGAACTCGCCGCGATACTTGGCACCCGCAATCAGCGCGCCCATGTCGAGCGCCATCAGTTGCTTGTCCTTGAGGCTCTCGGGCACGTCGCCATTGACGATGCGCAGTGCAAGGCCTTCGGCGATGGCCGTCTTGCCGACGCCGGGCTCGCCGATCAGCACCGGATTGTTCTTGGTGCGCCGCGACAGCACCTGGATGGTGCGGCGGATTTCGTCGTCGCGGCCGATGACCGGATCGAGCTTGCCGGCACGGGCATCAGCCGTGAGGTCGCGTGCGTATTTCTTCAATGCGTCGTAGCCCTGCTCCGCACTCGCCGAATCTGCGGTGCGGCCCTTGCGGATTTCGTTGATGGCCTTGTTGAGGCCCTGCGCGGTGACACCGGCCTTGGCCAGGATTTCGGAGGTCTTGGCCGACTTCTCGACGGCAAGCGCCGTCAAAAGGCGCTCGACCGTGACGAAACTGTCGCCGGCCTTCTTGGCCAGTTCCTCGGCGGTCGACAAGACCTTGGCGAGCGGCTGCGCCAGGTAAAGCTGGCCGTTGGCGCCCTCGACCTTGGGCATGGCCTTGAGCGCCGCCTCGACAGCGAGCCTGACATCGCGGGCATTGCCGCCGGCGCGCTCGATCAGCGAAGAGGCAAGCCCCTCGTCGTCGTCGATCAGCACCTTGAGGATGTGCTCGGGCGTGAACTGCTGGTGATTGTTGGAAAGGGCGTAAGTCTGCGCGGACTGGATGAAGCCGCGTACGCGTTCGGAATACTTCTCAAGATTCATATCTGTCTCCACTCCGTCGCCGGCCCGCTTTGCGGCACCGGTCTGGTCCAAGGTGACGAGTCCGCCCGTTTGGGCCGGACCCTGTTGGGCGTGATATGGGTAGTAGGACGATATCCCTCAAGGAGCCTGGAGCGCCGCGCGTCATTTTTTGACGCGCAAAGGACGCTCCGGCATTTCCTGAGTCTGCGCATCGTGCTTTCCGAAAATCAATTCCGATTTTCGGGCCGATGCGCGTCACCGAAGTCAAAAAACAAAAACGGCGAGATTTTATCCCGCCGTTTGAAATGGCTTCAAAGCCCTGTTCGTGGAAGGCGATCAGCCCTCGACGACCGCAGGCTCGGCTGCCGGCGTTTCGCCTTCGCCCTGCGCCTCGGTCGCGGCGCGCTCGCCACGACGCGGACGACGGCCACGGCGCGGTGCCGCAGCGACTTCGCCCTCGGCGGCTTCGGCAGCAGGTGCCGCCTCGACTGCGACCGCCTGCGGCTGCTCGACGACAGCGGCCTCGACCTGCGGAGCCTCGGCCTGAGGCGCTTCGGCCTGCTGTTCGGCAGGACGGCGCTCGCGACGACCTTCGTGACGGCCACGACCGCGCTCGCGGCGACCCTCGCGCGGCTGGCCTTCGCCTGCGGCTTCCGGGTTCAGCGCGACTTCGGCCGGCGTGCCTTCGATCTCTGGCTGCGGGCCGGTGCCATTGACGACCGGCTGCGGCTGCGCGTGCTGGTGAACCGGCTGCGTTTCGGCGTTGCCGACCGAATCCTCGTCGCGCTCGTCGTCCATATCGGCGTCGAGATCGTCGCGGGCCTGTTGCTGGTGCTGGATGGGCATCTGCGCCAGGGCGGCGGCAATGATGCGGTTATAGTGCTCTGCATGCTGCAGATAGTTCTCGGCCATAACGCGGTCGCCTGAGCTTTGTGCGTCGCGGGCAAGCGTGGCATATTTTTCGGCGATCTGCTGCGCGGAGCCCCGGATCTTCACATCCGGACCATTGCTCTCGTAGTTGCGCGTCAGCGGGTTGGGACCCTTGCGGTTGTTGTTATTATTATTATTGTTGTTATTGTTATTATTATTGTTGTTATTCCGACCGCGCATGCGCCTGTTCTGCTGTTGTGGCCTCATCAGATTCTCTTCGTGTTGAAATCTTGCTCAGGACCGCTGCCCCTCACGAGCAGGTCGATCCGTGTTCTTCCGCTGGTGTTCGCCCGCAATAATTGCGCTGGCGCCACATGCCGTCCTTTGTCGGTTACATGTCTGCCGAACGATCCCCGCACGAAGCTAGAGCGTCGTCTACGCAAGAAGGCAGCAAGTTTCCTAGGGAAACCGAACGTTTACAGTACTGCCTGCTTCGTCTCATCCGGTTGCCGGAACCTAGCGGCATTCACTTTCCTTGCCAAGCGGTTTTTTGCGCTGCCGAAAAGGCCCGGACATCCCGTCCGCAAGTCACTTTCCGAACACGAGCGCACGGTCGTTTCCACCCAGATCCTTATGCTGGGTGATCAACCTGTAGCCGGCTTGCTCGAATAGCTCGGTCACGTCGCGCCGCTGGTCATGTCCTATTTCCAGACCGACGAGCCCACCTTGTTCGAGGTGGGGCGCGGCGTCCGATGCTATGGCTCTGTATGCTCCGAGACCGTCCGGGCCGCCGTCCAGCGCGCGCCGCGGATCAAAGTTGCGAACCTCGTCCTGCAAATCCTCGATCTCTGATGAGGCAATATAGGGTGGATTTGAGACGATTAAATGGTAGCGGCCAGTAATTTCCGCGAACCAGTCGGATTTTTTTGCCGAAAAACGGTTCGAAACCCCAAGGTCGGCGGCATTGGCCGCAGCGGTTGCCAGCGCGTCGTCGGAGACATCGACGCCGGTTGCCACCGCAAGCGGCTCCTGTACCAGGAAGGAAAGCGCGATTGCGCCGGTGCCGGTGCCGAGGTCGAGGATGCGGCAGGTGCCCACGCGCGCAGCCGTCTCGCGCACAAAAGGCAGGACGGCGTCGACCAGCGTTTCTGTGTCGGGGCGCGGTTCGAGCGTCTCGGCCGAGAGACCTAGCCGCATGCCATAGAACTCGCGGAAACCAAGGATGCGGTGCACCGGTTCGCCCGATATACGACGGTCGAGCGCGGCCTCGATCTCGGCCAACTGCGTGACGATCCGGTCGGGCGTGGAAATCGCGTCCGTGCGCGTGGTGCCGGAGAAATGCTCGACGATCAGCCGGGCGTCGAATGCGGCGTCCGTTATGCCAGCACCCGCAAGCCGCGCCCGCGCATGGCGCAGCAACTCACCGAGCGGCCGTGCCGCCTCAGGCATCCGAGCCCATGTCGGCCAGGAGCTTCGACTGGTGGTCGGATATCAGCGCATCGACGACCTCGTCGAGTTCGCCCATCATGACGCGGTCGAGCTTGTAGAGCGTCAGGTTGATGCGGTGGTCGGTCAGCCGCCCTTGCGGGAAATTGTAGGTGCGGATGCGCTCGGAACGATCGCCCGAGCCGACCTGCGACTTGCGCGACGACGAACGCTCCTCGTCGGCGCGGCTGCGCTCCATGTCGTAGAGGCGGGCGCGCAGGATCTGCATGGCCCGCGCCCGGTTCTGGTGCTGCGACTTCTCGGCCTGCACCACCATGATGCCGGTGGGCAGGTGGGTGATGCGCACGGCAGAGTCTGTGGTGTTGACGTGCTGCCCGCCCGAACCCGAGGCGCGCATGGTGTCGATGCGGATATCTTCGGCACGGATTTCGATGTCGACTTCCTCGGCCTCCGGCAACACGGCGACGGTTGCGGCTGACGTGTGGATGCGACCGCTGCCCTCGGTTGCCGGCACGCGCTGGACGCGGTGCACGCCCGATTCAAATTTCAGATGCGCGAACACGCCCTTGCCGGAGACGCCGGCGATGATTTCCTTGAAGCCGCCGGCATCGCCGTCGCTGGCCGAGACCACCTCGAAGCGCCAGCCGCGCGAGGCGGCGTAGCGTTCGTACATGCGGTAGAGGTCGCCGGCAAAAAGGGCCGCCTCGTCGCCGCCGGTGCCGGCGCGGATTTCGAGGATGGCGTTCTTGTCGTCGGCAGCGTCCTTGGGCAGCAGCAGGATCTGGATGTCGTGCTGCAGTTGCTCGATTCGTTCCTCGACCTCGGGCTTGTCCGTTTCGGCAAGCGCCCGCATCTCGGCGTCAGTGCTCTTGTCATTGAGCATGACGTCGAGGTCGGCCAGCTCCTGCTCGGCGCCGCGCAGGGCGCGGATCTTGCCGACGAGGTCCTGGAGGTCGGAATATTCGGACGCCATCTTCACATAGGCGTCAGGGTCGGGGCCGACAGCCATCTGGGCTTCGAGCATGTCGAAGCGCTTGACGACTTGGTCCATTCGGTCGCGAGGCAGGCTGATCATAGGGGTATGGAACGGTCGTCCGCAAAGGCCTGGAGCAACGCGCGCATCGGCAGGTTGGCCGCAGGTCCGGAAAGATTATCGTCGAGGAACGACTTGAGTTCCCCAAGCGGGAGTTCGGTGAGCATCGCCTTGACCGGGCCGATGGAGGCCGGCGACATGGAAATGGAGCGGAACCCGAGGCCGAGCAGGGCCATGGCCGAAATCGGCTTGCCGGCGAGTTCGCCGCACAGCGTGACGGGCGTGTGGTTGCGCACGCCTGCGTCCGCAATCTGCTTGAGCACCCGCATGAACGGCACCGACAGTGGGTCGAAGCGGTCGGCGAGCTGGGTGTTGCCGCGGTCGGCAGCCATGACGAACTGGAACAGATCATTGGAGCCGACCGAGACGAAGTCGACCGTCTGCATCAGCTCGTCGAGCTGCCACAGCAGCGCCGGCACCTCGATCATGGCGCCGAGCTTCAGGCTGGTCGGCAGATGGTGGGCGAAGCGCGACAGGTGGCGCACCTCGCGGTCGATGATTTCGCGCGCCTGGGCGATCTCCGAGAGTTCGGTGACCATCGGCAGCATGACCTTGAGCTCACGCCCGCCGGCAGCCTTGAGCAGCGCGCGGACCTGGGTGCGCAGCAGGCCGGGACGGTCGAGCGTCAGGCGGATGGCGCGCCAGCCGAGCGCGGGGTTCTCTTCTTCCTGCGCCGAGCCCTTGAAATAGGGCAGCACCTTGTCGCCGCCGATATCGATGGTGCGGAAGGTGACGGGACGGCCCTTGGCCGTGTCGAGCACGTCGCGATAGAGCTTCTCCTGCGCTTCGGCGCGCGGGAAGGTCGACGCCACCATGAACTGCAGCTCGGTGCGGAACAGGCCGATGCCGGCGGCACCCGCTTCGGCAAGCTGCGGCAGGTCGACGGCGAGGCCGGCATTCATCAACAGGTCGACCTTGATGCCGTCCCTGGTCTGCGACGGCTTCTTGCGCAGCTCGCGGTAGAGCTCCTGCCTGCGGGCACGGAAACGCACCTTCTCGGCATAGGCAGCTTCGAGGTCGGGCTGAGGTCTGAGATGGATCGTCCCCTCATCGCCGTCGACGATGATCGGATCGCCGTTTTCCGACATGGAAACGGCACCCTTCATCTGGCCGGCGACGGGAATGCCCATGGCGCGCGCCACGATGACCACGTGGCTGGTAGGCGCGCCTTCCTCAAGGATAAGGCCGCGCAGGCGGTCACGCGGATAGTCGAGCAGTTCGGCAGCCCCCATCGAGCGGGCGACGATGATGGCATCCTTGGGAAGCGAGGCGGCGATGGTCTCGGGGCCGCGGCCCATGAGCTGGCGCAGCAGACGGTTGGCGAGATCGTCGAAATCGCTCATCCGCTCGCGCAGATAGGGGTCGGTCATGTGCAGCATGCGCGCGCGCATATCGCTCTGCACCTTCTCGACCGCTGCTTCCGCCGTCAGGCCGTTGCGGATCGCCTCTTCAAGGCGGCGCACCCAGCCGCGATCGTTGGCAAACATCCGGTAGGCTTCGAGAACCTCGCGATGCTCGCCCTCGAAGGCGACGTCGCGGCGCGACAGCATGTCGTCAATGGAGAGCCGGAGCGAACCGAGCGAATCCTCGAGCCGGCGCAGTTCCTCGTCGCTGTCCTCGTTGAACAGATTGGTGACGACGATGCGCGGCTCGTGCAGCACGACATGGCCGAGGCCGACACCTTCGTTGAAGGAACTGCCGGTGAACGACGCTGGGCGCGTCAGATCGAGTTCGAGGCCGGGTCGGCTGAGCCGGGCGATGTCGCCGGACGCGATCATCTCGGCAATGACCATCGCGGTGGTTTCGAGCGCCTCGACCTCGTCGTCGCGATAGTGGCGCATGGTCTTGTTTTGCACGACCAGAACGCCAAGCGTGCGCCCTGCTCTGAGCACCGGCACGCCGAGGAAGGAGTGATAAATCTCCTCACCCGTTTCCGGCAGGTAAGCGAAAGCAGGGTGTTCCTGCGCGTTGGACAGGTTGAGCGCACGCGCGCTCGCAGCGATGGTACCGACCAGACCCTGTCCGAGACGCAGCTGGGCCAGGTGAACCGCATTGGGGTTCAGACCGACGGTGGCATAGAGTTCGAGGACGGAGTCGGCGCGAAGCACGTAGAGCGAGCAGACTTCGGCCACCATGTTGGCGGCAATATCGCGCACGATCCTGTCGAGCCGTTCCTGTGGCTCGAGGGGCTCCGCCATCAACTCGCGGAGCCGTTTCAGAAGCACGCGAGGCCCTGCGGCCATGTCACGCATCATTCACCGTCTCCAATGCTTTGGAACCGGCGCGGCACATGCTGCACGCCGGCAACGCGGTGACGCTCGATTCCTTGTACTACTGCTTATCGAGACCGTAGACGGAATGCAAAGTCCGAACAGCAAGTTCGGTGTACGGGCCGTCGATCAATATCGAAATCTTGATCTCGGAGGTCGTGATGGCGCGGATGTTGATGCCCTTGGAGGCGAGCGCCTGGAAAGCAGTTGCCGCAACGCCCGCATGGCTGCGCATGCCGACGCCGATAACCGACACCTTGGACATGCCCTCGTCGTGCTGGACAGCGTCATAGCCGATGTCGGGGCGGATCTTCTCGAGCACGGCCAGCGCCTTAGTGACGTCGCCCGACGGCACCGTAAAGGTCATGTCGGTGAACTTGCCGTCCTCGGAGATGTTCTGGACGATCATGTCGACGTTGATGTTGGCCTCAGCCAGTGGTCCGAAGATGCCGCCTGCCACGCCCGGCCGGTCGGCGACCCGGCGCAGCGAAACCTGGGCTTCGTCCTTGGCGTAGGCGATTCCGGTGACGACCTGCTGTTCCACGATTTCATCCTCGTCACAAATGAGAGTACCAGGCGGGTTGAGGAAATCGCCCATGCCGGGCGCATCCGGATCCTCGAAGGAAGAGCGCACGAAGGTGCGGACCTTGTGCACCATGGCGAGTTCGACCGAACGCACCTGCAATACCTTGGCACCAAGCGAGGCCATCTCAAGCATTTCCTCGAAGGAAATCTTGGACAGCCGGCGCGCCTTGGGCTCGATGCGCGGATCGGTAGTGTAGACGCCGTCGACATCGGTGTAGATGTCGCAGCGGTCAGCCTTCACGGCAGCGGCAATCGCCACAGCACTGGTGTCGGAGCCGCCGCGGCCGAGCGTGGCGATGCGGTTGTCGGGCGCGATACCCTGGAAGCCGGCGATGACGGCGACCTGGCCTTCCTGGAAGCGCTTGATCAGGAACGAGCCATCGATGTCGAGGATACGAGCCGCGCCATGCGCGCCGTCGGTCTTGATCGGGATCTGCCAGCCCTGCCAGGAGCGGGCGTTGACGCCGATCGACTGCAGGGCGATCGCCAGCAGGCCCGATGTCACCTGTTCGCCCGAGGCGACGATGGCATCGTATTCGCGCGCGTCGAAGAACGGGCTGTTGGCGCCGGTTGCCTTGGGCATGCCCTGCACCCAGCCGACGAGCTCGTTGGTCTTGCCCGACATGGCCGAAACCACGACGGCGACCTCATGGCCGGCATCGACCTCGCGTTTGACGTGCCGCGCCACGTTGTGGATGCGGTCAAGGTCGGCGACGGACGTCCCGCCGAACTTCATCACGATGCGCGCCATGGAAGCGAAATGCCCTTGCCTATGCGCCGACCCCGGAAAGGCCGGAAAATGAATGAAAACACCGCAAGATGGTGCGGTGCAGAATGCGCGGCCTCAATATCCAAAACATGCGGTTTCCGCAAGGACGCCTTGCCAGACAAATCACCGCGCCTGCTTTGCCGACGTGCAAACTCTCCTGACAGGTTTTGCTGCGCAATCATGCGATGAACAGCGCCTGCCCGTCTCAATCAGGAGTATGGACATGAGCGAAGCACTGGAAATCGTCGGATTCAGACTGAAGTTGGCAAGGAGGCTGGCTTTGCCGCAGCGAACGCGGAGGTCAGCGAGTGGCTGAAGCGGCAGCCCGGTTTTGTTGGCCGCCAGCTTGCCGTCAATGGCGACGGCAGCCGGATAGACCTTGTGCGCTGGCAAAGCCGTGCGCAGGCGATTGCCGCCGCCGACCGATTGCTGGGCGAAATCGGCGACTGCGCGGCGATGCAGGAGATAGACCCCGCCAGCATCGACATGTCGCACGCGGCTGTCGCCGTCACGGCCTGAAGAGCGAACCCAGCGGAAAATCCGGATCGACGGGCCGCCGGCAGACCATCTGCCGGCGGTTTCAGCAAGGCTCCGAGAACGGGCCGCGCCGAAAACTTGCCTTGACAATCCGGGCCCAAGACCCGACTTCCTTGCGCTCGAAGGAGACCACAGCAATGCCAGATCCCCGCCCATCGACAATCGATGCCGGAGAAGTCGAGCGGTTCTCGGCGCTCTCAGCCGAATGGTGGAACCCGAACGGCAAGTTCCGCCCGCTGCACAAGTTCAATCCCGTGCGCCTGGGCTATGTCCGCGACCAGGTCGCCCAGCGCTTCGGCCGCGACACTCATGCGGCACGCCCCTTCGAGGGCCTGCGCATTCTCGATATCGGCTGCGGCGGCGGCCTTTTGTGCGAGCCGATGTCGCGCCTCGGCGCGGACGTGGTCGGCGCCGACGCCTCGGTGACCAATATCGAGGTGGCGAAGCTGCACGCGGCTGAATCTGGCGTGAAGGTGGACTACCGCGCCACGACAGCCGAAGACCTTGCGGATGCGGGCGAAAAATTCGACGTCATCCTCAACATGGAGGTGGTCGAGCACGTCGCCGACGTCGAGCTGTTCGTGAAGAAGTGTGGCGAGATGGTGAAGCCCGGCGGCATCATGTTCGTCGCCACCATCAACCGTACCTTCAAGGCGCTGGGACTTGCCATTGTCGGCGCCGAATATGTGTTGCGCTGGCTGCCGCGCGGCACCCACCAGTATGGCAAGCTGGTCCGCCCCGAGGAGCTGGACAAGGCACTTGTCGGCGCCGGCCTTTCGACCATCGACCGCACCGGCGTGATCTACAATCCGCTGGCCGACCGCTGGCAGAAATCGCGCGACATGGACGTCAACTACATGGTGCTGGCAGAAAAGGCGGCCTGAGGCCGCCTTTCCCGTCAGTCCGATATCAGGCGTCAAGCGGCCGGTAGCCGCCGCGCCAGTAGAGCAGCGCCTGACCGGCATCCTGCGTCCTGACCGCCTCGACGGAGCCGATGATGATCGAATGCGTGCCGCGATCGATCATCTCGTCGAGGCTGCAGTCGAAAGCGGCGACCGCATCCGACAGCACCGAGGCTCCGGTCTTCAGCGTGAGCCAGTCAGCACCTTCGTAACGTTCATTGCCCTTGATGCCGCCGAAGCCGGAGAAGCGCTCGGCGACTTTCTGGTGCTGCGGCCCGAGCGAATTGACGGCGAAATGGCCATGACGCTCGATGACTGACCAGGTCGACGACGACCGGTTGACACAGGCGATGACCTTGGGCGGTTCGGCCGACAGCGAAACGACGGAAATCACCACCAGTCCGGATCGGTCATCGCCAGTACCGGCCGTGATGACGCTGACATTGCCGACGATGAGACGCATGGCGGCGCGGAAATCGGCAGCCCCCACGGGAACGGGGGGTACGGAGACGGGTGTCGTCATGATCTCGTCTCCGTTCAGGCAGCCGAACGCTGCGCCGCAGGCGCGATACGCACGCCCCGAGCCTCGAGGATCGGCAGGACGTTATCGCGGAAATAGGGGAACTCCTCGGCGTAATCGACAAACGACAGGGTGGTTCCGCGGAAGCCTGTTTCATGAAGCTCGGTGATGCCGTCCGCCACCTGCTCGGGCGTGCCGACGAGTGGGAAACCGCCATGACCGGCGGCCATGCGATCGCGAATGAGCGCAAGCAGATCGTGCGGGAAGGACTGGGCGTGCGCAAACTGGAGCTTTACCAGATTGTCGACGGCGTCCCAATCGGCATTTTCGCGGGCCGAATAGTTGAGGAAGTCCAGCGCTTCCTTTTCGGTCGGGCGGCAGACGACATGCGAGAAGGTCAGCACATCGACGGCGCGGCCGGCCTCCTTGGACTGCGCCTTCAGCGCGGCGATCTCGTCTTTCGAGCGGGCAAGATCGATCGCCGGGGTGAAGAGGAAATCGGCATTCTGGATCGCGAACTTGCGGCCATGATCGGAACCGGCGGCGTTGAGGATCGGCAGGCGCGTCGAAGGCCTGGGATCGCCAAGGACCTGCTTGAGCTTGAAATAGGTGCCGTCCCAATCGAAGGCCTCGGTGCGGCTCCACAATGCCCTGACCACGTCGAACCATTCCTGGGCATAGCCATATCGGGTGAGATGATCGTCGGGTAGATTTAGGCCAAGCGCCTCGTATTCAGGCTTATTCCAGCCCGCGACGATGTTGAGGCCGACACGTCCGCCGCTGATCTGGTCGATCGTTGCCAGTTGCTTGGCAACGACCACAGGATGATTGGCGACGGTGTGGATGGTGGCAAAGACGGTGATGTTGCGCGTATGGGCAAGAAGACCGGTCGCCCAGGTCATCGTCTCCAGCACATTGCCGTGGAAGTTGGTCCTCCCGCCATAACCGATCCAGCGGGCGATCGGCAGCATGAAGTCGATGCCGGCATCGTCGAGAAGTTTTGCGAGGCGCAGATTGTTGCCCCAGGAATTGTCCCAGCGATCCGGGATCCGGGTGACGGTCATGCCGCTGGAACAATTAGACGCGAAGGTGCCGAGAAAGAAGGGTTGCACTGCAGCTGCAGTGGCACTGAGCATGCTCATATTTGGGTCTCCTCCCCATAAAATGAACTTTATGATAGAAAGTCTATCATAAATTCATGTGGACGCAATGCGCCGCGCCGAGGCATGGTCCGAGCGTTCGGGAGGGGATGGATGAGCAAGGAAAACAAACCGGCGCCGGGCTCCGAGCTGCTCGACCGCGGCTGGCACCTTGCCCGGACGCCGCTCGAAATCGACGTCACCGAAGTGGAATATGCGCTGATGCGTTCCTACGAGGCGTTCGGCCGCTGGCAGGCGGAATGCCTTGCCACCGTGATCGAATTCTCGGCGACCGGCGCGGAGAATGCCTTGCTGCACGTCATCAGGATGAACGACCGGCCCAAGACAATCCACGACCTCGCCCATATGACCAATCGCGAGGACATTCCCAACATCCAGTACAGCCTGCGCAAGCTGATCAAGGGCGGCTTCGTCAAGCGCACCGGCAGCGGTCGGACCGGCGTCACTTATGAGGTAACCCCGCTCGGCCATCGCGTCACAGAACGCTATGCTGACATCCGCTCGGTCCTGCTCATCGATGCGGTGACCCGCGTGCCCGACCTGGCTGCCAAGCTGGCGGACGCAGCGCACACGTTGGAACTTGTGACAGGCATCTACGAGCAAGCAGCGCGCGCCGCCGCCACCCATCGCCGCCGCCATCCGCAGCTTGATCCTGCGGGCGAACGCGACTGATATCTAGTTTTTGTGCCGCGCCTTGGTCGCGGGTGTAACGGCAGATGGGCCGCGCCGACTTGCGTCGCCCACTGCGATCCTCAACATTAGGGTTGCCATGACCGGATCGATAGCCATGACATTTCAGGATGTCAGACGGATCGCCCTGGAACTGCCCGGGGCGGCCGAGAAATCGCATTTCGACAAGCCCGACTTCCGCGTCCGCGACCGCGTCTTCGCCACCCTGCCCGAGGACGGCAACGCGGTGATCAAGCTGACGCGCGACCAGCAGGAGATGATGTGCGCGGCCGAACCGGCAATCTTCCGGCCGGTGGACGGCGGTTGGGGCAAGCAGGGCTGGACGCGGGTGATGCTGGCCGAGACCGACGAGAAGACGTTGCGCAGCGCATTGACGACCGCCTGGCGCAACTCGGCGCCGATCACATTGCGCAAGGCGTTTGATCTGGCGGGTGGGTGAGGTCGCGAATTCCCGGCGCGAGTTGGGCTCCTGCAACCGGCCAGCGCATCGCACTTCTCGAACCCTCGACGCGTTCGTGTGCGAAAATAGCTAAGGGCTTTGTACCCTCCAGCATCATCTCGAGTTAGCAATTGGTATGAAGGGGTAAGGATAGTCTGCAATACGGTATTTCTGAACGTGGAAGGCCGCGCTCCGTCCAGCACCCTCATCCGCCCCTGCGCGGCACCTTCTCCCACAAGGGGAGAAGGCTTAGTTCCGGTCGTCGGGAAAAACCGGCAGCGGCATGAAGTCGATGCCGTCTTCGGCGAGGCCCCTTGCCTCGTCGAGCGTTGCAGCACCGTAGATGCCGCGGGCTTCGGTCTCGCCGAAATGAATCTTGCGCGCCTCCTCGGCAAACTTGTCGCCGACATTCTCGGCGTTCTGGCGCACCTTTTCGGACAGCTCCTTCAGGGCCGCCATCGCCTTGCGCTGTTCGTCGCCCAGAGCGAGTGCGATCTTCTCCTGCTTGCGCGAAGTCGAGACCGCAGGCGCCATCAGCGCCTTTTCGACCTTCTGCGAACCACATTCCGGGCAAGAGACGAAGCCGCGCTTGAGCTGGGTCTCGAAGTCGTCGTTGCTGCGGAACCATCCTTCGAAGTCATGTGCATGGTCGCAATGAAGGGAAAAGCGGATCAAGATGCGGCGCCTCTCAAAGCCCCCTCACCTGCCTGACGGAGCGCCACGCCGAATTCGCGCGCGTTCTTGAGATTGGGGATCTTCTTGCGCGCATCGGAGGAATGGCGCGTGTCGATCTCGGCAATGATGACACCGGGTTCGTCATGCGCGGCCTCGGCGAGGATACGCCCCCAGGGATCGATGATCAGCGAATGGCCGAAGGTCTCGCGGCCGTCCTCGTGCTTGCCGCCTTGGGCGGAGGCTATGACGAAAGCGCCGTTTTCGATGGCCCGTGCGCGCAGCAGCACATGCCAATGGGCAAGGCCGGTCTGGCGGGTGAAGGCCGCAGGAGCAGTCAGCACTTCGGCGCCGGCCAGCGCCTCGGCGCGGAACAGCTGCGGGAAGCGCAGATCGTAGCAGATGGCGAAGCCGAACTTGCCGAGTGCCGTGTCGGCGACGACGGCTTCCCTGCCTGGCTCATAGGCCGAGGATTCACGCCAGCTCTCGCCATTGTCGAGATCGACGTCGAACATGTGGATCTTATCGTAGACGGCGACCGTCGCACCGTCAGGACCGAACAGGAAGGCGCGGTTGGCGAGCTTGCCGTCGGCACGCACGATCGCGGTCGAGCCGACATGGAGATGGATGCCAAGTTCGGCCGCAAGCTTGCGGCCCGAGGCGACGACGAGGTCCTTGTCCTCCGACGTGAACGCCGCGGCACGGGCATCCTTGTCGCCGACGATGGCGCCTGTCATCTCCGGCGTCTGGACATAGGTCGCACCCTGGCCTGCTGCCTCGCGCACCAGCGCTTCGAAATCGCGGACATTACGCGCCGGCTCCTTGCCGGAACGCATCTGAACCGCAGCCGCCTTGAAAATCGTCATCGTTCGTCCTCAGCCTAGCGAACCGGTTGCAAGAAGTCCGTCGAGACGGCCCTCTGCGTCGAGATCGTGCAGGTCGTCGCAACCGCCGACATGCACATTGCCCACGAAAATCTGCGGAAAGGTCGCCCGCCCCTTGGCGCGCGTCACCATTTCCTGCCGAAGCTCGGGCGAGAAGCTAGCGTCATGTTCGGTGAATGCAACGCCCTTCCGTTCGAGAAGGCGCTTTGCCGCCGTGCAGTAGCCGCACATCATGCGGGTATAGATGGTGACGTCGACCATGGCAGAACCCTGTTGTCCTTGGTCGACTATATAGTGTCCTGATCGTCGGGCCGGAAGTCCCCAGGCAGGACGCGGGCAAACGTCAGCACGTCGACGGCACTCGCCCCGCTTTTCTTCAAAGCCCGTGTCACTGCGGCCACCGTAGCGCCCGTCGTGTAGACGTCGTCGACGAGCAGCACCCGCCGCCCCCTGACGTCGATCTCGGCCTCGGAGGGAACGACAAAGGCAGCGCGCACGTTGTCTTCACGCTCGCGGTGCCCGAGACCGACCTGCTGGCGCGTGCGCCTGATCCGGCGGACCGCAGTCGGCGCGAACGGCAGGCCGGCAAGCTTGGCGACGTTGCGGGCGAGTTCCGCCGACTGGTTGAACTGCCGCCACAGAAAGCGGCGCCAGTGCAGCGGCACCGGCACGACGACTTCGGCATCGGCGACGAGTTCAGCGCCTGAGCGCACCATCCAGCGCGCCATCCACGGCCCGAGATCGGTGCGGTCGTGGAATTTGAGGCCCTGGACCATGCGCCGTGCGACGCCGGTATAGGCGACCGCCGCACGGGCGCGGGCGAAGGGCGGCGGGTTGGCGATAGCCTCGGCGGAGAGGAAGCCGACACCGAAATCATGAGCAAAAGGCGTTCCCATGACCTCGCACCACGGCTTTTCGAGGAAACGCAGGCTGGGCCAACAGGCGCCGCACAACGCGCCGGGCTGGATGATCTGGCGACGGCAGCCGGCACAGACCGGCGGAAACAGCATCCGCGCCGGCCAGGCAGCGACAGCGTGGGCGAGGCTCTTGATCTCCGGCATAGGATCGGCCACTTCACCTGCAATGCCGCGCCTCGATGCAAGGGCGCGACAGCTGAATTTGCGCATGATCCCATCCGAAAGTCGATTCCGGCTCCGGAGGCATGCGCGGCAGTCCGGTCGGCCATGACGGCAAACCGGCAACGAAGGACGACAGCACGTGCAAGCCATCTTCGACGCCAGTCTCGTGATCGCGCACCGCCGACGGGCGCTGGCGCACCCTGTTGCCGGTGCCGACTTCCTGGTGGCGCGCGCGGCGGAAGACCTCGCCGACAGGCTGGCGACCGTCGAGCGCAAGTTCGAGCATGGGGCCGCGATCTTCGGCGTCAGCCCGGCGGCGACGGCCGTTCTGGCCGCGAGTGGCAAGGTGGCGGACGTGCAGCGCGTCGAGGCGGACGCGGCGTTTCTCGGCGGCGGCCCGGGCGTAATTTCCGATCCTGAGACGATTGCGCTCGAACCGGCGAGCATCGATCTGGCGGTTTCGCTGCTGGCGCTGCAGGAAGCCAACGACATTCCCGGCCAGCTGATCCAGATCCGGCGTGCGCTGAAACCGGACGGGCTGTTTCTCGGTGTCCTGGCCGGCGCGGGCACACTCGTGGAGCTGCGCGAGAGCCTGCTTGCGGCAGAAACCGAACTGACCGGCGGTGCGAGCCCGCGCGTCATCCCCTTCACCGATGTGCGCGATGCCGGCGGCCTGCTGCAGAGAGCGGGGTTTGCCCTGCCTGTCGCCGATGTCGAGACGGTGACTGTGCGCTACGACACCATGTTCGGGCTGATGGCCGATCTCCGGGCAATGGGGGCGACCAGCGCGCTCGCCGACCGGCCGCGCAGGCCCTCGACACGGCGGCTGTTCCATCGGGCGGCTGAGATCTATGCCGAGCGCTTTTCCGACCCCGACGGACGGGTGCGGGCGAGCTTTTCCTTTGTGTGGCTTTCGGGCTGGGCGCCCGACCCGTCGCAGCAGAAGCCGCTCAAGCCCGGATCGGCGCAGGTGTCGCTCGCCAAGGCGCTGGGCGAAGACGGGAACAAGTGACCTAGTACTTGTTCAGGCCCTTCTGGATTTCCCCGTTGTTGTCGCCCCAAAGCGCCTGGAGCTGATCGGCCAGCTGCGAAAAGCTGCCGACGATCGCCAGACCGATCAGGCTTGCGATCAAGCCATATTCGATGGCCGTAGCACCGCGCTCGTCTTTCAGGAATCGCCAGATCATCGGTCGCGTCCACCCGTCTCGTTGCTATTGGACCATAGCGGCCACTGATTAAGGAAGGTTAACGACACAGGCTTAACGGGCGATGAAGGCCATCTGTCCGATTCAAGAAGCCTAGCCGCACTGGCCGGAACGCCTGCCGTTTTCGTAGATGACGCACAGCGCCTGCGGCGACTGCTGAAGGACGCTGCGGCGCAAGGTATAGTTCGACGAACGGGCAATCGCGCCTGTGGCGGTGAAGTCGAGGCCGTCGAAGCGGGCCTGGCCGATCTGCGGCCGCGTCCTGCCCTCGAGCAGCGGCGTGACGATGAGCGCCATTGCAACGGCGACAAAGCCGAACAGCAAGGTGACGCGCAGGATGCCGGCAGTCGCCCTGACCGCAGTGGACTGGCGCTCGGGCCGGATCAGATCCCACTCCTCATCGGCCTGCATCGGCAAAGTCCCCGCGAAAGAATGTCGACGCGCAGCCGAGACAAGCGGCCACGCTTCAATTTTTCACGATTGGATAAACTTTGCCTTAACGCTGGCTAATATGCCGGTTTCACAGCAGGTCGATCAGGAACGGGATCAGCGGTTCGTCGGCCGGCGGCATCGGATAGTCGCGCATCTGCTTGGGCCTGACCCACTTCAACGCCTGCCCTTCCCTGGGCTCGGGCGTGCCGGTGAAACGCCGGCAGACATAGAGCGGCATCAGCAGATGAAAGTCGTCATAGCTGTGGCTGGCAAAGGTCAGCGGTGCGAGGCAGGCGGCCTTGGTCTCGATGCCGATCTCTTCGTGCAATTCACGGATGATCGTCTCTTCGGGCGTCTCGCCCGGTTCAACCTTGCCACCGGGAAATTCCCACAGGCCAGCGAGCTGCTTGCCCTCGGGACGCTGCGCCAGCAGCACGCGGCCGTCGGCATCGACGAGCGCGCAGGCGGCGACCAGCAGCATGCGTTTTGGCTTGTAAGACACTTCAGGCCTCCGGCGGGCGGCGATAGTGATAGCGATAGACTTCCTTGAAGCCCATCTTGGTGTAGAGGCGCAGCGCTTCCGCGTTGGAAGCCTCGACCTGCAGCCAGGCCTGGCGGGCGCCGCGCAGACGGGCCCATTTCAGCGCCGACAGGATGAGCCTGCGGCCAAAACCCTTGCCGCGCTCGGCCTCTGTCGTGGCGATCTCGAACAAGCCGGCCAGATCGTTGTCGTGCACGCAGATGGCCGACGTCACCGGCTGTTCGTTCTGCTCGAGCACGAACATGCCGGCTTCCGGCTGGATGGCGCCGATGATCTCGGACAGGCCGGGACGGAGCGATGCATCAAGGCCGTGGACCGCCATCGAGGCCGTGACGAAGCGGCCGATGTCCTTGAGCGGGATCTGGTCCATGGCGCCGTCGACAAGACCGTCGTCGAGCGACAGGCGCATCACCATGGATTCGGCAAATACGCTCCAGCGCTCGCGGTCGAGATGGGCAGCGATCATCGGCCCCGACAAAGGCGACATGCGGAAGGTCAGCGGCCGGCCATAGGCCTCGAAGCGCCTGGCGGCGCGCGCAATGCGGTCGGGAATGTTGCGGATGTCGGCCGGATCGAGCGGATTGACGGAGTTGAGCCGCTTGGCCGGGTGGCCTGCCGTCAGCCGCACAAGCCAGGTGCCGTCATAGTGGACGGCCGCCGCCGGCCAGGCGCGGAAGCCCGCCGCCTCGTAGCGGCGGACGATCGCCAGTTCGTGCGACGGGTGGTTCTGGTTCACGTCAGCTCCGGTAGTCGCCATTGATGGCGACATATTCCTTGGTCAGGTCGCAGGTCCACACGGTCGCCTTGCCACGGCCGATACCGATGTCGGCACGGATGACGACGTTGTCGCCCTTCATATAGGCCGATGTCGCCTCTTCCGAATAGTTCGTGTCGCGCTCGCCATTGTGGGCGAGGCGGTTGTCGCCGAACCAGATCGACAGCAGATCGCGGTCGGCCGGCTCGCCGGCCTTGCCGACGGCCATGACGACGCGGCCCCAATTGGCATCCTCGCCGGCAACGGCGGTCTTGACCAGCGGCGAATTGGCTATGGACAGCGCAATGCGCTTGGCCGAGCGTGCCGACTTGGCGCCGGTAACAGTGACTTCGATCTGCTTGCGCGCGCCTTCGCCGTCGCGCACCACCTGGATGGCGAGCGTCTTCAGCATCTTGTTGAGCGCCCGACGGAAGGCGCCGAGGCGGGCATCCTTGGGATCGGTGATCTTGGGCGCGCCGCGCTTGGCCGCAGCCCCGGTGGCAAACAGCATCAGCGTGTCGGAGGTCGAGGTGTCGCTGTCGACGGTGACCGCATTGAAGGTCTTGGCGGTGCCGCGCGACAGCATGTCCTGCAGCACCTCTGCCGCGATCGGCGCGTCGGTGGCGACGAAGGACAGCATGGTCGCCATGTCGGGCGCGATCATGCCGGCGCCCTTGGCGATGCCGTTGATGGTGACGTCGGCATCGCCAAGCTTGACGGTTGCGGTGACCACTTTGGGATAGGTGTCGGTGGTCATGATCGCCTTGGCGGCCTCGGTCCACTGGTCAGGCCTGGCATCCTTGACCATGCCCGACAGCAGGTGGCTGAACTTGCCGGCATCGAGCGGCTCGCCGATGACGCCGGTGGAAGCGAGGAAGACATCACCTGGGGTGCAGCCGGCGGCCTTTGCCGCGGCCTGGCCGGTCAGAGAGGTCGTTTCGCGGCCCTTCTTGCCGGTGAAGGCATTGGCGTTGCCGGAATTGACCACCAGGATGCGCGCCTTGCCGCCCGCGAGGTTCTGGCGGCAGAAGTCGACAGGCGCCGACGGGCACTTGGAGCGGGTGAAGACGCCGGCAGCAGCCGTGCCCTCGTCGAACACCATGGCCAGCACGTCGGTGCGGCCCTTGTACTTGATCCCCGCCTCGGCAGTGGCGATGCGCACGCCTTCGATGGCGGGCATCTTGGGGTATTTCTTGGGGGCGAGCGGGGAAACGGCTGTCGACATCAGGGAACCTCTGCGGGCTCGGGAAACGGTTGAGATCGGCACCGTTTGCCCGATAGCGCGAGGCTTCGCAAGGCGTTTTGCCTCACGAAGACGTGGTCCAAGCCTCAATTCACCGCCGGATTGAGAAAGCGGCGGAACAGGCGCTGGACGCTGGGGATCAGGCCCCAGATCATTGAACCGACCATGATCGGCGCGATGACGAGCGTACGCTGCCAGATCGACCAGCCCTCGGTCAGCGGCATGACGAGGTAGAGAAGTGCCGTGATCAGCGGATAGACGCCGAGCAGCACCATGAGGGCGAAGCGCGGACGGGAGAAGCGTGTTGCGGAAGCGGTCATTTCAAACTCCATCGGAACGAAACGTTTCGTTAAATAAAACGGGCCGTTTCGTTTCGTCAAGAGGTGGTGTAAGGATTGTCCTCGAACGGAGACCCAGATGGCCACTGAACCGGAAGCCACGCGGAAATCGATCGGCGCGCGCCGCAGCCTTGAAAGCGCCGAAGCCATCCTCGAGGCGGCAGAGGCGGTGCTGATCGAAAACGGCTATTCAGGCTTTTCCATCGAGGCCGTCGCCCGCCGCGCCCGGGCCGGCAAGCCGACGATCTATCGCTGGTGGTCGAGCAAGACCGCGCTTCTGCTCGAGGTCTACCAGCGCCAGAAGCGCGACATCACCTATTCGGACACCGGCGCCATCGAGGAAGACCTGTTCATCTTCGCCAAAAGCCTGTTTTCGCAGTGGCGCGACACACCAGCCGGCAACATCTTCCGCTCGCTCGTGGCCGAGGCCCAGCAGGACCCTGCGGCCGCCGAGGCCCTCGCCGAATACTCCGCCGGCCGCCGCGCCCACACCGGCAAGCTGATCGAGCGCGCCAAGGCGCGTGGCGAAGTGGCCGCCGACATCGAGCCGAGCCAGATCGCCGACATGGTGTCATCCTATGCCTGGGTGCATCTCCTGACCGGCCGCCTCGACGAAGACGACGCCACGCTGCGCAAGGCGATCCGCGTGATCGTGCACGGCATCAAAGCCTGAGACCAGATGACATCGCTTACGCCGCCCGTGCTGCCTGTCAGCCTGATCATCGTTTCCGACTATTTAACCGACGATGGCGACGCCGAATTGCGACGGGCGTTTCGGGCCTACGGACGAGATGCGAACGGCATCCCGGCAGAGATCGTCGTGATGCTACCCACCGGCCATGCATCCGGGATCGAAAACGACCCGCTGATCAGCCATCTGGGCACGTCCGTCACAATTGCCACCCACAACTCCCATGAATCATCGCAGCTGAAGGACGCAGGCCTTAGCCACTGCAGCCATCAGCTCGTCGCCGTCGTCGAGGCCGACTGCCTGCCCAGACCGGGTTGGCTTGCCACGCTCTACACGTCACTGGTGCAACGGCCCCAGGTGGAGGCGATTTCCGGACGCACATCCTATGGCGACGAGACGATGATGAAGCGCGTGATGTCGCTGCTCGACCGCGGCTTCCTCGAATGCCGGGACGGGCAAGGCCGGATCGCCCATGTCAGCAACAATGGCGCACTCTACAAGCGGCCGCTGCTGGAGCGTTACCCATACGAGGCCAAGCTCGGGCCATTCGTCAGCGCTCATGTGAGGCAGAATGCGATGATCCACGACGGCGTCGTTATGGACCTGGACGCCCGGGCCGTGTCGATCCATGCCTATGAGGGCCTGCCGTTTCTCTGGGACGTCAGGCGCAACAAGGGCTACCAACATGCGCGGATGAAGCTGCGCAAGGCGCCTGATCGCAACAGGCTGAGCGCGGCGCTGAGTGCGGTGGCAGCATCCTTCAACGAGAACCGCCGGACGGCCAAGGCGGTGGGCAGCCAGTTCTGCCGCCCGGCCGACTGGCCACTGTTCTGGGCGATGATGGTCCTGCTGCGTGTTCCGGAATTTGCCGGAGCGTTGGCCGCCGGCAGCGACGCGGACTTCATGGCCTCGACAAAATATCGCTGAGGCCTGCCGGCTGCGCGTCAGCTCCGTTGCAGTGCGACGTGCACGCCGAGGCCGACGAGCACGGCACCGCCGGCGCGCTGCATCAGCCTTTGCGCCCGGCTCGACCGCCGCAGGCGGCCTATCAGGAAGCCGGCCAAGACCACGCCGACAATGTCGGCGACGGTGAACATGGTGTTGACCAGTATCCCGAAGATCAGGAACTGAGCCCAGACAGGGAACGCGGCTGATGCGTCGATGAACTGCGGCAGGAAGGCCATGAAGAAGATGGCCGTCTTGGGATTGAGCACTTCGACCGCGACGCTTTCGACGAAGGCGCGACGACCGGATTTCTGGCCGATGCCTGATGGATCGAAATCGCCCTGCTTGCGGCCACGGAACATCGAGATGCCCAGCCAGACGAGATAGGCGGCACCGGCGAGCTTGACGGCCAGATAGAGCCACGGAACGGCATGGAACAGGAACGACAGGCCGGCGGCAGCTGCAATGACGTGGAAATAGCCGCCGATATGGATGCCGAGTGCCGCCATGAAGCCGGAGCGTCGTCCACGAGCCAATGTCTGGGCGGCGGCGTAGAGCATCGCCGGTCCGGGAATGAAGGCGAAGATCGCCGCGGTGGCGAGGAACGCGAGGATCAGTTCGGCCGACGGCATGCGACATTCCTCCAAGCGGCGCGTTCGGGCTCGGCACAACCGAGAAAGCTTACTCTGCCAATGGCAATGTCCGAGGTCATTCGGCCACCGGCAAGGTGAGAACACGCCAGACGGGCCGATCAAGTTGCGGCAACCCGCAACGAAAAAGGGCGGCGCCCGGAGGCACCGCCCTTTGTGAAATCCGTTCGACGCTGGATTATTTCTGCGCGTCGATGGCGTCGATGGCCTTCTTGAGTTCCGGGTCGGTGACGTCGACCTTAGCTTCGCCGCGGACCTTCTTGACCAGCTCGACATACTTCTCGCGGATCACCAGCGACTTGACCTGCTCCTTGACCGCCTCGAATGCCGGCGGCTGCTGGGTACGCTTGTCCTCGACCTTGATGATGTGCCAGCCGAACTGGCTCTGCACCGGCTCCTTGGTGTAGGCGCCGATTTCGAGAGCGAACGCTGCCTTCTCGAACTCCGGCACCATCTGGCCAGGGCCGAAGAAGCCGAGATCGCCGCCCGAGGTCTTGCCACTGGGGTCGGTGGTGTTTTCGTTGGCGAGCTTCTGGAAGTCTTCGCCGCCGTCCAGCTTCTTGATGATCGCGTCGGCCTCTTCCTTGGTCTTCACCAGGATGTGGCGGGCATGAACCTCGTTGACCGGGGTCTGGGCGGCGATTTCCTTGTCGTAGCGTGCGCGGATCTCCTCGTCGGTGATCTTGCCGGCAACATCCTTGTCGACCAGTTCGCCATGCAGGGCGCGCTGGGTCAGAAACGCCATCTGACGCTGGAACTCAGGCGCCTTGTCGAGGCCTTCGGTGACGGCCTGGGCTGCCATCAGGCGGATCTCGATGATCGAGGAAAGAGCCGCCGCACGGCGCTGCTCGGGCGGCAGGCGGCCGAACTGGGCGCCAAGGTCGCCTTCGGCGAGCGTGATGTCGGCTTCGGTGATCGGCTGGCCGTTGACGGTCGCAACGACCGCGTTCGGATCAACCGCTGCCGCGGCAGGCGCCGCCGGCTGGGCAGCAGGAGCGCTCTCCTGCGCTGCGAGCGGAAGCGACGACAGCGCTACGAGCCCGGCAGCGAGCCCGATACGGGCAAGCGAGGCGCTACGGAACGAAAAAGACATCTAGACTCTCCGGTGGGTAATGACCGCGCATCCAAATCAACGCGAATGTGGCGGAATTTGGCGTCTCCGGCAGGCTCTCTGCAACGTTGACATAAGTTGTGCCCCCTCTTATCTGTCCATCGTCTTCGCGTCCAGAAGGGTTTTTCCGGGCGCTTTTCGTGTTGAGTCTGCCACCCTATGTTCCCAGGCAGGTTCGGCCGGCGGACAGTCGGCTTCATTCGAATTGAAAGGACCACTTGATGGTCAGTCTCGGCGGTCTCGCCCGTAAGATTTTCGGTTCCTCCAACGACCGCCGCGTCAAGTCGACCCGGCCCCGGGTGGAAGCGATCACTGCAATGGAAAATGAACTGCAGGCGCTGACCGACGACCAGCTTCGGGCGCGGACCGAGCAGTTCCGCCAGGACATCGCCAACGGCGCCTCGCTCGACGACCTTCTGGTCCCGGCCTTCGCCACGGTGCGCGAAGGCGCCAAGCGCGCGCTCGGCATGCGTCCCTTCGACGTCCAGATGATCGGCGGCATGGTGTTGCACGGCCGCGGCATCGCCGAGATGCGCACCGGTGAAGGCAAGACGCTCGTCGCCACCCTGCCCGTCTACCTCAATGCCCTGACCGGCAAGGGCGTGCACGTCGTCACCGTCAACGACTACCTCGCCCGCCGCGACGCCGAATGGATGGGCCGTCTCTACAAGTTCCTCGGCCTGTCGGTCGGCATCATCGTGCACGGCCTGTCCGACGAGGAGCGCCGCGAAGCTTATGCCTGCGACATCACCTACGCCACCAACAACGAGCTCGGCTTCGACTACCTGCGCGACAACATGAAGTACGAGCGCGCCCAGATGGTGCAGCGCGGTCACTTCTTTGCGATCGTCGACGAAGTCGACTCGATCCTGGTCGACGAGGCCCGCACGCCGCTGATTATTTCCGGTCCGCTCGAGGACCGCTCGGAAATGTACAACACGGTCGACGCCTTCCTTCTCAACCTGGTTCCGTCCGACTACGAGGTCGACGAGAAGCAGAAGACTGCCATCTTCACCGAAGAAGGCACCGAGAAGATGGAGAACCTGCTGCGCGCCGCCGGCCTGCTCAAGGGCGAGTCGCTGTACGACGTCGAGAACGTCGCCATGGTCCATCACGTCAACAACGCGCTGAAGGCCCATCGCCTGTTCCAGAAGGACAAGGACTACATCGTCAAGGACGGCGAAATCGTCATCATCGACGAGTTCACCGGCCGCATGATGCCGGGCCGCCGTTTCTCGGAAGGCCTGCACCAGGCACTCGAAGCCAAGGAACACGTGGCGATCCAGCCGGAAAACCAGACGCTGGCCTCGGTTACCTTCCAGAACTACTTCCGCATGTACGAAAAGCTCGCCGGCATGACCGGTACGGCGCTGACGGAAGCGGAAGAATTCGGCAACATCTACAATCTCGACGTGACCGAGGTTCCGACCAACCTGCCTGTCAGCCGTATCGACGAGGACGACGAGGTCTACCGGACCGTCGAGGAGAAGTACAAGGCGATCGTCCGCGAGATCCGCGAGGCCAACGCCAAGGGCCAGCCGACGCTCGTCGGCACCACCTCGATCGAGAAGTCCGAGCAGCTGGCCGAGCGCCTGCGCAAGGACGGCTTCAAGAACTTCGAGGTGCTGAACGCCCGTCACCACGAGCGCGAAGCCTCGATCGTCGCCCAGGCCGGCAAGCCCGGCGCGATCACCATCGCCACCAACATGGCCGGCCGCGGCACCGACATCCAGCTCGGCGGCAACGCCGACATGCGCATCGCCGAGGAGCTCGCCGACCTGCCTGAAGGCCCCGAGCGCAGCGCCCGTGAAAAGGCGATCCGCGAAGACGTCGCCCGTCTCAAGGAAAAGGCCCTGGCCGCAGGCGGCCTCTACGTGCTGGCCACCGAACGCCATGAAAGCCGCCGCATCGACAACCAGCTGCGTGGCCGTTCGGGCCGCCAGGGCGATCCGGGCCGCTCGAAGTTCTTCCTGTCTCTGCAGGACGACCTGATGCGCATCTTCGGCTCCGAGCGCATGGACGGCATGCTGCAGAAACTTGGCCTCAAGGAAGACGAGGCCATCATCCACCCCTGGATCAACAAGGCACTGGAAAAGGCCCAGAAGAAGGTCGAGGCGCGCAACTTCGACATCCGCAAGAACCTGCTCAAATATGACGACGTGCAGAACGACCAGCGCAAGGTGGTGTTCGAGCAGCGCATCGAGCTGATGGATGCGACGAGCCTGTCGGATACCGTTGCCGAAATGCGCAACGACGTGATCGACGACCTGGTCGCCAAGCACATCCCCGAAAACGCCTATGCCGAGCAGTGGGACGTGGCCGGCCTCAAGGAAAGCGTTCTTCAGAACCTCAATCTCGACCTGCCGGTCGACGAATGGGCCAAGGAAGAAGGCATCGCCGAGGAAGAGGTGCACGAGCGCATCACCGCCGCCGCCAACCAGGCAGCTGCCGACCGCGCCGAGCGCTTCGGCCCCGACGTCATGACCTATGTCGAACGCTCCGTGGTGCTGCAGACGCTCGACCACCTGTGGCGCGAGCACCTGGTCAATCTCGACCACCTGCGCTCGGTCGTCGGCTTCCGCGGCTACGCCCAGCGTGACCCGCTGAACGAGTACAAGGGCGAAGCCTTCGAGCTGTTCCAGGCGATGCTCGGCAATCTCCGCCAGGCCGTGACCCAGCAGTTGATGCGCGTCGAACTGGTGCGCCAGGCCGCGGACGCCCCGCCGCCGGAAGCGCCCGAGATGTTCGGCCATCACATCGACGGCACGACCGGCGAGGACGATTTCGGCGAAGGCTCGGTGGCCGTGCTTGCCGACAGCCGCGTGGTCGCCGCCGAAGACCGCAACCCCAACGATCCCTCGACCTGGGGCCGCGTCGGCCGCAACGAGGCCTGCCCCTGCGGTTCGGGCAAGAAGTACAAGCACTGCCACGGCACCTTCGCCTGATCGGCAGCGACGACACTGATTTGAGACGGCGGCCCTTGGGCCGCCGTTTTGTTTTGGGCATGCGGCTCAGCCGGCCTCGCTGTCGGCCAATTCGATCAGGTTGCGCAGCGCCGCAACACCCATGCTGTTGATATGCCGGCGGCCGAGCGCGATGTTCATGCGCATGGCGATTTCCTGCGGATCGGCTCCGCGCAACTCAGCCAGTCTTTCGATGCCGATTTCCTCGAGATAGCGGATCATCGTCGGACCGATCGAATGGGCCCTCAGCATCGATTTGCGTTCGTCTTCCGAGATCAACCGCCCCTCCCCCGCAGCTCCACCCAACCGTTTCTTAATCGCTCTCGGTTAGACCCGTCAGCGAAAACAGCGGAAACTGGAGTGTATGGAGTGCGTTTTTCCGCAGCGATGACGGCGGAGCGGTTGCTGCCGGGGCCGATTGCCTCGCGCGCAATGCCGCTCCTGCACCGTGTCGACGCGGTGCTGTTCAGCACCGACGAACGCGGCGAAGCCGGACGCATGTCGCTGTTTGCCTTCGCCGTCCGCATCGTCAGCGCCGCCATCGCCTTCGTCAGCCAGGTGCTCCTGGCGCGCTGGATGGGCAGCTTCGAATACGGCATCTTCGTGCTGGTGTGGGTGGCGATGGTGATCGTCGGCTCGCTGTCCTGCTTCGGCTTCCACACCTCCGTCATCCGCTTCATCCCCGAATACCGTGAAAAAGGCATGCTGGCCGAACTGCGCGGCGTGCTTCTGGCCAGCCGCCTGTTCACACTGGTGGCCTCGAGCATCATCGCCGCGATCGGCATCGCCGGCGTCTGGCTGTCCTCGGGCATGATCGAGAGCTACTATGTCATCCCCTTCATGCTCGGCATGTTCTGCCTGCCGATGATCGCGCTGTCCGACGTGCTGCAAGGGTTGGCGCGGGCCAACTCCTGGGGCTTTGCCGCGCTGGTGCCGACCTACATCACTCGCCCGGTACTGATGCTTGTGTTCATGGCGATGATGATCTGGCTCGGCTACGCGCCAACCGCGGCCAACGCTGTGATCGCCTCGATCATCGCCTCCTACATCACAACAGTCAGTCAGCTTGTGCGCGTCACCGCCCGCACCGACAAGCGTGTCCCGGCCGGACCACGCACCATCAAGCTGGGCTACTGGCTGAAGATCTCGCTGCCGATCTTCCTGGTCGAAAGCTTCTTCTTCCTGCTCACCAATGCCGACGTGCTGATGGTCGGCTTCTACATGGAGCCGGACAAGGTGGCCGTCTACTTCGCCACGGTGAAGACGCTGGCGCTGGTTCATTTCGTCTATTTCGCCGTCAAGGCCGGCGTTGCCCAGCGTTACGCCCAGTTCAGCCACGGCGACACGGCAAGGCTCGCTGGCTTCGCCCGCGAGACCGTGTCGTGGACGTTCTGGCCGTCGCTGCTGATGGGTCTTCTCGTGCTGCTGCTCGGCAAGCCGCTGCTGTTCCTGTTCGGCCCGGAATTCGACGCCGGTTATCCGCTGTTGTTCCTGCTGGTGGCAGCCGTCGTGGCGCGCTCGGCAGTCGGTCCCTGCGAAAGCCTTTTGACCATGAGCGGCAACCAGAATGTCTGCGCCGTCGTCTATGCCGCAACGCTCGCCATCAACATCGGCCTCAACGTCGTGCTGATCCCGACGCTCGGCCTCTGGGGTGCGGCGATCTCGACGTCGGCCGCGATGATCTTCGAAGCGAGCGCGCTGTCATTTACCGTGTGGCGCCGCCTCGGCATCGTCATGCTCATCTTCATTCCCGCCAGGCACAAGACGGAGGCCGTGTGATGGTTGCCATCCCGCTTCTCGAGGAGACCAGCGGCGGCCCCGCCGGCACCATGATTGCCGGCCTTGCCGGTGCTGCCACCAATGCGTCCGATGCGGCCCATATGGAGCTGGTCGCCAACGACAGGCCCCTGCGCCGGCTCGCCATCTACCCGGCCTCTGCCGGCTTCGACCTGGTGGAAGAGCTGGACCATCTCAGCGCCCGCACCATCGAGCCCAACGTCTTCTTCAACCCGCGTTTCCTGGCACCTGCCATGCCGAGGCTGGAGGACCGCGAGGTCAGGCTCGCCGTCATCCGCGACGGCAACGAATACCGCAGCCGGCTACGCCTTCTGGTGCCCTATTCGGTCGAGAAACCGGCGATCCCGCTGGGCGTGCCGGTCATGCGGACCTGGTCGAGCCCGTTCGGGCCACTAGGCACGCCCCTGATCGACCGCGACGACCCCGAAGGCGTGATCGAGGATTTCTTCGCCATGCTGGCGCGACCGCATCTCAAGCTGCCCAAGGTGTTCGTGCTGCCCGACATGCGCCTCGACGGCGCGGTCGCACGCATGCTGCGCTCGGTCGCCGAGACCAGGGGCCTGCCGCTGGTACTGACAGGCGCGTTCGAGCGGCCGTTCCTCGAAAGCGACCTCGAGGGCGACGACTATCTCAAGTCCTCGCTCGGCAACCGTCACTTCAAGGAATTCCGCCGCCTCGGCCGTCGCCTCGCCGAACAGGGCGAGGTCGAGCATCAGGTCGCCCGCAGCGAAGACGATGTCCGCGACGCCATCGAGCGCTTCCTGACGCTGGAAGCCTCCGGCTGGAAGGGCCGCAAGCGCACCGCTATGGTGATCGACCGCTATCGCGCCGCTTTTGTGCGCGAGGCGGTGCACCGCATGTCGGAGCTCGACCTCTGCCGCGTCCACTCGCTGACGCTGGATGGCCGCACCGTGGCGAGCCTGGTGGTCTTCATCGAGGCCGGCGTCGCCTACACCTGGAAGATCGCCTATGACGAAAGCCTGTCGGCCTTTTCGCCGGGCGTGCTCTTGATGATGGGCGTGACTGGCCAGCATCTCGACGATCCCAACATCGTCATGACCGATTCCTGCGCCGTGCCCGACCATCCGATGGTCAGCAAGATGTGGAGCGAGCGCAAGCCGATGGGCACCTTCGTGGTCGGTTTGACGCCCGACGTCGACCGTGCCACGCGTCAGGCCGCCTCGCAACTGCATCTCTATCGCCAGACGCGCAGGCTCGCCGCCAAGCTGCGCGACCGCATGCGCGGCCTGCTGAGGCGGCGTTAGTGCATGGCCCCGAAAATCGGCTTCGATTTTCGGAAAGGACCATGCACCAGATCAAGATGCGACGCTGTCCTTTGCGCGTCCAAGAGGATGCGCCGCGCCGTCCCTCGCCTCGCGTTTTGCCCGTTCGCGAAAGATCCGGCGGATGACCTTGCCGGTGGTGGTCAGCGGCATGGAATCGACGAACTCGACCTCGCGTGGATATTCGTGCGCCGACAGGCGCTCACGCACCCAGAGCTTGATCTCCTCGGCCAGTGCAGCACTGCGCTCGACATCGGGCTTCAGCACGACATAAGCCTTGACGATCTCGGTGCGCAGCGCGTCGGGCTTGCCGACGGCAGCGGCGAGCGCCACCGCCGGATGGCCGGTCAGGCAATCCTCGATCTCGCCGGGGCCGATGCGGAAGCCGGCCGAGGTGATGACATCGTCGTCGCGACCGAAGAAGGTGACGTAGCCGTCCCTGTCCTCGATGCCCTGATCGCCCGTCGTCATCCACTCGCCGATGAACTTCTTCTCGGTCGCCTCGGGGTTCTGCCAATATTCGAGAAACATCACCGGGTTGGGCCGGGCAATGGCGATCTGACCGGGTTCGCCCATTGGCACACGACGGCCCTCGGCATCGATGATGGCGACGCGGTGGCCAGGCACGGCCTTGCCGATGGCCCCGCCTTTGGTGATGCCAAGGCCAGCGCAAGAGGCGAGCACCGCGTTGCATTCGGTCTGGCCGTAGAACTCGTTGACCGTGAGCCCGAGTTCGGCAGCCGCCCAATCATAAGTCTCGCGGCCGAGCGACTCGCCGGCGGAGCCGATGCTGCGCAGGCCGAGACGGAAGCGCCTGCGGATGTCGGGCACTGTCTTGAGCATGCGCAGTGCTGTCGGCGGGATGAAGGCATTGCGAACCCGCGTCTTTTCGACGAGCAACAGGGCAGCCTCCGGATCGAACTTTTCGAAACGCGCAGCGACCACGGGCAAGCCGAAATAGAGGCTGGGCAAAAGCAGGTTGAGCAGGCCGCCGGCCCAGGCCCAGTCGGCGGGTGTCCAGGTCAGGTCGCCCGGCTGGGGGAAGAACTCCTGCGCCATCTGGATGCCGGGCAGATGGCCGAGCAGCACCCTGTGGCCATGCAGCGCACCCTTGGGCGGTCCGGTCGTGCCCGAGGTGAAGATCATCATCGCCGGATCGTCGGGCCCCGTGTCCTCGGCGGCGAAGACCGGCGAATGATCGGCAATGAGGCGATGGAAGTCGTTGGCATCGCCGCTGTCGACCACGACGACGGTTTCGAGTTCCGGCAGGCGGCCCTTGATCAGGCCGACCTTGGCAAAGCCCGCCCCGTTGGTGACGATGGCCCGGACACCGGCAGTCTGCAGCCGGTATTCAAGCGCCTCAACGCCGAACAGCAGTGCCAGCGGCACAGTGATGGCGCCGAGCTTATAGATGGCGACATGGGCGATCGCCGTCTCGAAGCTCTGTGGCAAAAGCAGCGCGACGCGGTCGCCACGGCGCACGCCGCGTGCCCTCAAGGCATGGGCCAGCGCGTTGGAGCGGAGCGCGAGATCGCCGAAGGACAGTGTGTCGGCTGTTCCCTCGGAGCGGTAGCCGAGCAGCGCTGGACGATCGGGATCGACTGCGGCCCAGCGATCCGAAACCGCGGTGCCGATGTTGAATTTCTCAGGGATACGCCAGTGGAAGTCGCGATAGAGGGCGTCGTAGGTGTCGCGCCGTTCGAGCATGGACAAGTGTCTCCGCTCCTCCCGCGAATAAAATGGTGCCCCTAGCCGGGATCGAACCAGCACTCCTTGCGGAACTCGATTTTGAGTCGAGCGCGTCTACCAATTCCGCCATAGGGGCCTGCCCTAAAATGGACAGAACGGTGGCGGACTATACGGTCAGGCACCCTGCCGTCAACTGCCCCGACGCGTGAATGTGCGACAGATTGTGCGTGCTGTGCCGGTTTCGCATTCGTGAAGGCCTCACGCATTGTGCGCTACAGCAATTCTTCCTAAACAGGCAGCGCGTAATCCAAGGGGGCCAGATGCTTCGCCGACTCTACGACTGGACCTTGTCACTCGCGGCAAGGAAATCCGCCGAATGGTGGCTGGCCTTCATCGCCTTCGTCGAAAGCTCGGTCTTCCTCGTCCCAGCCGATGTGCTTTACCTGCCGATGGCTCTGTCGCGGCCCGACAAGGCATACCGCTATGCCATTATCGCTACGGTCGCCTCGGTGCTGGGCGGCATTGCCGGCTGGTACATCGGCCACTACGCCTTCGAGGCCGTCGCCAAGCCCGTGCTCGAATTCTACGGCAAGTATGACGAATTCGAAGCGCTCAAGGTGTCATCAGGCGCCGGCATCATCCTGTTGATGCTCGTCACGTCGGGGCTGTCGCATCTGCCGCCGATCAAGGTGGTGACCATTCTCGCCGGTGTCGTCAGCTTCCCGCTCGGCTGGTTCATCGTCTCGGCGATTATTGCCCGCGGCGCCCGCTTCCTGTTCCTCGCCTGGCTGCTCAGGACCTATGGCGAGCCGATCCGCGAATTCATCGAGAAGCGACTGGGACTGCTGGCCGGCATCGCTGCCGCTGCCCTCATTTTGCTCTATCTTCTCGTCAGATACCTCCACTGAACGGCAATTGCCTGTAACAACAGCTGGGCACCAAAGAATGACCTCCCTCACTTCAACGACCGGCCGCAGCCAGACGCTGACAGCGCTTTTCCTTGCCGTCGCCATGGCAGTCGTCGTCGGCACCGCACTCGGCTTCCAGCACATCGGCGGCTACATGCCCTGCAAGCTGTGCCTCGAGCAGCGCACGCCCTACTATGTCGGCGTGCCGCTGATGGCGCTGGCGGCCCTGTCCTCGGCGATGCACTGGCCGTCATGGCTGACCCGCGCGCTGCTGGCGCTGGGCGGCTTGCTGATGCTCTACGGCCTCTATCTTGGCGGTTACCACGCCGGTGTCGAATGGCGCTGGTGGGCCGGCCCGACCGACTGCCAGGCCGTTTCGGGCACCGTCGACACCGGCGGCAAGGGCCTGCTTGACGTGCTCAACACCGTCGTGCCGCCTCGCTGCGAGGACGCCGCCCTGCGCGTGCTCGGCCTGTCCTTCGCCGGCTGGAACGTGCTCGCCAGCGCGTTTCTGGCGGTGGTGGCCCTACGTGCGGCTTTCAAGAAGGCTTGATCAAGACAAACCTGACGCAGCGTTCGCCAGGAATTCGACAGGGTGAGTCGAATGGCATGGTTTTCGAGAACCGAAGCACAGCGGACATAAAGTCCTTGAGCACCGGAAGCGCAGAAAACCGCGTCAGTCGGCCAATCCGGCGAATAGTCGGTGAACTCTACGGCTCCAGCTCGACATCCCAGTAGAGATAATCCATCCAGCTTTCGTGCAGATGGTTGGGCGGGAACAGCCGGCCGTTGTTGTGCAGGTCGTGCACCGTCGGCTGGAACGGCTTCTGCAGCGGCCACATCTTGGCCTGCGCCGGCATCATACCGCCCTTCCTGAGATTGCAGGGCGAGCAGGCGGCGACGACATTTTCCCACGTCGTAGCGCCGCCGCTGTGGCGCGGGATGACGTGGTCGAAAGTCAGGTCTTCTGGCGTGCCGCAATATTGGCATTGAAAGCGGTCGCGCAGGAAAACGTTGAAGCGGGTGAAGGCCGGATAACGCGACGGCTTCACATAGGTCTTGAGGCTGACCACGCTGGGCAGCTTCATCGAGAAGGTCGGCGAGGAAACGGCGTGCTCGTATTCGGCAACGATGTTGACCCGATCGAGGAACACCGCCTTGATCGCATCCTGCCAGGACCACAGCGACAAGGGATAGTAGCTGAGCGGGCGATAATCCGCGTTCAGCACCAGCGCTGGAAGCCCATCCGGAGACACGGCAACCGTCACTTCGTTTACCTCCTTGGTCCTCGAACCTAACGGTACGAATACTGTAAGCCCGAGGTGACAGGAATGTGAAGCGGCTTGTCGGTCACAAAGCCCGTCAAAAATGCGCGATTTCGCGCAATCAGGCGGGATTTCCGGCCGGCGGCGCGGCATCCCGGCCCCGGGTTTCCCGATAATACGCCCAGAACAGCCTCGAAGCGACCCCCCGCCATGGCGCCCATGATTCGGCAAGCCGAATCAGTGCCTTCTCGCCGGGGCGCGGATCGATGCCCAGCGCATGACCGACGGCGCTTTGCAGCGCCACGTCGCGAGCCGGGAAAATGTCGGGGTGGCCGGCGGCGAACAGAAGATAGACCTCGGCCGTCCATGGCCCGATACCTGATATGGCGACCATGGTTGCCATCGCCTCCCGTGCGTCGAGCCGGCAAAGGTCGTCGAGGTCGAGCCCGTCGGCGGCGGCCCTGGCGACGGCAAGCAGGGTCTTCTGCTTGGGGCGCGACAGGCCGGCCTCACGGAACACGCCCTCGCCTGCGGCAAGCAGGCCTTGCGGCGTCAGCGGATCGACCAGGGTCGAGAACCGGCCGAAGATCGCCTTTGCACTCGCCGTCGACACCTGCTGCGAAACGATGATCGAGGCGAGGCTGGCGAAGCCTGGCTCGGTCAGCCGGAGCGGCACCTCGCCGGCGATGGCCCGCACCGCCTCGAGCCGGGGATCGAGGGCGACAAGGGCGTCGAGACCGCTGTTGATGTCGTCGATGTTGGAGATGCGGCGCATGGCATGTCTTGTGAGCTTCGGGCAGGCAACGTAGCAATCGGAAAAGCAAACGTTCAATCCGAAACCGCAACGCTCATGACGGCTCCTGTCTTTCGTTTCGCGCCCAGCCCCAATGGCGAGCTGCATCTCGGCCACGCGCTTTCCGCGCTGACCAATCAGTCTATGGCGGCAAGCAGCGGGGGTCGGTTGCTGCTGCGCATCGAGGACATCGACGTCACCCGCTGTTCGCCCGAATACGAAACCGGCATTTTCCGCGACCTGGCCTGGCTGGGGTTTGGCTGGGAAGAGCCGGTGCGCCGGCAGTCGGAGCATTTCGGCGACTATGAAGCAGCGCTCGAGCGCCTCAAAAAGGATGAACTCGTCTATCCCGCCTTCATGAGCCGCGGCGATATCCGGGCAGTGATCGTCGAGCATGAGGCAAAGGGAAAAAGCTGGCCGCGCGACCCTGACGGCGCGCCGCTCTACCCCGGAACGGACAAGACGCTGTCGCAGCGCGAGCGCCAGCGACGCATCGATGCCGGCGTGCCCTTCGCCTGGCGGCTCGACACGACGGCTGCAGTCGAGCGACTGGGACATCAGCTGGCATGGCGCGAATGGTCGAGCGAGGCGATGACCGCAGCGGCGGACATTGCGGCCGAGCCCGCGCAATGGGGCGACGTGATCATTGCCCGCAAGGAGATCCCCACCAGCTATCACCTGTCGGTGGTGGTCGACGACGCGCTGCAGGGCATCAGCCACGTCGTGCGTGGCAAGGATCTCTATTTCGCCACCTCGGTACAGCGTCTCCTGCAGGAGGCGCTGGGACTGCCCGCGCCGAGCTACTTCCACCACAGGCTGGTGCCCGGGCCGGATGGCCGCAAGCTGTCCAAAAGCCAACGCGACACCGGTCTTGCAGCGCTGCGGGACGCCGGGGAGACGCCCGAAACGATAAGGGCGATGCTGGGGCTTTAGTTCGGGATGATCTCGTCCTGATGCACCAGTATGGAGCCTACACGGGTTTCGCCGAGGTTGTCATCCTTGACCTCGTGAGCGAACAAAGCGAGCGGAGAGTGTCGAGGATCCATGCCGTTACCGGCGAAGTAGTCGGGACGGAACATGGTCTAGCCTGATCCAGTTGGTCGTGCCGCTGGCGGGCGGTCGGTCAAGCGCCCTTCGACAAGCTCCGGATGAGGACCGTTCATGCTGCCGGCGTTGCGTCGGGATGTTAGACGGCGCAACGACAACGGCGACAATCTTCATCCTGAGCCTGCTCCCCACCCGGGGGCCGTCCCCAACCGCGTGATCAAAAACGCGCGGCGGCGGCCTTGAGCAGGGCAAGCAGGCTGATGAAGACGAAGGCGCCGCCCAGCCCCCAGGCGACCGCGAGCTTGAGGTCGCGCAGCGAGATGCCATAGCTGTTGGCGACGATCACGGCGCCGAAGAAGCCGGCGGTGAACAGGAGCATGTTGCCGGTGGGGCCGAAGCCGTCTTCCTTCATGATGGCGTCGAGGGCTGCGCCAAAGAAGAACGCCATGACGGCAACGAAGGCGACGGCCATCATCAACCAGCCCGGGTCGAGATTCCACAACATCCGCGGTCCTTTCAAAGGCCGACAGTGGGGTTTCTACCGGGCCGCATCCCGGGCATGCGTCTCCCGGATCGGATGGTCGGATCAGGTCCGGTGAATCTATGGATCAATCGTTTCGTTTTGCTTGCCCGAATATTCGGCATTAGAGCGATCTGATGAACTCCCTGCCAGGGCGCCTCGCCCGGCCAGCCCAGCGGTACCGATGACATCCTCTCCCAAACGTCTGATACCGGCCACCTTCGTGCTGCTCTGGGCGACCGGCTTCATCGGCGCGCGCTACGCCATGCCATGGGCGGAGCCATTCACCTTCCTGGCGGTCCGCTTCGTGATTGCGGCCGTCATCCTCGGCGGCATCATGCTCGCCATCGGCTCCAAGCGCCTGACAAACCGAGCCGCGCTGCATGCGGTGGCCATCGGCATGCTGCTGCACGGCGTCTATCTCGGCGGCGTGTTCTGGGCGATCCACCAGGGCCTGCCGGCTGGCCTCTCGGCGCTGATTGCCGGCCTGCAGCCTCTGGTGACGGCGGTACTCGCGGGTGCGCTTCTGGGCGAGGAAATCCGCCCGCGTCACTGGTTGGGGCTGGCCGTTGGCTTCGTCGGGGTGGTCATAGTGCTGTCGCCCAAGCTCGGCGCACTCGGCGGCGGCGTGACCTGGCAGACGCTGACGGCATCGGTGATCGCCATGGGCGGCATCAGCGCCGGCACCATCTGGCAGAAGCGCGTGGGCAGCGCCAGCGACCTCGTGACCGGCACCTTCTGGCAATATGTCGGCGCAGGCATATTGATGACGGTCGCCTCCTTCGCCTTCGAGCACCAGCAGGTGACCGTCAATGGTGAACTGGTCTTCGCCATGGCCTGGCTGGTCTTCGTGCTCTCCATCGGCGCGATCTTCCTGTTGATGGTGATGATCCGCGACGGGGCCATGTCGAAGGTCGCCTCGCTGTTCTACCTCGTGCCGTCGGTGACGGCGGTCATTGCATGGCTGCTGTTCGACGAACAGTTGTCTGCGGTGCAGCTCGTGGGCATGGCGATCGCCACGCTCGGCGTCGGCCTGGCGACGGCTCAGCCCGGCACGCGGGCGCGGGCTTCCAGATAGCGGCTGATGGCGGCGTTGAGTTCGCCGCCGAGGATGAAGATCGCCGAGATGATGTAGAGGAAGACGATGGCGATCATGATCGAGGCAAGACCGGCATAGGTGGTGACGTAGGCCGCAAAGGTGTCGAGATAGGCGGCGAAGATCGTCGAGCCGATGAGCCAGGCGACCAGCGTGAAGATGATGCCCGGGATGACGCTGAGAAAACGCCGGCGCCCGTCCGGCAGCCACAGATGCACGGCAAACAGGCCGAAGACGATGACCGCCGATGCAATCGAGAACCGCCACACGGTGATCGTGCCCATATAGGGTTTGATCCATTCGAACTTGGCCTCGAGGATGCGCGCGATGATCGGCGCAAACACCAGCAGTACCGAAATGGCGACGAAGCTGATCGTGGCGATGAGCACGAAGAAGATGCTCTGGGTGCGTCGAAACCAGATGGTGCGGGTTTCAGTGACGCGGTAGGCGCGGTTGAGCGAGGTGCGCAGCGCCTCGACGCCGTTGGACGCAAAGAAGGCGGCGAGCAGCACGCCATAGGTCAGAAGGTCGGTGCGCTGGACAGTGAGCACGTTGACCACTTCGCGGGCGATCGGCTCGGCGATCTGGTCGGGCCAGGTGTCGAAGACCAGATGCACGGCGGTTTCGGCGAAGGCGTCGGCGCCGAGGAAGCTGGCGAGCGTGGTGGCGAAGATCAGGAACGGAAACAGCGCCATCAGCGCCGAGATGGCGAGATGACTGGCCATCGCCCATCCGTCATCGTCATAGAAATGGCCGACTGCGTCGAAGAGCACGCGCCGCACGGCGACGATCTTGCGCATCAGCTCCAGTTTTCCGCTCCGTCCTGATAGGCCCTGGCCAACTACCTGGCGGCCGATAGTGACACGGCCAATCATCCATTGGCCAATTGTTTCGTGGCGGCGAATATGGGAAGGCTTTGCCCTCATTTACAAGGCCAGGCGAAAACGAAGTGAGCCCGATCAACGAGTTACGCACGATAATCGTGACCGGCGCATCGTCGGGCATCGGCGCCCACTGCGCCCGCGCGCTGAAGGCCGAAGGCTGGCGAGTCTTCGCCACCGCACGCAAACCCGAGGACATCGCAGCGCTTGAGGCCGACGGCATCGAGGCGCTCTATCTCGACTACACCGAATCCGCCTCCATCGAGGCGCTGGTGGCGACCGTGCTCGAACGGACCGGGGGACGGCTCGACGCGCTCTTCAACAACGGCGCCCATGCGCAGGCCGGCGCTGTGGAGGACCTGCCGGTGGCCGCGCTGCGCGACCAGTTCGAGGCCAATTTCTTCGGCTGGCACGACCTGACGCGGCGCATCGTGCCCGTCATGCGGGCGCAAGGGCGTGGGCGCATCGTCAATTGCTCGTCGATCCTCGGCCTGACGCCGGTGCGCTTCCGTGGCGCCTATGCCGCCTCCAAACATGCGCTGGAAGGCCTGATGCTGTGCATGCGCCAGGAACTCGACGGTTCGGGCGTGCATGTGTCGATGATCGAGCCCGGCCCGGTGAAATCGAAGATCGCCACCAACGGCCTGCCTTGGTTCAAGCGTTACATTGATGCCGAGCATTCGGTGCATCACGAAGCCTATCGCACCCAGCTCGAAAGGCTGTCGAGCGGCGGCTCCAAGTCGCGGCTGAAGGAAGGCCCCGAGGCGGTGCATGCGGTATTGCGACACGCCCTGCTGTCGCCGCGCCCGCGTCCACATTATGCTGTGACGATCCCGGCGAGAATCGGTGTCGTGCTCAAGCGGCTCCTGCCTGCCTCGCTGCTCTACAGAATACTGGCGCGACAGGCCTGAGCCGACCGGCGCCAAACACAGGAAACCACCATGGCAACCGCGTTCAACATCCTTGCCGTCGTCTTCATGGTCGCCGTGGTGATCGTGCTCGGCCGTGGGCTGATCAACATGCTGCGCGGCGGCTCGGGCACCACCTCCAACAAGCTGATGCAGGCGCGCGTGCTTTTGCAGGCGATCGCGCTGATCTTCATCGTGCTGACCCTCTATTTCACCCGCCGCTGACGGGGTACGGGCATGGTCAAGCTCAACAAGATCTACACCCGCACCGGCGATGACGGCACGACAGGACTCGGCACCGGCGAGCGCCGCCTGAAATCGGATCTCCGCGTCGAGGCCTACGGCGCGGTCGACGAGGCTAATGCCTGCATCGGCATGGCGCGCGTGCACACCGCCGCCGACCATCCCGAGCTCGACGCCATGCTGGTCCGCATCCAGAACGACATGTTCGACCTCGGTGCCGATCTGTCCACGCCCGACACCGGCAAGGACCTCGGTTACGAGCCGCTGCGCATTGTCGCCAGCCAGACGGCACGGGTCGAAGCCGACATCGACCTGCTCAACGCCAGGCTCGAACCGCTGCGGTCGTTCGTGCTGAATGGCGGCTCGCCGGCAGCGGCAGCTCTGCACCTTGCTCGCACCGTGGCGCGCCGCGCCGAGCGAGTCATGGTGGCGCTGGCCCAGAACCCGGACGAGCACGTCAACCGCGAAGGCATCCGCTACATCAACCGTGTGTCGGACCTGCTGTTCGTCGCTGCCCGCGTCGCCAATGACAACGGAAAAGCCGATGTGTTATGGGTGCCGGGCAAGAACCGCTGATGTGAGCGGATTGCTGGTTCCGGGGGAGCGGAAGCGAGCCGCATGTTCATTCCGCTCTATGATTCGAACCACTTGCGCCACATCCGGCTGCAATATGTCACCTTCGCCCTGATCGCCCTCAACGTCATCGCCTACTGCATCACCTATCTGGGCAGTGAGGAGTTCATGACGGCTGCGGTGCTGGGCCTGGGCTACATTCCGTCCGTCGTGCACGACACGGCGGAGCTATCGCCCGACCTCGTCATCATTCCCGAGCAGATGAGCTACATCACCTACTCGTTCCTGCATGGCGATCTGCTGCATCTCGGCGGCAACATGCTGTTCCTCTGGGTATTCGGCGACAATGTCGAGGATGCGCTCGGCCACTTCCGCTTCCTCGTCTTCTACCTGCTCTGCGCCTTTGCCGGCGCCTGGCTGCACGGTTTCATGATCCCGGACTCGCAAACGCCGCTGATCGGCGCATCGGGTGCGATCGCCGGCGTGGTCGTCGCCTACCTGATGCTCTACCCGCGGGTGAAAGTCTGGGTGCTGGCCTTTGCCCGAATTCCGCTGCGCATTCCGGCCTGGATTCCGCTGGTGCTGTGGGTGATCTTCCAGTTCGCCATGATCGCCATCGGCGGCGACGACGAGGTGAGCTGGGCCGCCCATGTCGGCGGCATTGTCGCCGGCGCCGTGCTGGTGCTGATCCTACGCCGACGCGACGTGCCGCTGTTTGCCGAGGCCGAGGATACGTCGCCGCCAGCCCCGAGAGCGGAAGCCCCCGATACACCTGAGCCGCCCGCGCCCCAACCGCCCGCCCAGCCAGCGTCGCGATGGGGCCGCCAGCGCTAGGCTGGCCCAGATTTTCAACCGATTTGACGTCCATACGGATATTGACAGGCCACTTCGCCCACAACTACGGTCCGCCCGCTTCCGGCAGCCCTCCTGCCACCGAAAGCACGAGATCAGGTCTGTTTTTCCGCCCAATATGTCGGCAATCGACAATTGCAGCGGGCCAGGCGCTGCTATAGCGCGCTCAATAATGCTGTTCAGAGAGGTACCAAGCCGATGAAAGTTCTCGTCCCGGTCAAGCGGGTTGTCGATGCGAACGTGAAGGTTCGGGTGAAGGCCGACGGTTCTGGCGTTGAGCTGGCCAATGTGAAGATGGCGATGAACCCGTTCGACGAGATCGCGGTCGAAGAGGCGATCCGCCTCAAGGAAGCCGGCAAGGTCGAGGAGATCGTCGTGGTCTCGATCGGACCTGCGCAGGCTCAGGAAACCCTGCGCACCGCGCTGGCCATGGGCGCCGACCGCGCCATCCTGGTCAAGACCGAAGATGCGGTCGAGCCGCTGGGCGTCGCCAAGGTGCTGAAGGGCGTGGTCGCTGCCGAGGCTCCCGGCCTCGTGCTGCTCGGCAAGCAGGCCATCGACGACGATTCGAACCAGACCGGCCAGATGTTGGCGGCGCTGCTGGGCTGGGCCCAGGGCACGTTTGCCTCGAAGATCGAGCTTGGTGGCGACAAGGCCAAGGTGACGCGCGAAGTCGATGGCGGCCTGCAGACGGTCGAGCTCAAGATGCCGGCGATCGTGACGGTGGACCTGCGCCTAAACCAGCCGCGCTATGCCTCGCTGCCCAACATCATGAAGGCCAAGAAGAAGCCTCTGGACGAGAAGTCGGCAGCCGACTTCGGCGCCGACATCACCCCGCGCCTCAAGGTCATCAAGACCGAGGAGCCGGGCGGCCGCAAGGCTGGCGTCAAGGTCAAGTCCGTCGCCGAGCTCGTCGACAAGCTCAAGAACGAAGCCGGCGTGCTTTAAGCGAAGCGGAAAGGGATCAACAACATGGCAATTCTCCTCATCGCCGAACACGACAACGCTTCGCTCTCCGACCAGACCGCCAAGGCGCTGTCGGCGGCTCAGAAGATCGGTTCCGACGTCGACGTGCTGGTCGCAGGCAAGGGCGCCAAGGCTGCTGCTGAAGCAGCCGCCAAGCTCAAGGGCGTGCGCAAGGTGCTGCTGGCCGAAGCCGACGAGCTGGCCGAGCGCCTGGCCGAGCCGACCGCGGCACTGGTCGTCGGCCTCGCCGGCAACTATGACGCCATCGTCGCCGCTGCCACCTCGACCGGCAAGAACGTCGCCCCGCGCGTCGCTGCCCTGCTCGACGTCGGCCAGGTCTCGGAAATCATCGAGGTCGTCTCGCCGGACACCTTCAAGCGTCCGATCTATGCCGGCAACGCCATCCAGACGGTTCAGGCAACCGACGCCAAGAAGGTGATCACCGTGCGCACGGCTTCCTTCCAGGCAGCCGCCGAGGGCGGTTCGGCCGCTATCGAGACCGTTTCGGCAGCCGCCAATCCGGGCCTGTCCTCGTTCGTCGAGAACAAGCTGTCGGAAAGCGACCGTCCGGAGCTGACGTCGGCCAAGATCATCATCTCGGGTGGTCGCGCGCTCGGCTCGGCCGAGAAGTTCCAGGAAGTCATCCTGCCGGTGGCCGACAAGCTCGGTGCCGCCGTCGGCGCCAGCCGCGCTGCCGTCGACGCCGGCTACGCCCCCAACGACTGGCAGGTCGGCCAGACCGGCAAGGTGGTCGCCCCCGATCTCTACATCGCCTGCGGCATCTCGGGCGCAATCCAGCATCTCGCCGGCATGAAGGACTCGAAGGTCATCGTCGCCATCAACAAGGACGAAGAAGCCCCGATCTTCCAGGTGGCCGACTACGGCATCGTTGGTGACCTCTTCACCGTCCTGCCGGAGCTCGAAAAGGCGCTTTGACGCCTCTTCGCCCAAAGTATTAAAATGTTGTGGCCGGGGTAGACGAACGCTACCCCGGCCATTTAGTTTGCATTGCACAAAACTAATAAAAACTTCGACGGGATTGGTGTGATGACGGGTAAGATCGAGACGGTCGGCATTGTCGGTGCGGGCCAGATGGGTGGCGGAATTGCACATGTTTCGGCCCTCGCCGGCTACAGCGTGCTGATCTACGACCTCTCGCCCGAGCGCATCGAAAAAGGCATCGCCACCATCAACGGCAACCTGGCCCGCCAAGTCGCGTCGGGCAAGCTCGACGAGCAGTCGCGCAAGGATGCGATGGCCCGCATCTCTGCGGCTCCCGCAATGGCCGACCTCGCCAGCGCCGACCTCGTGATCGAGGCGGCAACCGAGGACGAGACGGTCAAGCGCAAGATCTATGCGCAGCTCTGCCCGCAGTTGAACCCCGAGGCGATCCTCGCCACCAACACCTCGTCGATTTCGATCACGCGCCTTGCCGCGCAGACCGATCGTCCTGAGCGTTTCATCGGCATCCACTTCATGAACCCGGTTCCGGTCATGAAGCTGGTCGAGCTGGTGCGCGGCATCGCCACCGAAGACAAGACCTTCGAGGCCTCGAAGGAATATGTCCGCCACCTCGACAAGACGGTCACCGTCTCGGAGGATTTCCCTGCCTTCATCGTCAACCGCATCCTGCTGCCGATGATCAACGAGGCGATCTACACCCTCTATGAGGGTGTCGGCACCGTCGAAGCCATCGACACGGCGATGAAGCTCGGCGCCAACCATCCGATGGGGCCACTGCAGCTCGCCGACTTCATCGGCCTCGACACCTGCCTGTCGATCATGCAGGTGCTGCACGACGGCCTGTCGGACTCGAAGTACCGTCCCTGCCCGCTTCTGGTGAAATATGTCGAGGCCGGCTGGCTCGGCCGCAAGACCGGCCGCGGCTTCTACGACTATCGCGGCGAGCATCCGGTTCCGACGCGCTGAACCGCATTTCGGCGGACAAGAGGCTCACCATGCCGACAGCCTGAAATAGCTGCCGGCCAGCCTCCGGTGTTAACCCGGCCTTTCCAGTTTGGATGACATGCAGCTGAAGGGCGTGCGCGTCCTCCTTCGGAGGACGATCGCCCGTAAGTCCTCGAATTTGGGGCTTTCCCGCGCGCTGCCGCCTGACAGCGCTCCGCGCGCAGCGGAAGCGTTGGCGGGTCATGGGCAACAAAATCCGTGTCGCGGAAATACTCGGAGCGTTGAGCCATGCGCTCGACCTGACCGAGGGCCAGCCGCCCGGCCACTGCGTGCGCTGCTGCTGGATCGGCGTCAGCATCGGGCGTGAACTCGGCCTGCCGGAAGAAGCGCTCAAGGACCTCTATTACGCGCTGCTGCTCAAGGACCTCGGCTGTTCGAGCAATGCGGCGCGCATCTGCAGCCTCTACCTGGCCGATGACCTGAACTTCAAGAAGGACTTCAAGCTGCTGAACAGCAGCCTGCCCCAGGTGCTCCGTTTCGCGCTTTCCCACACCGGCCCCAATGCCGACCTGGCCCAGCGCTTCCGCAGCATCATCAACATCCTGCAAAATGGCGGCCAGATTGCTCGCGAGCTGATCGAGACGCGCTGCCAGCGCGGCGCGCAGATCGCCCGCCAGATGCATTTTTCCGAAGCCGTGGCCGAGGCCATCCTCGATCTCGACGAGCATTGGGACGGCGGCGGCAAGCCGCTCGGACGCTCCGGCCGGGACATCGCGATGTTTGCCCGCGTGGCGCTGCTGGCGCAGGTGGTCGACGTCTTCCATGCCGCGAGCGGCCGCGCGGCGGCGCCCGCCGAAATAAGCCACCGCTCAGGGGCCTGGTTCGATCCGGCAGTTGTCGGCGCATTCGAGAAGGTCGCGGCAAGCGACGCCTTCTGGCAGACGCTTGCCCGCGACGACCTTGAAGAGGTGGTGCTGACAATGGAACCGGGGCAAGAGGCGATGCTTGCCGACGACGACTATCTCGACGACATCGCCCAGGCTTTTGCCCGCGTCATCGACGCCAAGAGCCCATACACCTCGGGCCACAGCGAGCGCGTCGCCATCTTCACCGATCTGATCGCCGAGGAAATGGGCTTCACCACAAGCCATCGTCGCTGGCTGAAGCGCGCAGCGCTGCTGCACGACATCGGCAAGCTCGGCGTCTCCAACAGCGTGCTCGACAAGAACGGCAAGCTCGACGACCTCGAATGGGTGTCGATGCGGCGGCATGCGGAAATGTCCGAGGTGATCCTGTCACGGATCGGCGCTTTTGCCGATTTGTCGAAGATCGCCGGCGCCCATCACGAAAGGCTCGATGGCAAGGGTTATCCCAGGGGTCTCGTCGCCCACCAGATCGACCTCGACACCCGCATCATCTCGACGGCCGACGTGTTCGACGCGCTGACCGCCGAACGGCCCTACCGCGCGGCAATGCCGATCTCCAAGGCCATGGCGATCCTGTGGGAGGGCGCCGGCACCTCGCACGACCCGACATGTATCAAGGCGCTCGAACGAGCACTTGCGCACGCCGAGCTGGCAGCCGCTGCCTGATGATCAGTTAACCAGACCGGAATACCAGCCAGGTGTCCGCTCGGGTGGCATGGGCGCCAGCTCGACGCGATTGCGCCCGGCATCCTTGGCCTCGTAGAGGTAGGAATCGGCTATGCGGAACAGTTCGGCAAAGCCGACCGGCCGGTCGAACACCGCCCCGCCCACGCTGACCGTCAGCGCATGGCGGCTGCCGCCCGGAAGGAACTCCGCCTCGGCCACGGCGCGCCTGATGCGCTCGGCGATGTCGACGGCATTGACCGGCGTGGCATCGGGCAAGAAGACCGCGAACTCCTCGCCGCCGAGCCTGCCCAGCATGTCTGTGGACCGCAGGCAGGGGCGGATGGCCTCGACGATCACCCGCAGCGCCTCGTCGCCCTCGGCGTGTCCGAAGCGGTCATTGACCGCCTTGAAATGATCGGCATCGACGACCAGCAGAGCCCCCATCGGCCGACCGACAAGCCTGGTCCTGTTCCTGCCCAGTGCCTCGTCGACCCGGGCCGAAAAGGCACCGCGATTGAGCACCGCCGTCAACGCATCGGTCGAGGCGACCACGGCAAGCTTATGATTGACGATGGCGAGTTCGCGCAGCTTGAGCGTCAGGTAGAAGAACAGCGGCGCGGCCAGCAGGACCGGTACGATGGTGGCTTCCAGCAAGACGAGGCGGAACACCTCGCTGCTGGCGTTGCCGAACATCAGCCAGGTGACGATGAGCGAGACGACGACGCAGCCCAGCGTTCCGAAAACCGTCCAGCCGGCGAGCTGAAGCCAGGCACGCGGCGAGAGTTTCTTCAAAGATGCCCGCAATCCAGCCACCTCCTTGATCTTGCATCGATCTTCGGTCGGGCGGCATGAACAAGAGGTTATCGCAACAGCTCAAATTGGAACGATTGCGTTATCTGCGGTGCACCGGTTGCGGTTGGCCGGTCCTGCGCCCAAGGCGCGCATCCCAAGGCCCTACACTCTCTTGCCGTCGCTGCCGAAGAAATGCAGCTTCTCGCGGCGGGCAAAGACCGGCAGCTGGTCGCCAGGCATGGCATCGGAGCGGCCGGCCACGCGCACGACGATGCGACCGCCCGGCACCTGGCAATGGAGGAAGCTTTCGGCACCGACAGGCTCGACGCCCTCGACCTTGGCCATCAGTCGCAGTGCCCCGTCGGAGGACACACCATTGGCCTCGGTGCGGACCTCGCAATCCTCCGGACGGAAGCCGAGCGTCGCTGCGTTGGTTGGCACGGCCGGCAACGTCACCGCCCCCTCGAGCTGGCCGCTGCGCAGCGGCAGGAGGTTCATCGGCGGCGCGCCGATGAAGGAAGCCACGAAGGTCGAGGCCGGCTTCTCGTAAATGTCGAGCGGCGCGCCGAGCTGCTCGACCAGACCGGCATTCATGACCACCAGCACGTCGGCCAGCGTCATCGCCTCAAGCTGATCGTGGGTGACATAGACCGAGGTGACGCCGAGATTGCGCTGCAGGTTCTTGATCTCGACGCGCATCTGGCCGCGCAGCTTGGCGTCGAGGTTGGACAACGGCTCGTCGAACAGGAAGACCTTGGGATTGCGCACGATGGCGCGACCCATGGCGACGCGCTGGCGCTGGCCGCCTGACAGTTCGCGTGGACGGCGTTCGAGCAGGTGCTCCAGCTCCAGCGTCTTGGCGGTCGCCCGCACACGCCTGTCGACTTCGTCCTTCGGCGTGCCTCGGTTGCGCAGGCCGTAGGCCATGTTGTCATAGACCTTCATATGCGGGTAGAGCGCATAGTTCTGGAAGACCATGGCAATGTCGCGCTCGGTGGGGCCGATCGCATTCACCGTCTTGCCGTCGATGGCGCAGCTGCCGGCCGAGATGGTCTCCAGGCCCGCGATCATGCGCAAAAGCGTGGACTTGCCGCAACCCGACGGGCCGACAAGCACGCACAGCGCCTTGTCTGGAATGGCGATGGACACGCCCTTCACCGCTTCGACGCCGCCGGCATAGACCTTGCGGACGTCCTTGAGATCGACGGTTGCCATTATTTCTCCGTTTCGACGAGGCCGCGGACGAACCAGCGCTGCATGAATACGACCACCAGGATGGGCGGCACGATGGCGAGCATGGAGGTGACCATCACCAGATGCCATTCGGTGTCGGCATCGGCAAACGAGATCATCTTCCTGAGCGCAATGACGATGGTGTTCATGTCGTTGCGATTGGTGACGAGAAGCGGCCAGAGATATTGCGTCCAGCCATAGATGAAGAGGATGACGAACAATGCCGCGATGTTGGTGCGCGACAGTGGCAGCAGGATATCCTTGAAGAAGCGCCACGGACCGGCGCCGTCGACGCGCGCCGCCTCGACCAGTTCGCCCGGGATGGTGAGGAAGAACTGGCGGAACAGCAGCGTAGCGGTAGCCGACGCGATCAGCGGCACGATCAGCCCGGTATAGGTGTCGATCAGGCCGAGATCGACCATCACCTTGTAGGTCGGCAGGATGCGCACCTCGACCGGCAGCATCAGTGTGATGAAGATCAGCCAGAAGAAGAACATCCGGCCGGGGAAGCGGAAGAAGACGATGGCGTAGGCCGACAGGATCGAGATGATGATCTTGCCGATGGCAATGCCGAAGGCAACGATGGTGGTGTTGATGAGCAGCGTCGCAACGCTGACCCCGCCGATGCGGCCGACACCGCCGAACAGCGCCTCCGAATAGTTCTTGAAGAACTCCGGCCCCGGCAGCAGCGGCAGTGGCGGACGCAGGATCGTCTGCAGCGAATGGGTGGAGGCAACGAAGGTGTAGTAGATCGGGAACGCGACGATCACGATGCCGAGGATCAGGATCGCGTGCGCCATGTAGACGCCGGCCATCGACTGGCCGATCATCAGCTTGTCGTGCCCGCTGGCAGGTGGAAGCGGCTTCGGCTCAGCCATAATGCACCTTCTTCTCGACATAGCGGAACTGGATGGCGGTAAGCGCGATGACGATGACCATCAGGATCACCGACTGCGCCGCCGAGTCGCCGAGGATGAGATTGACGAAGCCGTCATTGTAGACCTTGTAGACCAGAGTCTCGGTGGCCTTGCCCGGCCCGCCGCCCGTCACAGCATGAATGATGCCGAAGGTGTCGAAGAAGGCATAGACGGTGTTGACTACCAAAAGGAAGAAGGTGGTCGGTGCGAGCAACGGGAAGACGATCGTCCAGAAGCGCTTGTTCTCGCCGGCACCGTCGATGGCCGCAGCTTCGATCAGCGACTTGGGGATCGCCTGCAGGCCGGCGACGAAGAACAGGAAATTGTAGCTGATCTGCTTCCAGGACGCGGCGGCCACGACCAGCGTCATGGCCTGCGACCCGTCGAGAAGCGGGTCCCAGTGGATGCCGAGCCAGCGCAGGCCATAGGCGAGCGAGCCGATCGACGGGTTGAACAGGAACAGCCACAGCATGCCGGCAATGGCGGGCGCCACCGCATAGGGCCAGATCAGCAGCGTGCGGTAGAGGCCGCGGCTGCGCACCACCTTGTCGGCCATGACGGCGAGCAGCAGTGCGGTGGCCATGGCGACGGCCGCGGTGGCGACCGAAAAGACGATCGTGACGTGGACCGAATTGAGATAGTTCGGGTCCGACAGCACCTTCTTGAAATTGGCGAACCAGACGAATTTGGACGACAGCCCGAAGGGATCTTCCTTCAGCATCGACTGGCGCAGCGCCTGGCTGGCCGGCCAGTAGAAGAACACCAGCGTGATCGCCAGCTGCGGCGCAACCAGCAGATAAGGCAGGATGCGGTTGGGGAAGACGACGCGTGGACTCATGTGGCCGTTCCAGTGGGGAAGGATTGCGGAGACGAATGCATGGCGACACCCCTCTCTGGCCTGCCGGCCATCTCCCCTTCAAAAGTGGAGGGAGATCAGCGGCTCCTGCAGCAGTGCAGTATTTGCAGCGGATACGATTGGCGAACGGGACGATGCCGGCCGATCTCCCCTTTTGAGGGGGAGATGGCCGGCAGGCCAGAGGGGGTGAAGAGGATCACGCTCCCTGGCCCGGCTGTCAGTTGCCGATGGCTTCCTGGATCGCCTTGTTGCCGCGCGCGACAGTGTTATCGAGCGCCTGCTGAGCGGTCTGCTGTCCCGCGAGCATCTTTTCGAGCTCTTCGTTCTCGATGTCGCGGACCTGCGGCAGGTTGACGAGGCGGACGCCCTTCGAATTCTCGGTCGGGGCCTTGCCCATCATCTGCTTGATCGGGATCTCGCGGGCCGGGTTCTTGTCGTAGAAGCCAGACTTCTTGGTCTCTTCATAAGCCGCAAGCGTAACCGGCAGGTAGCCGGACACCTGGTGCAGGCGCGCCTGGATCGGCGTCTGCGACAGGAAGTTGAAGAAAGCGGCAACGCCCTTGTACTGCTCATCCGGCAGGCCGGCGAAGACCCACAGCGACGCGCCGCCAGGGATGGTGTTCTGCGGCGCACCCGCGGCGTCCGCCTCGTAGGGCAGCTGGCCCGTGCCGTAGTTCATGCCCGACTTGACGATGTCGCCGAGACCGCCAGAGGATTCGGTGAAGATGCCGCATTCGCCGGCAAGGAAGATCTGCTTGGCTTCCGATGTGCGGCCGCCATACTTGAAGGTGCCGTCCTTGGCGAGGTCGGCGAGCTCCTGGAAGTGCTTGACGAAGGCCGGCGCGTTGATCTTCAGCTCGACGTCGGTGCCGCCGATGCCGTTTTCATTGGTGCCGTAGGAGACGTTGTTCCAGGCCGCGAAATTCTCGGTGTGGATCCAGGTCAGCCAGGTCGAAGTGAAGCCGCACGGTGCTGCACCGCTCGACTTGATCTTCTTGGCGGCATCCCAGACCTCGCCCCAGGTCTTGGGCGGATTGTCGACGTCGAGGCCGGCTTTCTGGAAGATGTCCTTGTTGTAGTAGAGGATCGGCGAGGACGAGTTGTAGGGGAACGACAGCATCGTGCCGTCGGGCTTCGAGTAGTAGGAGACGATGCCCGGCAGGTACTGGCTCTTGTCGAAGGCCTGACCGCCCATCGACAGGATCTCGGCCACCGGCTTGATGGCGCCCTCGGCGCCCATCATCGTGCCCGTGCCTGCATCGAAGACCTGCATGATCGCCGGCGGCTGCTTGGCGCGGAAGGCGGCGATGCCGGCATTCAGCGTTTCCGGATAGGTGCCCTTGAACACCGGAACGATCTTGTACTCGCTCTGGCTCTTGTTGAATTCGTCGGACAGCTGGTTGACGACCTCGTTGTTCGCGCCGGTCATGGCGTGCCACCAGGAAATCTCGGTGACGGCGAATGCGGAGGTGCTGGACAACAGCGTCATTGTCGCGGCTACACCCGCCGCGAAGCCTAGGGTCTTCATGTCTCGCTCCCGTTCTGGTTGGCGAAAGGTTTAGTTTCGCAGGGAGCAGTATTGTCGGATTATGACAGCCCGACAACAGTTTTGTAGCAAAGGTATGAACGGCGGGTTCGGCGCGCTTCGCTTTCGGCTGGCCTGCAACCGGCCGACTGGCTTTCGATTTTCATAAAAGCGAAAGCAAAACGTCATATTCAAGCAAGCTTAAGGCAACGCCAGAGCCAGCTAACAACCACGCTGCGGGATGGCCTGCCGCGTGCGAAAACCGTTTCGCGCGGCGACGGCGCGAACCAGAATCGAACCGTCGATGCAACCGATGATTGCCAGCTTCTCTGGGGATAATTTTGCTCTGGCGCCGGCTTATTTTGCCAGCGCCGCCTCGATCAGCTTCTTCGCGTCGGGGCTCGCCCATTCGGCGGGGCCGTTCATGTTGGCGAGAAGGCAGCCTTCGCCGTCGACCAAAAGTGTCACCGGCAGGCCGAGCGCCAGCCCCTTTTTCTTGAGATCGTTGAACAGCGTCAGCGTGTTTTCGCGGTAGTAGCCGAGCGAGGCGACGCCGGTCTCTTCGAGGAACTTCTTCGGCTTGGTGTCGTCGCCGGTGTCGACATTGACCGCCACAACCTCGAACTCGTCACCGCCCATTTCGCGCTCCAGCGCATCGAGCGCCGGCATCTCGGCGCGGCAGGGCGCACACCAGGTAGCCCAGAGATTGATGAGCAGCGTGCGGCCCGAATGATCGGCCACCGTCATCGGCTTGCCGTCGGGGCCGTTGAAGGCGAGCGACTTGAGCGAGCGCGGCGGATCGGCCGGCATCATCGCCGCGACATGCCCGGTGGCTGCAGCCCCCACCGCCTTGGCCGCATCCGCCTTGGCGGCGCACTGCTTGTCGGCGGCGGTCAGTTCGGCGCTGGTGTCGGCCGCGACAGGCACCGGCTGCGGATTGTTGCCAGAATGGCGGCTCGTGACATATACCGCAACCGCGCCGGCGATTACGCCTGCAACGGCGGCTAGAGCAATATGGCGTGGCGCGGGAAACATCTTTCTGCGATCCGACATCTATTCAGTTTTTCTCCGGAGCCCGGTTATCACGATGAGCGACAAGAAGGCCAGCAACCAGATGTGGGGCGGACGTTTTGCCTCGGGCCCGGCCGCGATCATGGAGGCGATCAACGCCTCGATCGGCTTCGACAAGAAGCTTTATGCCCAGGACATCCGAGGCTCCGTCGCCCATTCCGAGATGTTGGCGGAAACGGGCATTATTTCAGCCGAGGATCAACAGAAAATCGCTCACGGGCTGAACACGATCCTGCGAGAAATCGAGGACGGCAAGTTCACCTTCTCGACCCGGCTCGAAGACATTCACATGAATGTCGAGGCGCGCCTCGCCGAACTGATCGGCCCGTCGGCCGGCCGCCTGCACACCGCGCGCTCGCGCAACGACCAGGTGGCGGTCGACTTCCGCCTCTGGGTCAAGGATGAGTTCCATCGCGTCGCCGAAGCGCTGAAGGGCCTGATCGCCGCCTTCCTCGAACGCGCCGAGCAGCATGCCTCGACCGTCATGCCCGGCTTCACCCATCTCCAGACGGCGCAGCCGGTGACCTTCGGCCACCATTGCATGGCCTATGTCGAGATGTTCGCCCGCGATTTGAGCCGCGTCCGCGATGCCATCGAGCGCATGAACGAAAGCCCGCTGGGCGCGGCAGCGCTTGCCGGCACCGGCTTCCCCATCGATCGCTTCCAGACGGCGAAGGCGCTCGGCTTCCGTGAGCCGACCCGCAACTCGCTCGACAGCGTGTCGGACCGCGACTACGCACTCGAGTTCCTGTCGATTGCCGCCATCTGCGCCACACACATGTCGCGTCTCGCCGAAGAGATCGTCATCTGGTCGACGCCGCAGTTCGGCTTCGTGCGCCTGTCGGACAGTTTCTCCACCGGCTCGTCGATCATGCCACAGAAGAAGAACCCCGATGCGGCCGAACTGGTGCGTGCCAAGACCGGCCGCGTCAACGGCCACCTGATCGGCCTTCTGACCGTCATGAAGGGTCTGCCGCTGACCTATTCCAAGGACATGCAGGAAGACAAGGAAGCCGTGTTCGACGCCGCCGAGACGCTCGACCTGATGCTTGCCGCCATGACCGGCATGGTCGGCGACATGACCATCAACGACCAGGCGATGAAGAAGGCTGCGGGCTCGGGCTACTCCACCGCCACCGACCTTGCCGACTGGCTGGTGCGCGAGATCGGCATGCCGTTCCGCGAGGCGCACCACGTCACCGGAAGGGCCGTGGCCCTTGCCGAAAGCAAGAAGGTCGGGTTGGAAAAGCTCACGCTCGACGACCTCAAATCGATCCATGACGGCATCACCCAGGACATCTTCTCGGTGCTGTCGGTACAGAACTCGGTGAAGAGCCGCACCTCGTTCGGCGGTACCGCCCCTGCCGAGGTCAAGAAACAGGTCCGCTACTGGAAGAAGCGCCTTACGAAAGCGTGATCGAGCCGGGGTGCAAAGCCCGAGAATCTCCGCTACAAGCAGCGGGAAAATTTTCGCGGATGGATGGGTCATGACCGCTGGCAGGATTTTGGTGACGCTCGGGCTGATTGCTGCGGTCGGTGTGGTTTCGGCCTGCGGCCGCAAGGGTGCGCTCGACACGCCTTACGATGCGGCCGTGCAGGCGCAGAAGGATGCGAAGAAGGCTGGCCAGCCCGTCGGCGAAGCGCCGAAGAAACCGGTGGCGGACAAGCCTTTCATCCTCGATCCGCTGCTCTGAGCGGCACTTCTTCTTTCGAAAGCCTATTGCCGTGAACCACTTCGAATACCGCGACGGCGTCCTCCATGCCGAAGACGTGGCCCTGACCGATATTGCCGCAGCCGTCGGCACGCCTTTCTACTGCTACTCGACCGCGACGCTGACGCGACACTTCCAGGTGTTTTCCAAGGCATTCGCCGACCTCGACGCGCTGGTCTGCTACGCACTCAAGGCCAATTCGAACCAGGCGGTGCTGAAGACGCTGGCAAAACTCGGCGCCGGCGCCGACACCGTCTCCGAAGGCGAGATGCGGCGGGCGCTGGCCGCAGGCATCCCGGCTGAGAAGATCGTGTTTTCGGGCGTCGGCAAGACGGCACGCGAGATGGACTTCGCGCTGCAGGCCGGCATCCTGTGCTTCAACGTCGAATCCGAGCCGGAGCTGGAACTGCTGTCGGCCCGTGCGGTGGCCAACGGCAAGACGGCACCGGTATCGCTGCGTATCAACCCCGACGTCGACGCCAAGACGCATAAGAAGATCTCGACCGGCCTCGCTGAAAACAAGTTCGGCATTCCACGCCAGCGCGCCCGCGAGGTCTATGCCCGCGCCGCCGCCCTGCCCGGTCTCAAGGTGACCGGCATCGACATGCATATCGGCAGCCAGATCACCGAGCTGCAGCCTTTCGACGACGCGTTCGCGCTTCTGGTCGAGCTGGTGGCGACGCTGAAGGCCGACGGCCACGACATCGACCACGTCGATCTCGGCGGCGGTCTCGGTATTCCCTACAAGACCGACAACAACCCGCCGCCTCTGCCAGATGCCTACGCCGCGATCGTCCACAAGCATGTCGGCAAGCTCGGCCTCAAGGTGATGTTCGAGCCGGGCCGCCTGATCGTCGGCAATGCCGGCATCCTGGTCTCGGAAGTGATCTTCGTGAAAGAAGGCGACGCCAAGAACTTCCTGATCGTCGATGCGGCGATGAACGACCTGATCAGGCCGACACTCTACGACGCCTATCACGAGATCCGCCCAGTGGTGCAGGCGAGCGCCGATGACGCCCGCATGATGGTCGACATTGTGGGACCCGTCTGCGAAACCGGCGACTATCTCGGCCTTGACCGCGACCTGCCCAGACTGAAGTCGGGCGACCTGATCGCGGTCAGCACCGCCGGCGCCTATGGCGCTGTCCAGGCAGGCACCTACAACACGCGGCCGCTGATCCCCGAAGTGCTGGTTGACGGCGACCGTTTCCATGTCGTGCGCAAGCGCCAGACCTATGAGGAACTGATCGGGCTGGACTCGCTGCCCGGCTGGCTCTGAGGACCGGGCGCTCGCCAGGCTTGTTGATCGAGCTCTTCAACAGGCTCAGGACGAGGATCGTCTGGCTGGCGGCGCCTCATGTCGAGCGAAGTCGATCTGGAATTTCGACAAGACAGCCATGGCACCGGCAGTCCGAAAACGTCCAATAAGGCAACGTCGGCGCCAACAATCCTCACTCTGAGCTTGTCGAAGAATGCACAACCGGCAAACCGAACGATCGGCGCAGCCAAAGTAATCTTCGCGACAGTTCCTTTCACGATTGCGTTGGTCGCCTCGCCTTCGCCGCGATTGATGGTATTCTGCATGAAGGCAAGGCGGCGGCATCCCGCGCCGCCCAAGCGGATGGGCTGATGACGGAACGGGACAGATCGGCGCTGCACAGGAACATCAACGCCAGCCTCGGCAGGACACGTCTTGCCGTCGCCACGGTAATGGTGGTTGAGCGCGGCTGGCCGCTGCTGCTGCCGATCCTCATTGTCGCCGGACTTTTCCTGAGCCTGTCCTGGCTCGGCATCTTCCGCCTGCTGCCCGACATGGCGCGGCTGGCGACGGCCGCTGCCTTTGGCATCGCCGGTCTGGCCGCGCTCTATCCGCTGCGCTTCTTCCGCTTGCCGACATGGCCCGAGATCGACAACCGCGTCGAGCAGGCCAACGATCTCGAACACACGCCCGTGCAGGTGCAGACAGATCGCCCCTCGGGCCGGCCTGACAACTTTGCCGACGCGCTTTGGCGAGAGCACCAGAAGCGCATGGCCGAAAGCCTGGGCAGGCTTGGCGGCGACCTGCCGCGGACACAGCTGCCCGAGCGCGACCCGTGGGCGTTGCGTGCCGCTGTGGCGTTGCTGTTCGTCTGCGCCTATGGCCTGTCCTTCGGGCCGCATGGCGGCAGGATCGGCGACGCCTTCCGCGCCCATGCGGCCAGGGACGCCATCCCGCCGCGCATCGACGCCTGGGTGACGCCGCCGGCGTATACCGGCAAGCCGCCGATCTTCCTAACCGCCAACGCCGGCAAGGATGCGCCCGCCATCAGCGTGCCCCAGGGCAGCGAACTGTCGCTGCGCGTGACAGGCGGCCCCGGCGACGAGACGCTGAGCTTCACCGATACCGAAGGAACGATCCGAGATGTGGCGCCCAAGGCCAATGCCGCCGAGGCAACGCCGGCCGCGTCCAGCCCGGTCGCGGTCGTCCGCCATTTCTCCGACAAACTCGCCACCGAAGGACGTCTGACGCTGAAATCGGGCGACGCCGAGCTCGACAGCTGGGCCTTCACTGTTATCCCCGACAATCCGCCGACCATCCGTTTCGTCGGCGAGCCCAAGCGCGCCGTCAACGGCACGCTGGAACTCAGCTATGACATTGAGGACGACTATGGCGCGGCGTCCGCCAAGGCCGAGTTTGCCCTCGCCGACCAGCAGCCGGCGGGCGCGCGGCCGCTTTATGGCGCCCCTGAAATGCAGCTCGCCCTGCCCCGGCGCGGCGCTGCCAAAAAGCCTGTGAAGGCCAGCCGCGACCTGACCGAGCATGTCTGGTCGGGCGCGCTGGTGAAGCTGACCCTCGAAGCCGTCGACGACGCCGGCCAGAAGGCGAAAAGCGAAACCAAGACCTTCCTGATGCCGGAGCGCCCGTTCTCCAATCCGCTGGCGCGTGCCGTGATCGAGCAGCGTCGGCTGCTGGCGCTCGACGCCAACGCCAAGCCGCGCGTGCTGGAGTTGATGGACGCAATCACCCTGCGGCCCGAGGACACGATTGCCAACGTCTCGCACTATCTGGCGCTGATGAGCGCTCGCACCCGGCTCAAGATGGCCGGTTCCGACGATCAGTTGCGCGAGGTCGTCTCCTATCTCTGGCAGGTGGCGCTTGGCATCGAGGACGGTGATCTTTCGGCTGCCGAAAAGCAGCTGCGCCAAGCTCAGCAGGCATTGCAGGACGCGCTCGACCGTGGCGCCAGCGACGAGGAAATCGACAAGCTGATGGCCGAATTGCGCCAGGCGATGAACAATTTCCTGCGCGAATTCGCCGAGAAGGCCCAGAAGAACCAGACAGCCCAGGGCCCCACCCCGGGCCAGGAACTGCGCCAGGGCGATCTGCAGCGCATGCTCGACCAGATCGAGAACCTGGCCAAGTCGGGCAACCGCGACCAGGCCAAGGAGCTTTTGTCGCAGCTGCAGGACATGATGAACAACCTGCAGGCCGGCCGGCAGCAGCGCGGCCAGCAGGGCCAGCAGAACTCCGAGATGCGCCAGCAGATGGACAAGCTCGGCCAGCTCATGCGCCGCCAGCAGGAGATGATGAACGAGACCTTCCGCATGGATCAGATGCAGCGCGGCCCGCAGCAGGGCCAGGAAGATCCGTTCGGCGATCAGCAAGGCCAGGACCAGCAGCCCGGCCAGAAAGGCAAGCCCGGCCAGGGTGATGACGGCAAGCCGATGACTCCGCAGGAATTCGCCGATGCGCTCAAGCAGCTGCAGGAAGGCCAGAGCCAGCTGGAGAAAGATCTCGAAGCGCTGATGAAGGGGCTGGAAGGCCTTGGCATCAAGCCAGGCGAAGGCTTCGGCGAGGCCGGCAAGTCGATGAAGCAGGCCGAAAACTCGCTCGGCAAGGGCGAAGGCGACCGCGCCGTCGGCCATCAGGGCCGGGCGCTCGAAGCCTTGCGCCAGGGCGCACAGGACATGATGCAGCAGCTGCAGGCCATGCAGGGCGACGAGGGCGGCAGCCAGCAAGGCGGCCGCCAGCAGAATGCCGGCCGCGACCCACTCGGCCGGCCGCAGGCGACCAGCGGACCCGACACCGGCGACTCGACGCCGCTACCCGACGAGATCGACGTGCAGCGCGCACGCCAGATTCTCGAGGCGATCCGCAAGCGGCTCGGCAATGCGCTGAGCCCCGAACTGGAGCGTAGCTATCTCGAGCGGCTTCTGGAGATGAAGTAGCGGCGGCAGGAGCTGGCAGCGTCCGTGCTTCGCTCGCTTCTTCCGTCCCCCACTGGCCTGCCCGGCCACCTCTCCCGCATGGGGCGGGAGATCATGCCTTCATCGGCGCTGCAGCCAGTTGCTAACAAGGCTCATCCTCACGTCGTTGCAGTGGCCCATGACGAGACTAATCTCTCCCCTTGCCGGGGGAGAGGCGGTCCGCACAGCGGATCGCGAAGCTGAAAGTCCAAGCGGCTCTGCGCTCAGACCGCGCCGGGCATGCCTGCCTCTTGCGCCATGGCAAAATCCTTCTGGCTGGCACGCTGGAAGGCCGGCCGGGCCAAAAGCCTTTCGACATATTCCAGGAACACCGGCTTTTCAGGCAGCGTCTTCAGCACGCGAATGCCGTAATTGATGCCACCGCCGATCTGCGTGTCGGCAGCGGTGAAGCGGTCGCCGGCGATATAGGGCCGGGACGACAGCGTCTTTTCGAGATTGGCGATCATCTCGCTGAACGAACCATAGGAGTAACCGCCGCCCATGAATTCGTGACCATGAGCCTTGGCCGCCAGGACAGGGTCGAACACCGCGTCGGCGTAGACCAGCCAGGTGAGATAGGGCGCGCGCATCTTGTCGCCGATCGCAGGTGCGAGGCCCGCGTCAGGGAAAGCATCGCATAGATAGGTGCAAATCGCGGCGCGCTCGGTGACCACGACGTCGTCATGAACGATGGCCGGCACCTTCTTGTTCGGTTGGATGGCGCGATAATCCTCCGGCACCCCGCCAGGCGCCCGAATATCGATCCTCTCGACCTGGTAGGGCACGCCGAGTTCTTCGAGCAGCCAAAGCATGTTGGACGAACGCGACCAGGGTGCGTGGTAGAAAGTGAGCATGAAGCCCTCCTCGTGGGTAAGAAGGGCATACTAGCACGCGGCTCCTGACATCATTTTGTCAGGATCAACGGCGGAGGATTCCATTGGGCCAGGAATCAGTGTCGCTGATGGAAAGCCTCGCGTATGGCATCGGCCATCACATCCACCGCCTCGCTGTTGGCGCGCGGATTGCGATGCATCACCACCCTGGCATTGTCGATCTGGCCGAAGCCGTCGACCTCGGTCAGTTCGCGACAATCTGATGTGATGCTGCTGCGCGACATGGGCGCCACCGCAAGCCCGGCGGTGACTGCGAGCGCCAGCCCGTTGGTGGTGTCGCTGGTGTAGGCGAAGCGGTAGTCGATGCCGCGTCGCTCGAGCGAGGCCAGCACATATTCCCGCGACCATCCCTGCCGGCTGTAGACAGCGATCGGCAGCGGCCGTTCGAGATGGATGTAATGGTGATGGGACGTCACCCACACGGTGGGATCGTGCATCAGCACCTCCGCACCCGAGGGGTCCTGCCATTCGAAAACCACAGCCAAATCAAGCTCTCCTGCAGAAAGTGCAGCGAGCTGCAGGGCCGAATAGCCGAACCGGACCGTGACCTCGACCTGGGCATGCCGCTTGGCAAAGGCCCCCAGTGCGCGCGACAGAACCGGCTGGCCATACTCCTCGGGAATGCCGATCCTGACCGGTCCACCGAGCGGCACGGCACGCATCGATAGCGCCGTCTCGTCGAGCAGCGAGACGATGCGGCGGGCATTGCCGACCAGGTCCATGCCCCTGGGTGTGAGCCTGACACCGCGCGCGCCGCGCTCGAACAGCACCTCGCCGACCATCTCCTCGAGCCGCTTGATCTGCATGCTGATTGCCGACTGGGTGCGCCCGACGGCTTCCGCCGCGCGGGTGAAATTGCCGGTCTCGGCCACCGCAAGGAAGGTGCGCAGAAGGTCGCTGTCGAGACGAACTGTCATGCCCCCGCACCCATCAGCCATCAGAATTTCGAATGACTGCCATCATCCCAATTCGTTTGCATCGTGTCAAACGGAGGCGGATAGTCGGATCACCCATTGGAAGGTGGCCGTCAGATGCGGCTACGGACTGGTAAGTACCGTCCTCACTTTCAACCCGCCGCGACTTTCACGGCGGGTTTTTTCTTGGGTGCGCGTACCGGCCTGATGGAGGCGGAGGCCGGTGGCACGCGACAGCGAATTCCGGCCGGCCGTTTCATTAGGCTCCACAGAACATGCAGAACAGAACGCTCGTCGGCATCCTCTGCCTCTGTCTCGGCGTGCTGGTGTTTTCGATCCAGGATGCCCTGATCAAAGCTGTCGCCGGCACCTATCCGGTCGGCGAGGCGCTGTTCATCCGCGCCATCGTGGCGCTGCCGATCCTGCTGGTGATCGTCCATCGCGATGTCGGCCTTGCAGCCCTTGCCTCGCCCAACTGGCGCTTCCTCGCGACGCGCTCGACAATCCTGTTCGTGTCCTATCTGGCCTACTACCTGGCGATCCCTGCCCTGCCGATCGCCGCAGCCGCTGCACTGTTCTTCATGGCGCCGCTGCTGATCATGACCATGGCCGGTCCCTATCTCGGCGAGCGCGTGCCGTGGCAAAGCCTGGCGGCCGGCGCCGTCGGCCTCGTCGGCGTCATAGTCATGGTCAATCCCGGCGCCGGCATCTTCGAGTGGGCAGCGCTGCTGTCGCTGGCTTCGGCCTGGCTCTACAGCTTCTCGCAGCTGATGGCGCGCAAGATCGGCGTGGTCGAAAGCGCCACAACCATGGCCTTCTACCAGAATGCCGCCTACCTGATCGGCGGCGTTGCGATCAGCGCGATTTTCGCCGTCACCGGCCTCCAGGGCAACGGCCACCCGAGCCTCGATTTCCTGATGCGGCCATGGCTGTGGCCGACCCTGCGCGACCTCATGATGATGGGCGCCTGCGGGGTCATCGCCGCCGTCGGCATGGTGCTGCTCGGGCAGGCCTATCGGCTGGCCCCAGCCAACAAGGCCGCGACCTTCGAATACAGCGGGTTGCTGTGGGCGCCGCTGTGGGGCTTCCTGTTCTTTGCCGAGATTCCCGGCACGGGCACGCTTGTCGGCGCGCTGCTGATCGTCGGCGCCGGCATCTTTGCGCTCAATGTCGGCGGAAAGGCGTCTCAGGCAGCGCCGGCGAACGCCACCGACTGATTCGTGCGCGTGAGCGCCAGCGAGACACGGTCGCGGATATCGGCGAGCGTGAATGGCTTCTGCACGACGTCGATGATGATGGCGTCGAGTTCCTCTGCCCGCTCGCGCTGGTCGGCATAGCCGGTCATCAGCAGGATCGGCAGGCCGGGGAATGCGTTGGCCGCGGCCTGCGCCATCTCGATGCCGTCCATCTCCGGCATGCGGATGTCGGAGACGACAAGATCGAAAGCGCCCTGTTCGGCATGGATGCATTCGAGCCCCTGCGCACCGTCGCAGGCGACATCGACTGTGTGGCCGGCGCGCTCAAGCGCGCGGGCTGCAAGGGTGCGAACGGACTCATCGTCCTCAACGATCAAAAGCTTTGCCATGGCGGCGATATTTGCCGCGACAGGTTGACGATTTCTGAAGGCCGGGCGTTTTTTGTCTGCAGACTCTGGATCAGTCCTCGCCCTTGACGACGCCGACGAAGGGCAATTCGCGGAAGGCGTGCGCGACATCCATGCCGTAACCGACGACAAAATAGTCGGGGCAATCGAAGCCGACATAATCGGCGTCGAGGTCGGTCTTGCGGCGCATGCGCTTGTCCAGCAGCACGGCGATCGAGCAGCTCTTGGCGCCGCGCGACATCATCAGCTCGCGGGCGAACTTCAGCGTCTTGCCCGATTCGAGGATGTCGTCGATGAGCAGCACGTCGCGACCGGCGACCTCGTTGTCGATGTCGCGCAGCACGCGGACTTCGCCGCTGGTGGTGCCGGCGCCGTAGCTGGAGATGAAGATGAACTCGACCTCGGGTGACAGGCCGACGTCGTGCATGGCGCGGATCAGGTCGGCGGCGAAGATGAACGAGCCCTTGAGCACCGAGATAACGAGCAGGTCGGTGTAGTCGTGCGCCGCAATGTCCTTGGCCAGCTCCAGATTGCGCCGTGCAATCGCCGAGGCGGAGAACAGCACTTCGATTTCCTTGTCGCGCACAACCGGCATGACGTCATCCTATTCCGAGAAAGCGACCGTGACGGTCTTTATCCCGTTAATAGGCACGTCGAGCCGGCTGGAAAAGTCCCATCTTGCCCCCGATGCGACGCGGGCGGCGGCTGTCCCCAGCCTGTAGCGTAGGATCTTGCCGTCATTGGTGGCGACCGAAATGTCGATCGGCGGCAGTTCAGCGGAGCTGGCTCCATCGTTGATGGCAGCGCCGTCAACAAGCAGCAACGGCTTACGGCCGGACGAATCGACCCGCGAACTGATCTCGACTATGCGCAGCAAACTGGCCTGCCCCGCAGCAGGAAAGGCCATGGCGCGCAGAGTGGCATGGCCGCCCGACACCCAAAAAGCCATTGCCGCCAATGAGATGCCGGCGAGCCAGAACGCCGGACCGGCATGTCCGGCACGGACGCGGCCCTGGCCAGGCGACGCGCGCAGCATGTCCATGCCGGTCGAAGATGGCGTCGTGTGCACGAAGTCGGCATGGGTTGCGGATGATTCGCCCAATAGCTGGCCCGGCACGATGGTCTCGAAATCGGCGTCGACGATATCGGCCGCAGCAGGCCTTGTCGGCTGGGCGGATGTGTCGCGGCCCTCGGCGGCCATGATTTCGCCGGAAACCGGGCGTGCTTTCCGCGCGTCAGCCATCGGACCCCTTAGACATTTCGCCCTGAGGGGGTAAACGGAAATGGTTAATGCTTCGCCACCAGGGTGCTTCGCGCCTCGAAACGGCTGGAGATTTTAACCATTCGTTAACCATGCGGACCCATGCTCGTTTCGTAGAAACGGGCAGCGAGGGTCCCGCAAATTCAACGGGATCGAGCAAGGTCTGCAGCACGTGATCCGCTTCGAAAATGTCGGCCTCAGATATGGAATGGGACCGGAGATCCTGCGTGATGTCTCCTTCCACATTCCCGAGCGCTCGTTCCAGTTCCTCAGCGGGCCATCAGGCGCCGGCAAGACGACGCTGCTCAGGCTGCTGTTTTTGTCGCTCAAGCCGACGCGCGGGCTGATCAACGTCTTCGGCAAGGATCGTTCGCGCATCACCCGCACCGAACTGCCGCTGCTGCGGCGGCGCATCGGCGTGGTGTTCCAGGATTTCCGTCTGCTCGACCACATGACCACCTACGAGAATGTGGCGCTGCCTTTGCGCGTGCGCGGGCGCGAGGAAGCCAGTTACCGCACCGACGTGGTCGAACTGCTCAAATGGGTCGGGCTCGGCGAGCGCATGCATGTGCTGCCGCCGGTGCTTTCGGGCGGCGAGAAGCAGCGCGCGGCCATCGCCCGGGCGCTGATCGAGCAGCCCGAAGTCCTGCTTGCCGACGAACCCACCGGCAATGTCGATCCGCCGCTGGCGCGCCGCCTGCTCAGGCTGTTCATCGAGCTCAACCGGCTCGGCACGGCCGTCGTGATCGCCACCCACGACCTGGCCCTGATGGACCAGGTCGATGCCCGGCGCATGATCCTCGCGGGTGGAAGGCTCGACATCTATGACTGAGCAGCACGCCGCCGATCTCGAACACGATCGGGAGCCAGAGGAAGACTTCGAAGACGAGTTCGAAGGGCAACCGCAGCCGCGCTTGCGGCGCAAGACCGCCCCCATCGTGCCGTCGCAGAACATTGCCGGGCGCGCGCTGGTTCTGGTCATCGCCATCATGACCTTCCTGTCCTGCCTGACGCTGGGCGCGGTCACGCTGGTGCGTGACACCGCATCTGTGTGGGAAAACCAGATCTCCCGCGAAGCGACGATCCAGATCAAGCCGGTTGACGGCCTCGACATGGAGGCGGCACTCGAGACCGCCGCGCGCATCGCCAGCGAATTCCCCGGCGTGCGCGGCACCAAGATCGTCGACCGCGATGCCACCGCACGCCTGCTCGAGCCGTGGCTGGGCAAGGGGCTGAACATCGACGAACTGCCCGTGCCGCGGCTGGTGATCGTCACCATCGACGAGAACAGCCCGCCCGACTTCCAGGCGATGCGCGACGCGATCACGCCCAAGGTGGCGACGGCGACGCTGGACGACCACCGCACCTGGGTCGACCGGCTGGTGGCGATGGCGCGCACCACCGTGACCATCGGCACCGGCGTGCTGGTGCTGATGCTGGCGGCAACCGTGCTTTCGGTAGTCTTTGCCACCCGCGGCGCCATGGCAGGCAACGGCCATATCATCGAGGTGCTGCATTTCGTCGGCGCAGAAGCACGGTTCATCGCCAGCGAGTTCCGCCGCCACTTCCTGCTGACCGGCATGAAAGGCGCGGCAGCAGGCGGCCTGGCCGCCGTCATTGTCTTCATCGTCTTTTCATGGTGGTCGTCGCGCAACCTGGCGACGCCCCAGGCCGACCAGGCGACAGCGCTGTTCGGCAATTTCGCCATCGGCGCCAACGGCTATCTCGGCGTCGTGCTGATCGTCGCCCTGATCGGCGCGCTGACGGCCGCAACGTCACATGTCACCGTCGTCACCTATCTCGACGAGATAGACAAGCATCAGCCGGACGGGCTTTAGGCAATGCTTGCGTCACACAACATGTCCAATCGTTACCTAATGTGTATGATACAGCGCTGCAAAAGCCGTATTTCCTGCTTAACCATGGTGACGTGATGGGACAGAACGCGCTCGCCGCATCGGGGACGGTTTCAGGAACGAGATTCTACCCAGCCGGGCGCAGCTCGCGCCGGAGAGTGATTTTTTTGCGCCGCACATTGTTCGTCCTTTTGCTTGCGGCTTTTGTCTTCATCGCCGGCTTTGCACTCTTTGCCACCCATGTCAGCGGCCTGACCACGCCAGCCAACCCGGCCAAGGCCGACGCCATCATCGTGCTGACCGGCGGCCAGTCGCGCATTGACGCGGCACTCAACCTTCTCAAGACCGGCAAGGGCGAACGCCTGCTGATCAGCGGCGTCCATCCCGCCGCAACGCGCCGCCAGCTGCAGCTCGCCACCGGAAGCGACAAGGCCCTGTTCAGCCGCGTCGACATCGACAGGGCCGCGCTCGACACCATCGGCAATGCCGAGGAAAGCGCCAAGTGGGTGGAAAGTCACGACTACGGCCGCGTGATCCTGGTCACCAACAACTACCACATGCCCCGCAGCCTGCTGGAAATGGGGCGCCTGCTGCGCCATGCCACGCTGCAGCCCTACCCTGTTGTCAATTCCAAGCTCGACGACGGCAGCTGGCTGACCAAGCCGAAAGCCTTCCGCGTGCTGTTCACCGAATACAACAAATACCTGCTTGCGCTCGCCCGCGGCATCCTGCCGGTGAAGCCGACGGCCGATGGCATTGACGTCGCCACCGCCGATTGACCGCCGCCCAACGCAACGGTTTAAGCAGGCAGCCGGCCAGCAGCCGTTTTCCTTTTTGGACGGCTTGGTGTAACCAACGGGCAAATTCCGTCCTCAGGCGCTCCCAGACAATGCTCTATATCCGTTCGCTGGCATTCAATTTCGTCTTCTATGTCAGCCTGGTGCTCCAGATGATCCTCTGGACGCCCTACTACTTCCTGTCGCCGCGTCATCGCGCCTGGCTCGTCCCCAAATTCTGGGCGCGCTCGAGCCTGTGGCTGCAGGAGAAGATCGCCGGCACCAGGAGTGAGGTCACGGGCGTCGAGAACCTGCCGGAAGGCTCGTTCATCCTGGCGCCCAAGCACCAGTCCTTCTGGGACGCCATCGCCTTCTTCCCCTACCTGCGCGACCCGCTCTACATCCTCAAGCGCGAGCTGATGTGGATCCCGCTCTTCGGCTGGTACATCGCCAAGATGAACATGATCCCGGTCAATCGCGGCAAGCGTTCGGCGGCCCTCAAGGCTGTGGTCGTTGCGACCCGCAGGGAGATGCAGAACGACCGCCAGCTGATCATCTATCCCGAGGGCACGCGCCGCGCGCCGGGCGACGAGCCGGCCTACAAATGGGGCATCGCCGAGCTTTACGCCGCCCTGAACATGCCTGTGGTTCCGGTTGCCCATGTCGCCGGCCTGTACTGGCCGCGGCGCAAGTTCCTGCGCTTTCCCGGCACCATCAAGGCACGCTTCCTGCCGCCGATCCCGGCGGGCCTGAGCAGGGAAGAATTCATGAAGCGGCTTGTCGAAGACACGGAAGCCGCCTGCGACGCATTCCTGATCGAAGCGGCAACCTCGGACAATCCGCCGCCAATGCCGCCCACCGCCGTCAAGCGGCTCAAGGAGCTGGGCGTAGAGGTCAAAAGCTAGCTGCTGGCCTCAAGCTCGCGCTTCATCCAGCTGGTATCGCCCCAGGTCGACAGCCAGATCATCAAACTGGTCGCCGCCGCAATCGCACCATAGGCCAGGGCGTAGGGCGGTCCCTTTGACGACCTGCGCTCGCGCGCGAGGTCCAGATGCGCAAGCTCTTCCTGCTGGATGGACAGGATCGCCACGTGCAGGCCTTCGTCGCGGTCTCGCAGGAAACGAAGCTGCTCTTCGAGATGCCGATGCACGGTGGCCTCGACAGCTTCCGTGCAGAGCCAGACCATCTGCGGCCCAAGCGCCGCGGTCACCAACCCCAGCACATAGCCGCCAAGCGACCAGAATTTCATGACGCGGCACGCTTGCGCGCCGCGTGCCGGCATGGCGTCGCTGAATATCCTTTCGTGAAGGATTTCGTCGGCACGCATCTTCTCAAGTTCCGGCAAGAGCTCGGGAAAGAACCGCCGAGCCATGGCAATCTGCGCGCCATAGATGTTGATCGCCCCGCGCTCACCGGCGTGGTTGACCTTGAGGATGCGCTGGATCGTAACCTTGTCAGTACCTGCAGGCAGCAGCATCGATGTCTTTCCGACCGACGTTACTTCCTTGATACCACCGATCCTGATGCTGCGACACAGGGCTGGCCAGCGGCCATCCGTCGCTCATGCTCCAGCAGCCAGCGCTTGCGCCACAGGCCGCCGCCATAACCTGTCAGGTCGCCGCTGACGCCAACCACGCGATGGCAGGGAATGACGACCGCGATCGGGTTGGCGCCGTTGGCACGACCGACGGCACGCACGGCAGCCGGGTTGCCGATCTCCGCGGCAAGGCCGGAATAGGTCGCCGAGGCGCCCGCCGGAATGCGGCGCAAGCCATCCCAGACCTGGCGCTCGAAGGCGGTGCCCTGCGGCGCCAGCCGCGTGGCGAATTCTGCCGAGTTACCGGCGAAGAAAGCACCAAGTTCGGCTTCGATCTGGTCGATCGGCCCTGCCCGCCCGAAGGCGATGGCCGAGCCGGTCGCGGCCTGCAGCTTGCGCACTTCAGTCGCCAGCGCCTTGCGCTCGAGGAATTCGAGAATGTGCAGCGCATGCTGGTCGGCAATGGCGATCATCGGGCCGATGGGGGTTTCGACCCAGTCTGCCTTGAGCATGGTCTTGCCGCGCAGCTTGGCCGGCGCCTCGCCGAGCAGGCGGGTCACTGCCGCGCGAAAACCGCTGCCGGATCCGAAACCAGCCTCGACCTGCGCATCGATGACGCTGTCGCCCGCGGTCAGCCGTTCCGCCGCCTGACCCAACCGGCGCAGCCTGGCCATCTCAAGGAAGCTCATGCCGAAGCGGCGTTTGAAGGCGCGGCGCACGGTCGATGCATCGAAACCCATGGCCAGAATGTCGGTTTCGAGCCAGCGCCGCTCCGGTTCGCGGTCGAGCGCGTCGAGAAGCGTGGCAACCAGCGGCTCGGGCGCGCCCGTGCCCATCATCGGCCGGCAGCGCTGGCACGGCCGGAAGCCCGCATGCAGGCATTCGGCCGTAGTGTCGAAGAAGCGAACGTTCTCGCGCTTGGGTTTGCGGGCGGCACAGGTGAGCCGGCAGAAGATGCCGGTCGACGTCACCCCGACAAAAGCGAGGCCGTCATAGCCGGGATCGCGTGCGATCAGCGCGTCGTAGAGCGTGTCGTCGGAAGGTCGTTGGAAAAGCATGGCCAATGCTTAGCGCGAGTCCGCAACGATGTGCCGCCGAAAAACAGGCGTTGATCTTGCCTCCTGACAAGAGGCCGTCATGAGCCGACGCGGCGCGCCACCTCTTCAAGCCAATGGTCGCGGATGCCAAGTGCCTTGAGATGCTCGACGGCGCTCGACACATAGTCTTCGTTGCGGCCGGACTGGCCGACGGCCCCTGAGACGATTTCGGCAGCATGGGCGGCGTCGAGGTTGCCCGCATATTGACGGTGCTTGCGATCGGCGATGTAGCAGACGGCAGGCACGCGCGCGCCGTCGCGGTCGAGCTGGATGGTGAACTCGCGCTCGAGATAGACGCTGGTCACCAGCTCGCGCGCCCTGAGATAGGCAATCACCTCGTCGCGCAGGTCACCGGGCACGCGGAACGCCATGCCGACGCAGGAGCCGCCACGGTCTAGACCGAGCACCAGTCCGGGCCGTTGCTCTGTACCGCGATGCACCCAGGAGCGGATGCACAGCGCCCGGCGAAAGCCCATCAGCCGAGCCCGGCGCGTCTCGACATGGGCGAAGCCCGGACGCCACATCAGCGAGCCATAGCCAAAAACCCAAAAATCGCCCATATCGCCAAGCCTGTTGGTGGTTCGCGGGTCTCCCGCGTTACAGCGACGCGCCTCCTACCGGACACGCAAAAGACGCTGTAACAATCTGAACACGCGCATGAGACCCTCGGAAATCGGTCCGATTTCAGGAACCATGCACTAACGAGAGCGTGAGTATGACGTCAAGCCAAGACCGGAAACCGAACTCCAGCCGCCGCTTCCTGTGGCTGACGCTGTTCATCGTCGTGCTGTTTGGCGGCTACAGCGCCGGCTGGTTCTGGCTCGCCGGCAAGGCCGAACGCGAGGTGCAGCAGCGCATCGCCGAGTTGAACCGGAACGGGGTGTCGGCCGATTGCGCCAACCCCACGGTCCGGGGCTTCCCCTTCCGCATCGGCCTGTTCTGCGACCGGGTGGAGTATGAGAATTCAGGGCTGCGCGTCTCGGCCAGCGCCGGTGCCTTCCGCACCGCAGCCCAAGTCTACCAGCCGATGCATTCGGTGCTCGAACTCGACGGCCCGCTGCGCGTGACCGCGCCCGACCTGCCGCAGCTCCAGTTCAACTGGGACCTGCTTCATGCCAGCGTGCGCGTGGCAAATCCCTTGCCGGAGCGCCTGTCGGTCGAGACGCGCAAGCTGTCCGGCCAGGCTTCGTTCATCGACGGCCCCGACATGCCGCTGTTCACCGCCGACGAAACGCAATTCCACCTGCGCCCCAACGGCATGGATATCGATCTCGCCGGCACTTTCACCGGCCTGCTGATCGACCCGGAGGCCCTGCACGGCCGCAAGCTGCCGTTGCTTGACGGCAGCGCCGACACCTCGCTTACCAATGGCATCAGCCTGCTCGGCGGAGGCCAGAAGAGCCTGCGCGGCCAGGCCGGCACGATCCGGTCGATGACGATTACCTCTGGCGGCAACACCGGGGCAGCGGTCACGGGTCCATGGTCGATCGGCGACGACGGCCTGCTCGACGCCAACCTGCGCGTCACCATCCAGAACCCGCGCGAGCTGTCGCGCATCCTCGCCGAGGTGATCCCTGAACAGAAGAAGCAGATCGAGACCGCGTTCGCAGGCCTGGCGCTTCTGGGCGACGCGCCGACCCTGCCGCTCAGAGTGACCAAGGGCCGGGCAATGCTGGGGTTCATTCCGCTCGGGATGCTGCCCGCGGTTCAATAGCTCCTGTCGAGCATTCCAGCGAGTAGCGAGGAAACCCAGCCTGGACGGCCAGGGCAAGTCGCTACTCGCCACTTTGCATTCCCTATTCGCTAGCTCTTAGCCGGGTGCTCGATGGCCTCGCGGCCGAAGTTCGGCACGTCGACTTCCTGACCGGCGTCGATGATCGAACGACGGATGGCGCGGGTGCGGGTGAACATCTCGAACAGCTTGTCGCCGTCGCCCCAGCGGATCGCCCGCTGCAGCGAGGCGAGGTCTTCCGAAAAGCGCGCCAGCATTTCGAGGATCGCGTCCTTGTTGTGCAGGCAGACGTCGCGCCACATGGTCGGGTCGGAAGCCGCGAGACGGGTGAAGTCGCGGAAGCCCGAAGCCGAATATTTGATGACTTCCGACTTGGTCACCGCCTCGAGATCATCGGCGGTGCCGACGATGTTGTACGCGATGATGTGCGGCAGGTGCGAGACGATGGCGAGCGTCATGTCGTGATGCTCGGGGTCCATGGTGTCGATGTTGGAGCCGCAGCGGCGCCAGAACTCCGACAGCTTCTCAAGCGCCACCGGATCGGTATCCGGAAGCGGCGTAAAGATGCACCAGCGGTTCTCGAACAGTTCGGCAAAGCCGGCGTCGGGGCCGGACTTCTCGGTACCGGCCAGCGGGTGGCCGGGGATGAAGTGCACGCCCGCGGGCACATGCGGGGCCATCTGGGCGATGACGGAGGCCTTGGTCGAGCCGACATCGGTGAGGATGGCACCCGGCTTCAGGGCTGTCGCAATATCGGCAGCCACGGCGCCGGACGAGCCCACCGGCACCGAGACGATGACGAGGTCTGCATCCTTCACCGCCGCCTTGGCGTCGGTCGAATAGCTGTCGCCAAGCCCGAGTTCCTCGGCGCGGGCAAGCGTCGACGCACTGCGGGTGGAGATGGCAATATGGCGGGCAAGCCCTTCGCGGCGAATGACGCGGGCCAGCGACGAGCCGATCAGGCCGATGCCCAGCAGGGCAATCTTGTCAAAGAGAGGTTCGGACATTTTTCAACTTCTCAGAAATTCGGTGAGGGCAACAACGACACCGCGATTTGCCTCTTCGGTGCCGACGGTCATGCGCAGCGCATTGGGGAAACCGTAGCCGGAGACCCTGCGCAGAATATAACCGCGCGCCAGAAGATAATCGTCGGCTGCAGCGGCCGAATGCTTGCCGTCCTCGGGGAAGTGAACCAGCAGGAAGTTGCCGACCGAAGGCGTGACGCGCAGGCCGAGCTTCTCGAACTCCGTGACCAGCCACTCTGCCCAGTGGGTGTTGTGGGCGACGGTGCGCTCGACATGGCCGCGGTCCTGGATCGCCGCCACGCCGGCCTCGATGGCCGCCGCATTGACGTTGAACGGGCCACGCATGCGCTCAAGCACGTCGATGACGTGCGACGGCGCATAGATCCAGCCGATGCGCATGCCGCCGAGGCCGTGGATCTTCGAGAACGTGCGCGTCATGACGACATTCTCGTTGGCCGCGACCAGTTCCACGCCCGCCTCGTAGTCGTTGCGGCGAACATATTCGGCATAGGCGGCATCGAGCACGAGCAGCACATTCTTCGGCAGCGCCGCATGCAGGCGACGCACCTCCTCGAACGGCAGGTAGGTGCCGGTCGGGTTGTTGGGGTTGGCGAGGAAGACGATCCTGGTGTTGGGCGTCAGCGCCGCGATGATGTTGTCGACGCTGGCCTTCTCGCCATCTTCCTTGGCAACGACGGGAATGGCGCCCGCTGCCTGGGTGTAGATCTTGTAGACCATGAAGCCATGCTCGGTGTAGACGGCTTCGTCGCCTGGCGAGAGATAGCTCTGCGCCAGCAGGCCCAGCACCTCGTCGGAGCCGTTCGTGCACAGGATGTTGGCAGGGTTGAGCCCATGGGTCGCCGCAATCGCCTGTCTCAGGCGTGACGCCGACCCGTCGGGATAATACTCCATCTTGCCGGCGAGCTTCTGTACCGCCTCGATGGCATGAGGCGACGCACCCAGCGGATTTTCGTTCGACGAGAGCTTATGGACCTTGGTAACGCCTGCGGGAGCCGCGCTCTTGCCGGGGACATAAGCTGCGATGTCCATGATGCCGGCGCGGGGTTCGGGGCGAATCTGCTCAGGTGCCTTGGTCATGTCGAAAATCCTGGATTGGCGCCTCCGGATGGAGGCCGCAGCGGAAATACCCCCCGTAACAGCCAATGTCGAGGAAAACCGGCGAAACTGGCCCGTCTGGCTGGACCATTGGGCCGCTGTTGACGCAATCGGCCACCGGGCGTAATAGCAGCGCATGGACCCGTGGTGATTTGGCCGGTCGGCTTGCAGCCACGTTAAACAAGTCGCTAAAGGGCCGTTTGCGATCCGTAAACCGGCTTTGCGACAGCAATGCCGGTTTTGTTTTTTGGAGGTCGCGCAATGCCGATCAAGATCCCGGATCAACTCCCCGCCCGCGAAGTGCTGGTGAAAGAGGGCGTGTCCATCATGGATGAGCAGACTGCTCTCCGCCAGGATATCCGCCCACTGCAGATCGGCCTGCTCAACCTCATGCCCAACAAGGTCAGGACAGAGACCCAGATCGCGCGCCTGATCGGCGCAAGCCCCCTGCAGGTCGAACTGACGCTGGTGCGTATCGGCACCCACAAGGCCAAAAACACCTCAGAGGACCACCTCATCGCCTTCTACCAGACCTGGGAAGAGGTGAAGGACCGCAAGTTCGACGGCTTCATCATCACCGGTGCGCCGGTTGAGCTGCTGCCGTTCGAGGAAGTGACCTACTGGGACGAGCTCAAGCAGATCATGGACTGGACCACGACCAACGTGCATTCGCCGTTCTTCATCTGCTGGGGAGCGATGGCGGCCGCATGGCATTTCCACCGTCTTCCCAAGCACACGCTGGAAGAAAAGGCGTTCGGCGTGTTCCGGCACAACAACAACGCGCCTGCCTCGCCTTATCTCGCCGGCTTCTCGGACGATTTCGCCATTCCCGTGTCGCGCTGGACCGAAGTCCGAGCAGCCGACATCCCGGAGGGCTCCGGCCTCGAGCTTTTGATGGAATCGGAAGACACCGGCCCGAGCCTCTTGGCCGAGGAAGCCGGCAACCGGCTCTACATGTTCAACCACATCGAATACGATTCGACCTCGCTCAAGGAAGAGTACGACCGCGACGTGGCCGCCGGCGTGACCATCGCCGTGCCGCACGAATATTACCCCGACAACGATCCGCAGCGCCGGCCGCTAAACCGCTGGCGCTCGCATGCCCACCTGCTGTTCGGTAACTGGATCAACCGGGTCTACCAGACCACGGCCTACGATCTGGAGAACATCGGCAAGGATCGCTAGCCGACCGCCTCACGGCCCCGCGCCCGGCATCCGGGCGCGGTCCCAAAGCGCCCTACCCGGCCTTTGCACGGTGCTCGTGAAAGGCGCAGGCGAGGATGCGCAGCGCTTCGCGCGAGCGGCGGTCGGTCAGTGTCGAGTGCAGCACGATCTCGGTCGCCGGCACCTCAGGCAGGCCGAACTTGCGGCTGACCTCGACGGTTCCGGGGGGCGCCAGGCGGCTGGGGAAGACTGCCGTGGCGAGCCCCGCCGAAACCGCCGCCGTGACCATCGAAGAGCCGCCGCCGACGAACACCTCGACCCAGGGAATGCCGGCGTCGTCGAGCGTGCGTGTCGCCAGGTCGCGAACGCCACACAGCCGCGACAGCGTCGCCAACCGGATCGGCTCACCCGGGCGATGATCGAACTCGGGCGTCGCGAACCAGCCGAAATGCTCAGGTCCCAACACCTCGCCGTCGCGGCGGTCGTCCTCGCGCCTGACGATCGCGGCGTCGAGCTTGCCACGGTCGAAGGCGTCGAGCAGCAGCGTTGAATTGTCGACCTGGACCTCGATGGTCAGCGCCGGATCGTGCTGGCTGAGGCGCGCGAGCAGCGTCGTCACCTCCGGTCCGGCGACATGGCCGGCAATGCCGAGCGTGAAGCGCCGCGCCGAGCACGACAGGCCTGCGACGGCATAGTCATGCGCGGCGAGGAAGGCACGCGCCGATTCGATGAACAACGCACCGTCTGCCGACAGCCTGACACGGCGCGGGGTGCGTTCGATCAGCTTGCGGCCGATGCGCTCCTCCAGCCGCTTGAGCTTGACGCTGACCGCCGCCTGGGTCGAGCCCATGGCGTCGGCGGCCCGCGTAAAGCTCTGGAGATCCGCGACCAAAACGAAGTTGCGCACGGCCTCGGCGTCGAGCCACAGCATCTCATCCATCCTGATTTGTTATCACTGATATAGGTTTGCATAGCATTTATGCATGTTCAAGCTTCGCCTATCTCAGCTGTTTCCAGATAACCAGCGGCACTGGGCCTCCTCCTCCCGACGCCGCCAGCCGGAGACACGGGATGAAGCTGACGAGTAGAGACAATCTGGCGCTTGGGGCGATCTGCCTGTCCGCGCTGATGTTCGGCCTTGAGATATCGAGCATACCGGTGATCCTGCCGACGCTCGAACATGTGCTGCAGGCCGACTTCAAGGACATGCAGTGGATCATGAACGCCTACACCATCGCCTGCACGACGGTGCTTATGGCGACCGGCACGCTGGCCGACCGCTTCGGGCGCCGTCTGGTGTTTGCCATCACAGTTGCAGCCTTCGGTGTGACATCCCTGATGTGCGGCCTTGCCCCCAGCACGACGGTGCTGATCGTCAGCCGTTTCCTGCAGGGAATGGCTGGCGGCGCCATGTTCATCTGCTCGATCGCCATTCTCTCGCACCAGTTCCAGGACGCCAAGGCACGCGGCAGCGCCTTCGCCGTCTGGGGCGTCATATCGGGCATCGGCCTGGGCTTCGGGCCGATCATCGGCGGCACGATCGTGGCCCTGTCGACATGGCAGTGGGTATTCCTCGTGCACGCGCCCCTGGCGCTGCTGTGCCTGGCGCTGACTTTCATCAGCGTCGGAGAATCGCGTGACCCGCAGGCCAAGAAGCTGGACCTGCCCGGCATCGTCATCCTGAGTGCTTCGGTCTTCGGGCTGACCTACTACATCACCCAGGGCGCCGATCTCGGCTTTCTCAGCCCGACAGCCCTTGCCATCGCCACAGCAACACTCATTGGCCTGATCGCCTTCGTTGCGGTCGAGCGGCTGCATCCGCATCCGATGTTCGACTTCTCGGTGTTCAGGATCCGCGATTTCTCCGGCGCCATCGTCGGCTGCGTCGGCATGAACTTCAGCTACTGGCCTTTCATGGTCTATATGCCGATCTACTTCACCGCAGGCCTCGGCTATGACAGCACCGAAACCGGCCTGGCCGTGCTTGCCTATACGGTGCCGTTCCTGGTGATGTCGCCGGTGGCGCAGTACCTTTTGCTGCGCACCAGCCCCCGCGTCGTCATCCCGCTCGGCTTGTTCACCATCGGCCTCGGCTTCATCGCCATGTGGTTGGGCAGCCCGGTCGAAGGGGCAAGCGGGCTGACCGTGCTGCCCGGCGCGCTGATTGCCGGCATCGGCCTCGGCCTGACGACCACCCCCGCCACCAACATGACCACGGGCTCGGTGCCGGCCAGCCGCGCCGGCATGGCCTCGGGCATCGACGCCAGCGCCAGGCTGATCGCGCTCGCCGTCAACATCGCGGTGATGGGCTTCGTCCTGGTCGAGGGTATTCTTGCCGGCCTGCGCGACGCCCTGCCCGAAATTGCCGACGCCGGCCAGTTGCGGGCGCTGGCCGAGCGTATTGCCGCTGGTGGCGCGATCGACGGCACGCAGAGCGCGCTCGACGTCCCTGCTGACGTCGCCCACGCCGCACTGGTCAATGGCTTCCACTGGGTGATGCTCTATGGCGGCATCGGCGTGTGGGTCCTGGCCGCGATCAGCTTTGCGCTTTTTGGCGCCGGAAAATCATCCGGCCTGCCGGAGCCCCGCCCGGAAAATCGCGTCGCAGCGCACTGAGGCGACAGCTGCAGGCCCGCCGCTCCGGCGGGCCTGCGGGAACCGCGTCAGATCGTGGCGGATGCCTGGGCCATCTCCTTGATGTGTATCCGCCTCAGCGCCGGTCCGCGCTTGTCCCTGGCAAGGTGGACGGTGCGGTCGAACAGCCCGCCATTGTGGCGGGTCGGACTGAAATAGATGATACCGGTACCGGCCAGCTCGCCCTCGAACATCGCACTCACCCGTTCATGGGCAGCGACATCGAGCGTGTCGAAAGCCTCGTCGACGATCACCCAGTCGGGCCGGTGCAGCCGGAGCCGGGCAAAGGCGAGCAGCCGCAGCTCGTCGCTGTTCAGCTCCTCGGCCCAGGGCGCGGTCCGGTCGAGCGACGGCACCAGCCGGTCGAGGCCGACCGCGCCGAGCGATGCCACGAACTCCGCATCCTCGAAGGTCCGGTCCGCCGTGGGATAGGCCAGCACGTCGCGCAGCGAGCCCGGCGGCAGGTAGGACTGGCGCGGAAGGAAGGTGATCTGATTGCCTGCGGGGAGCTCTATGCGCCCGCGCCCCCACGGCCAGAGACCGGCGAGCGCCCGAAACAGCAGCGTCTTACCGGCACCAGCCTCGCCGACGATCAGCACCCTTTCACCCGGCTTCACCCGCACATGCGGTTCCGACAGCTTGGTGCAGCCGCTGGGCGAGGCAATCTCCAGCTGGTCGAAGGCCAGGCTGCCATCGCTGCTTTCGGTGAAGCCGATGCGGTCTTCCTTGTCATGCAGCACATCCGCCGCGACCAGCACGCTGCGGATGACGCCGACGCGCATCAGCGTGGCGCGCCAGTCGGCGATGGCGCCGACATTGTTGATGAACCAGCGCAGCGAGGCGTGGACCTGGTTGAATGCGCCAACCGCCATCATCAGCCCCCCGAAGCTGATGTCGCCAGCGAAATAGACGGGCGCGGCGACCAGGATAGGCGCGACCACGGTGAACCAGCCATAACCGTCGGTGACCCAGGCGAGGTTGATCTGGGTGGCGAAGATGCGGCGCATGGCGTTGAGCACGCTGCCGAGGTCGGTCTCGAGCCGCCGAACCTCGTCCGCCTCGCCGCGGGCGAGCGCGATGGCGTCGATGTTCTGGTTGATGCGCACCATCGAGAAGCGCAGTTCGGCCTCCCGCGAATAACGTTCGCTGTTTTCGGTGATCAACGGCCGGCCCACCAGCCAGCTTAGCCATGAGGCCGAACCGGCATAGATGAAGGCCGCCCAGACCATGTAACCGGGAATGGCAAAGGAGCTGCCGCCAACATGGAAGACGAAGCCGGACGACAGGCTCCACAACACGCCGACGAAAGAAGCAAGCAGGATGGAGGCCTGCAGCAGACCGATGCCCAGATCGGTGGTGAGGTCGGCGAGATGGCCGGCGTCCTGCTGCATGCGCTGGTCGGGATTGACGCCCACAGCACCCGCATTGGCGAGGCGAAAAGCACGGCCAGGTCGCAGCCACTCGCCGATCAGGTCGAGTGTCAGCCCCTCGCGCAGCTTGAGCCGGATCATCTGGTTAAGCCACTGCTGGGCGACGTTGAGCACGAGCAATCCGGCGGCAATCGCTGCAAAGACCAGGAGCTGGTCCATGAAGGCGGGAAAATCGCGGCGTTCGAGCGCGTCGTAGAAGGGCTTGTTCCAGCGATTGAGCAGGATCTGGCCGATCGATGTGCCGATGATGATGACAACGATGGAAAGACTGAGCCAGGTCAGTGTCCGCCGCACCGGCGACCCGGCCAGGGCCTGTCGCGCCATCTTGAGATGGCCGAGGAAGCCGCCGCCGTCAAACTCGGGAACCAGCGGTTCGCGATTGGCCCTGTCGAACGATTGGCTTGGCATGGATGCGTTCCTTCCGCTGGCCCACACTGCCCGAATCGAGACCCAAGGGCTATTCTGCCACTGTCTGCCGGACGCGTATCGCACCTGTCCGGAACATGATTGTGAACGCCGGACCTGCCGCCCCTGGCCTCTTCGTTCTTACCCAGTTCCGGGAAACCCGCTTCCCGCTTTTCCCGGAATTGCTTCAGCCCTTCGGCGCGAACACCCGCACGGATTTCGGCCGGATGCGGAAATGCGCCGGCGTCCAGGTCACCAGCTCGCCGTCGGTGTTGACCGGCCGCGGCTGCTTGGTGCGGATCGTCACCCCCGTCGTCTTGAACGCGCGGACATCGTCCCACTGCCCTTGAGTGCCCCGGCGCAGGCTGGGCAGCAGGCGCAGCAGCCGCCACCAGTGGTCGACCTCGAGGCTGTAGAGGTCGAGCCAGCCATCGTCGGCCGTCGCCGTTTCCTCCACCGTCATGCCGCCGCCATAGTGACGTCCGTTGCCGACCGAGACCTGCATGGTGCGGATCTTCTCGGTCACGTCGTCATGGTCGACATAGGCGGTGAACAGCCTGGAGCGCATCAAAAGGCGCGCAGCGACAATGCCGTAGCCCAGAGTGCCCCAGCGCTTCTTGGCGTGCTCCGTGAGCTCCGCCGCCAATTCGGCGCTGAAGCCGATGCTGGCAACATTGAAGAACAGGTGGCCGTTGACCTCGCCCAGATCGACAAGCGTCTGGCGGCCTTCGGCGATGATCTCGGCCGCCTTGATCGGATCCGGCGGGATGCCCATGGTTCGGGCGAAATCATTGGCGGTGCCGAGCGGGAGCACGCCGAGCGTCAGCCCCGTATAGGCAAGTCCTGCAGCGGCATTGTTGAGTGTGCCGTCGCCGCCACCGACGATCGCCATGTCGAAATGATCGGCATTGCGAGAGATCAGCTCGGAGGCGTTTTCGTCCTTGCTGGTCGCCATCTCCTCGATGATGATGCCGGCAGCCTCCAGCACCTTGCGCGCCTCTGCGATCGACCCGCCGCCACGCCGCGCGCGCGGATTGACGATGAGCATGGCACGCTTGCCGGCCGCATGCAGCTCAGTGCGTTTTTCGCGGATGATGACGTCGGTCAGGGTGGAATTTCCTGCTGTTGTCGCCGTTTTCGGCGCGTTGCCCCCGTTTACGCAATTTAGGGAGCAGGGCGCGCCATTTTAAGGCTTCGACAATTCACGAAACCGAAAGCGGCTTGTCCTTTTCGTCATCCTCGCGCGACCGCCTCAGCGCCGGGAAGCCACGCGTCGCGCCTGACGGCGACAAGACAGGCACGAAAACGCGACGCGATGCACGCTGCGCGACAGGTATGCCCTGATAGACGCGCTTCTGCGCCTCGACCACGATGACGCCGGAGAAGATCGGCCAGAAGCGGCGACCGAGGCTTTCGAACAGATGGTCGAAGCGCATCATCCACTTGCGCTGCGAGGGCGGGAAATGCAGCGCATCCGACCACGAGGCGACGGTGAAATTGGCGTCACGCAGAAGTTCGTTGAGCTGGCCCGGCGAGAATGGACGGCCGGTGCCGAAGGGTGTGTGCTCGAAACGCGCCCAGACGCCGCGGCGGTTGGGCACCACGATGACGACGCGGCCGGCGGGCGACAGCACCCGCCAGATCTCCTTCAGCGTCTCGCGCGGGCTTTCGGCATGTTCCAGCGAATGAACCAGCAGCATCCTGTCGATGGACGAATCGACCAGCGGCAGTTCCTCATCGAACACCAGCGCCGTCGACGACGGGCCCTGCGCCGGCCAGACGACCGCGCCTTGCGTCGCCGGCATGAAGGCGAAGACACGCTCGGCATCGGCCCCGAAGCGGTCGAGCCAGGGCAGCGTGTAGCCGAGCCCGACCAGCCGCTCGTTGGGCACGCCCGCCCACACCGATGACAGCGCCATGGTGATGGAGTGCTCGGCCAGACGCCCGAGCGGCGTGGAATAAAAGGAGCGGAGGTCGACGATGTCGGAGTTCATCGCCGGACGGTAACCGGGCTCGCCCAGGACTTCAACGACCGCATCCGTTTCACCCGCGCTGCGACGCGCTATTTGGATGACAGGGCAAACCGCCCGCCCTATCGTCCTCTTCGAAAGGGAGTTCTGCCATGGCCGTCGAGATCAAGCTTTTCATGTGCCGCACCGACAACTTCGGGGCACTGCTGCACGACAGCGAAACCGGCGAGACCGCCATCATCGACGCGCCCGAGGAGGCGCCGATCATCGATGCCATAGCCCATAGCGGCTGGACACCGTCGACAATCCTGACAACCCATCACCATGGCGACCATGTCGAGGCAAACCTTGCGCTCAAGCGGCGCTACAAGCTGCGTATCATTGGGCCGGAGGCGGAACGCGACAAGATTCCCGGAATCGACGACACGGTAGAGCAAGGCTCGGTGGTCCCCTTCGGCAACGAGACCATCGAGGTCATCGAGACGCCGGGCCACACCGCCGGCCATGTCTGCTACTACTTGCCGAAGTCGAAGGTGGCCTTCACCGCCGACACGCTGTTTGCGCTGGGCTGCGGGCGACTGTTCGAGCGTCCGGCACCGGTGATGTTCGAATCGCTGAAGAAGCTCGCCGCTTTGCCAACCGACACCGTGATCTATTGCGGGCACGAATACACGCTGTCCAATGCGCGCTTTGCCCTGACGATCGACCCCGACAACCCAGCGCTTCGTGCCCGCGCCGACAAGATCGAGAAGCTGCGGGCCGAGGGCAAGCCGACGCTGCCGACGACCATCGGCGAGGAACTCGCCACCAACCCGTTCCTGCGCTGGTCCGATCCCGCCATCCGCAAGCATCTCGGCATGGAGAAGGCAACGGACGTCGACGTTTTCGCCGAAATCCGCAGGCGCAAGGACAATTTCTGATCATGCAGGCAGCCGAGATCATCGCCACCTTGGGCATGCGGCGCCATCCCGAGGGCGGCTGGTATGTCGAGACCTTTCGCGACAATCCCGAGGGCGGACCGCACGGCGCGCGCGGCAACCAGACGGCGATCTACTTCCTGCTCGAGCACGGCGATGTCTCGGCCTGGCATCGGGTCAGGGACGCCGCCGAACTCTGGCACTATCATGCCGGGGCGCCGATCGAGTTGAAGATATGCCCGCCTAGCGGCGAAGTGAGCGCGGACGTCCTGGGCGTCAATTTGGCTGCCGGCGAGCGACCGCAGCTGGTGGTTCCGCCGGGCTGGTGGCAGACGGCCCGCAGCCTCGGCGATTGGACGCTGGTCGGCTGCACCGTCTCGCCAGGCTTCGAATTCGCCCAGTTCGAGCTGGCTGAACCGGGCTGGGAGCCGGGGTTAGTCTAGGCCCCTGCCCCATTGGTCGCCGGTGACGAGCGGTCGCGGAAAATGAGCGACTTTGCTGCAAGTACGGCGCCGCCGGTGATGAGTACGCACGCAGCGAGAATGCGCAAGGATGGCTCGGCGAAACCCGCAGCGATGAGCACCAGGGTCGACAGCAGCGGCGCGGCGTAGCTTGCCGCGCCCAGGACCTGGATGTTGCCGCGCTTGACGCCGATGTCCCAGGCGTAGAAGGCAGCACCCACCGGCATCAGGCCAAGGCCGAGTACGGCGAGCCACTGGCCGGCATTGGCCGGCAAGACGGTCTCTTCAAGCGCCAGATGGCAGGCGAAGGACAGTATCGAGGTCGCCAGGCAGAACCAGGTGACGACAGATGTCGGCACCGAGGGGAAACGCCGCGACAGGAGCGAATAGCCCGACCACAGGAAGGCGCAGACGAAGGCCATGGCATAGCCGAAGCTGTAGCGTGCATCGAAGGCGAGCCCGCCGCCCTTGGTGATGATCAGGAAGGTGCCGGCAAGGCCCATCAGCGCGCCGGCGATGTGGTTCCAGCGCAGGCGTTCGCCCGGCATCAGCGCCGAGCCCAGAACGATGAACAGCGGCCAGAGATAGGCGATCAGGCTGGCCTCGACCGCCGGCGCGTTGCGCAGCGCGGTGAAGTAGAAGAAATGGTAGCCGAACAGGCCGGCAATGCCGATGACCCAGACCTGAGGCGGGATCTTTTCCGTCGTCTCGGGCTTGGACATGAACAGCCGCGCGACGAGGCCGACGCAGGTACCGATGGCAAAAGTGATCGCCGACATCAGGAACGGCGGCACGGTGCCTGACGCATCGGTGAGCAGGGCCAGCAGCGCCCACATGGCCACTGCCGAGAATCCGATCAAAGTCGCGCGCCCCACTTACCCCTCCCGGCGCGCCGGCGCCTTTTGTCCTGGAGCATGACCGTGTCCGAAGACCACTCCCGGTTTTCGGCGCATGCTCAATTGGTGGCTTCGAACCGCCGTGCCTTGACCGTGATCGTTCCGATCTCGGTGCTCACGGTGGCGTAGATCGGGGCATATACGCCGGTTTCGCCGAGCGGCGCAAATGTCACCATGATGCGGCTGCGGTCGCGCAGAAAGGTCAGCGCCTTCTTGTCGGTTCGATAGCCCGAGACCGGCTGGAAACCCATGCGGCAGGTGACCGTGTCGCCGGAGAACCCCTTGACCGACATCTTCTTGCGCGACACTTCGGTCAGCCTGAGATCGGCGCGCAGCTCGCCATCATACATCTTGACGGTGCGGCCACATACGCGGTCGAGGCTGGACGCCTTGATGACAGTCGCCGCGATCGGGTCGGACACGGCGCGGAGATCGTCGGCGCCGAGCGGTATCCAGGTCGAGCCGCGCTTCTTGGGCGGCGGCACGACTTCGGTGCTGGCGACGCGATCGCCGGAAAAGCGCACATCGACCAGCGATGCCTTCTTGCCGGAGACATAGTCGGCCCGGAATGCGCTTGGACGCGTGCCGCCGTCGCCGAAGCTGCCGCGCGACGAGATGGTGCCGCGCGTGTCGTCGAAGAATGCCGCAAGCCCGGCGCTCGAGACCTTGCCGTTCACCTTGTAGGCGTTGCCGTCGTAACTGCTGTCGAAGGTCGCCTTGGCGACGGGAATGCCCAGGAAGGACAATGAATAGTCGCCGCTGAAGGTTTTTTCCGCCGCCCTCGCCTCCATGGGCAGGACGGCAAGCGCAACGGCGATCAGGGCGGGCAACAGGCGGAGCATCTAAGGCGATACCTCATCGTCAGCGGAAGCTGGCTTCCGGCTGGTGATGTCCCTCGCAGCTGGTTATAAAGGCAAATCCGGCCTTTCTGTGGAACTGGGGACAACCTGTCCGAGACCACGGAGCGCTTGACGAGGCTGTGAAATGCAACTATGGAACGCCAACTTTTTCCATGAGGCCGCCTGACTGAGACCGCGCGCCATTAGGTGCGTCACAGCCGCTTGGTCCGCCAGAACTGAAGGTATGTAACATGTCCCGCGCTTGCGAACTCACCGGTAAGGCCGTCATGACCGGCAACAATGTGAGCCACGCCAACAACAAGACCCGTCGTCGCTTCCTGCCGAACCTGGTCAATGTCACGCTCATCTCGGAAGTTCTGAACCAGAACGTCCGCCTGCGCATTTCGGCCAACGCGCTACGCTCGGTCGAGCACCGCGGTGGTCTCGACGCCTTCCTGGCCAAGGCCGACGCTGAAGAACTGTCGCAGCGCGCCCGTCTGCTCAAGAAGCAGATCGCCAAGAAGACTGCCGAACAGGCTGCTGCCTGATCGATCTTAAGGCGGGGGACGACCGCCTGGAGCCTCTGACGCCGCAAGGATGACGAGGCTCCGACCAACGGCTGGGCATCGCCCGGACAAACTGGTTCCATTACCCAGGATAAAAAAATGAACTCCGGTTCTCGTTATCTACCCTTTGTGGTGGCCATGGCGCTTGTCGTCGTCGCCTCCAACATCCTCGTCCAGTTCCCGATGCAGGGACAGGTCGGATCGCTGGCCCTTGCCGATATCCTGACCTGGGGCGCCTTCACCTACCCCTTCTCCTTCCTGGTCACCGACCTCGCCAACCGGCGCTATGGGCCGAAGATGGCCCGACGAATCGTTTTCGTCGGCTTCATGACGGCAGTGGTCTGCTCGATCGTGCTTCCGCCGCTGCTGTTCAGGTTCGGGCTGATTCCTTTCGAGACCGCACCCGGCCGTCTGGCGCGTATCGCGCTGGCGTCGGGTACCGCGTTCCTGGTCGGCCAGCTGCTCGACGTGACCGTGTTCAACTGGCTGCGCCGCCAGAGCTGGTGGCGCGCTCCGATCATCGGCACCCTCGTCGGCTCGGTCTTCGACACTATCATCTTCTTCGGCATCGCCTTCTCCGCCGTCTTCGTCTTCCTCGGTCCGGAGGACGGTTTCGCGCTTGAGGCCGCTCCCTTGTTCGGCGTCATGTCGATCGAGGCGGCGCGCTGGGTGTCGTGGGCGCTGGGCGACCTCACGGTGAAGCTGCTGATCGGCCTGTTCGCCCTAGTGCCCTACCGGCTGATCGCCACGCGCTGGAGCCAGCCGGCGCTGGCCTGAAGCCGGCGCCATGTTCCCGTAATCCTGCGACGCTAGACGCTGCGACCTCATACCGAGGTCCGCAGATGCAAGTCACGTTGAGGCCGTTGGGCCCTGCCGAGCGCGAAAAGGTTCTTCAGCTCCAGGTACGCCGCTCGCAACAGGGGTTCGTGGCCACCAACGCCGATTCGATCGACGAGGCGGAGGACGGCGACCATTGCGTGCCGCTGGCAATCTACGACGCCGATGTCGCCGTCGGTTTCGCCATGTATGCGCTCGACCCCGACGACGGCAATTACTGGATTTATCGGCTGATGGTGGACCAGCGCTACCAGCGACTCGGTTATGGCCGCAAGGCGCTCGACGAGTTGCTGAAGCTGATGTCCAGGCTGCCGGGCTGCAGCCAGGTGACGCTCAGCGTGGCGCCCGGAAACGATGTGGCAATGGAGCTCTACCGCCAGATGGGCTTCCGCGAATCGGGCGAGATCATCGGCGGCGAGATCGTCTTTCGCCGCAGCATGCACAACATCGAGTGACTACCGGTCTATCCGCGTCGAGAGGATGATCGACGACAACGTGCGCTCGACGCCTTCGAGCGCACCGATCCTGTCGATCAGCACGTCGAGGTCACGCACCGACGGCGCCTCGACCACGACGATCATGTCGAAATTGCCGCTCACCGAATGCAGGGTGCGCACCTCGGGGATGCGGCGCAGCACGGCCTCCACCGCAGCGGAGACCTTGGGCAGCGCCGTGACCAGGATATGGGCGCGGACGAGGTTCTTCTCATAATCGGCCGACAGTCTGACGCTGTAGCCGGCGATCACCCCGCGCTTTTCCAGACGCTCCAGCCGGCTCTGCACGGTTGTCCTGGACACACCCAGCTTGCGGGCCAGGTCTGCCGTCGAGGCGCGCGCGTTCTCGCGCAAAAGGTTCAGCAGGGCAGCGTCTGGATCGGTCGTCATTTCGCACTTGCTTGTCGTCGATATGCTCAAAACATAACGTCTTTTCGTCGTTCTCGATACTGCCTTTCGACGAGACATGACCATAGAATCGCGCACGAAATTCCATTCCAAGGGGACAGACCATGAAGCAAATCGTTGTCGTAGGCGCAGGCAAGATCGGCTCGACCATCGCCGACATGCTGGCGGAAACCGGCGACTTTCAGGTGACCGTGGTCGACCGCTCGCAGGCAGCGCTCGACGCGCTGGAAGTCAGCGGCAATGTCGCGACCAAGCAGGTCGAGATCTCGGAGGCCGGCGCGCTCGACGGCGTTCTGGCCGGCAAGTTCGCCGTGATGTCGGCAGCCCCCTTCCACCTGACCACCAAAATCGCCGAAGCCGCCGCCAAGGCCGGCGTGCACTATCTCGACCTGACCGAGGACGTCGCTTCGACCCGCATCGTCAAGGAACTGGCGGGCAAGGCCAACAGCGCCTTCATCCCGCAGTGCGGCCTCGCCCCGGGCTTCATCTCGATCGTCGCCAACGACCTCGCCAAGCGTTTCGATTCGCTGGAGAGCGTGCGCATGCGCGTCGGCGCCCTACCGCAGTACCCGTCGAACGCGCTCAACTACAATCTGACCTGGAGCACCGACGGCGTCATCAACGAATATTGTGAGCCTTGCGAGGCGATCGTCGAGGGCCAGCTGATCGAGGTTCCGCCGCTCGAGGAGCGCGAGGAATTCTCTCTCGACGGCATCACCTACGAAGCCTTCAACACCTCAGGTGGCCTCGGCACGCTGTGCGAGACCTATGAAGGCAAGGTGCGCACGCTCAACTACCGCACCATCCGCTATCCCGGCCACGCCGCGATCATGAAGGCGCTGCTCAACGATCTCGGCCTGCGTCATCGCCGCGAAGTGCTGAAGGACATCCTGGAAAACGCCCTGCCGGCGACGCTGCAGGACGTGGTGGTGATTTTCGTTACCGTCAGCGGCCGCAAGGGCGGACGCCTGCTGCAGGAGAGCTACGCCAACAAAATCTACAGCCGCCAGCTCGGCAAGCTGACGCGCAGCGCCATCCAGATCACCACGGCTTCAGGCATCTGCGCCGTGCTCGACATGCTGGCCAACGGCGCTCTGCCGCAGAAAGGCTTCATCCGTCAAGAGGACATCGCGCTCGACGCCTTCCTCGCCAACCGTTTCGGCCGCAACTACGCGCAGGCCGCAGCGAACCATCTGGCGGCCTGATCGCCCGATAGCCTTCCGGAGAGAATGCTCCGAGGCCAAAAGTTGGGCAGCGAGGGGTTGGGGGACCCCTCGCTTTTTTTTGCGCTGTGTGCGGCCGACGCTCCGCACCGTGGTCGGCGCTGATTTTCGACGGCCTGTGCGGCCGGGATTGCCCCCCTTCCCATTTGTGGGAGAGGTCAAGACTTGGGTATAGGTAGCGTCCCGCACCGGGGCTGTAATCGGAAAAACTCAATCCCCGTGCAGGATGAATTCCAGGTAGAGATTGCGCTGCAGGATCGAGTGGTTGTCGTCGGAGATGATCGACACCATCTGGGCCCCGTCAGGGCGCTGCCAGACGTCGAGACCTTCCATGTTGTCGATCTGGTAAGCCATGTTGGCCTCGAACAGCACGGGGCCGTCGGCGACCTTGCCCTTGGCGATGGTTTCCGAGCCGATGCGCCGGAGCCGCATCTTCACGCCGGAGGCCATGGAGAAGCTGCGTTCGAGCAGCAACAGGTCGCCATCGGGCAGGAAGGCGCCGTCGGTGATGTCGAAGTCGCCGGCGCGGCGGACGGTGAAGACGCCCTTGTCGGGCCCTTCGAGCACGGCTGCGAAGATGTTGCCCGCCTTGTCGAGGCTCTTTTCGGAAACCACGACGAGGCTGCCCTTCTGGGGAGAATAAGCCACCGTCTCGAAGCCGCGGTTCATGCGCAGCTCATTGCGCGGCACGAGGAAGTCGAGTTCGCGGAACGCCGCCTTCATGTTGCCCGGCTCGATGCGGAACTGGGCGACGCGATGGGCACCTTCGAAGCCGACAGTGGCTATGCCATCCCTGACGGCGAGGCTCTCGGCGTCGGCCAGCCATTTCTTCTGGATGAAATTGCCCGAGGCGTCGACCATCTGCTCCATGCGGAAATTCGCGATAGCCGTGGGTCGCATCGCAGCATCACGCTCGACCGTGCCGAAGAACCAGAAGCCGGTGTCGGCGACGCCGATGAAATCACTGCCCGGCTTGAGGAAGCGAAAGGCGGACAAGGCGCCAAGATTGCGCGATGAAGAGGTGAGTTCGAGCCCGCCGACGAATTCGAGTGGGCCGAACATCGTCTCATCACGGCCGATGTGGAATTTGGTGATAGGCCGGGCGGATATCTCGATCTGCTCGACGGGCGGGCTTTCGGCAACGGAAGATGCCGTCAGCGACGCCGACAGCGCAAGTGCTGCCACCGCAGCCAATGCCAGTTGTCGCAGCCGGGTGACCGCAAGGATCATCCGGCGCGCCGGAAGCCGCCACGGCGCGTGTCGCGCGCGCTGACCTCGTCGAACAGCGAGGCAAGCTGTTCGGTCATAGCACCGGCCAGTTCCTCGGCGTCGACGATGGTGACGGCGCGGCGATAATAGCGCGTCACGTCGTGGCCGATGCCGATGGCAAGCAGCTCGACCGGCGAGCGCGTCTCGATCAAGTCGATGACGGCGCGCAGATGGCGCTCCAGATAGTTGCCCGGGTTCACCGACAGTGTCGAATCGTCGACCGGCGCACCATCCGAGATCATCATCAGGATCTTGCGCTGCTCGGGCCGGGCGATCAGGCGCTGGTGCGCCCACAACAGTGCCTCGCCGTCGATGTTTTCCTTGAGCAGGCCTTCGCGCATCATCAGGCCGAGATTGCGCCGCGAACGCCGCCATGGCGCATCGGCGCTCTTGTAGATGATGTGGCGCAGGTCATTGAGGCGGCCGGGGTTTGGCGGCTTGCCGTCCTTCAGCCACTTCTCGCGTGCCTGCCCGCCCTTCCACGCACGCGTGGTGAAGCCGAGGATCTCGACCGAGACGCCGCAGCGCTCCAGCGTCCGCGCCAGGATGTCGGCGCAGGTGGCGGCAACCGTGATCGGGCGACCGCGCATCGAGCCGGAATTGTCGAGCACCAGCGTGACGACCGTGTCGCGGAACTTGGTGTCGCGCTCCTGCTTGAACGACAGCGGCTGCATCGGATCGATGACGACGCGCACGAGGCGGGCCGGATCGAGATAGCCCTCTTCCAGGTCGAAGTCCCAGGAGCGGTTCTGCTGCGCCATCAGGCGGCGCTGCAGGCGGTTGGCCAGACGGCCGACCACACCCTGCAGATTGGCGAGCTGCTTGTCGAGGAAGGCGCGCAGACGGTCGAGCTCGTCTTCGTCGCACAGCTCTTCCGCACCAACCGTCTCGTCGAAGGCGGTGGTGAAGACCTTGTAGTCGATTTCCTTGGGCAGGTTGGCGAAGGGATTGTCCTGGCGGCGGGCTTCGCCCGGCGTCTCGGAATCCGTATCGTCATCGTCGGCCATGTCCTCGGCGGTGGCGTCGGACGCCTCCATCTCGCCGGAAGGATCCTCGTCGGCGGAAGCCTCGGCCTCGTCGGACTGCGACTGGTCGGAGCCGGAATCGTCCTCGCCGCCCTCCTCGCTCTGCTCCTCGCCCTCGGGCTGGTCGTCGTCCTGGTCCTCGTTGTCCTCGGTTTCCTGGTCGTCGCCCAGTTCCTCGGCCATTTCGAGCGATGCCAGCATCTCACGCACGACGCGGGCAAAGGCTTGCTGGTCGCTCAGATTGCCGGCCAGATGGTCGAGATCGGCGCCGGCCTTGTCTTCGACCCACTTGCGCCAGAGCTCGACCATGCGCTGGCCGCTCTTGGGCACCGGGCGGCCGGTCAGCTTCTCGCGTACGATCAGTGCCAGCGCTTCTTCGAGCGGCGCTTCCGACTGCTCGGTCACCTCGGCGAGATTGGCCTTGGCGTATTTGTCCTCGAGCATCGTCGAGATGTTTTCGGCAACGCCGGCCATGGCGCGGCTGCCAATCGCCTCGACGCGAGCCTGCTCGACCGCGTCATAGACGGCGCGAGCCTGCTTGCCCTCGGGCGCCAGCTTGGCGTGGATGCGATTGTCGTGGCAGGCGCGCTTCAGCGCCATGGAATCGCCGAGGCCGCGGGTGACGGCGATGTCGAAGGCGGTGGCCTTCTTCGGCAGTTCGGGCAGGCGGGCACGGTTGCCGGCGAGTGCCGGCCGCTCCTTGGCGAACGCCACCTCGAACTCGTTGTCGCCTGAGATCGCGCGCATGCACACTGTCATCGCGCGCTTGAAGCTGTCCGCCTCAGAGCCCGTCTTGGATTTGTTGCGCGTGTTGTCGCCCGGCCCCGCCATTTGAGCCCGTTCTTATCCCAGCACGACGTTGGCGGAGGACTCCGGCAGGTCCTCGCCGAAGGCACGCTGATAGAATTCCGCCACGACCGAGCGTTCGAGCTCGTCGCACTTGTTGAGGAAGGTCAGGCGGAAGGCCATACCGACGTCGCCGAATATCTCGGCGTTTTCGGCCCAGGTAATGACGGTACGCGGGCTCATGACCGTCGACAGATCGCCATTGACGAAGGCCGAACGCGTCATATCGGCAACGCGGACCATCTTGTTGACGATCTCCTTGCCCTTGGCGTCGCGATAGTGCTTGGCCTTGGCGACGACGATGTTCACTTCGTTGTCGTGCGGCAGATAGTTCAGCGTCGTCACGATCGACCAGCGGTCCATCTGCGCCTGGTTGATCTGCTGGGTGCCGTGATAGAGACCGGTGGTGTCACCGAGGCCGACCGTGTTGGCGGTGGCGAACAGGCGGAAGGCCGGGTGCGGACGGATGACGCGGCTCTGGTCGAGCAGGGTCAGTCGCCCCGACGATTCGAGCACGCGCTGAATGACGAACATCACGTCGGGGCGGCCGGCGTCGTATTCGTCGAACACCAGCGCGACATTGTGCTGATAGGCCCAGGGCAGGATGCCGTCGCGGAATTCGGTGACCTGCATGCCTTCCTTGACGACGATGGCGTCCTTGCCGACGAGGTCGATACGGCTGACATGGCTGTCGAGGTTGACGCGAACGCAGGGCCAGTTAAGGCGGGCAGCGACCTGTTCGATGTGGGTCGACTTGCCGGTGCCGTGGTAGCCCGACACCATGACGCGGCGGTTGTAGGCAAAGCCCGCGAGGATGGCCATCGTGGTGGCCTTGTCGAACAGATAGTCGGGATCGACGTCTGGCACATGCTCGCCGGCGGTCGAATAGGCCGGTACGACCATCTTCGAATCGAACCCGAAGGCTTCTTTCACCGACACCGTCGTGTCAGGCAGGTTGGCAATGTCGCGATCGACCTTGTTCATGACGTCTCCACGCGCGAAGCCTCAGCTACGCTGGCAATCGAATTTTTCTTCGGGGGCGGTCTTAAAGCCTTTTCCAGCCAGAGGAAAGTTGGAAAAAGGCCGCGACCGCGGCTGGCTCAACACAATCCCGCTTGCTTGAGCACGCGATAGGCCTGGAGCACGTCCCTGAAGCGGTCCTCCGACCCGCGATCACCGCCATTGGCGTCGGGGTGGTGGCGTTTCACCAGTTCCTTGTAGCGCGCCTTGATGTCGGCTCCGGTGGCCCTGGAATCGAGCCCCAGCGTATCCAGCGCCTTGGCCTCCAGCGGCTTTGCCTTGCGCTGGCGCGGCGTCCCGGCCCCTGTGCCGAACACGTTGTGGGGGTCGCGCATGCGATTGTAGTAGCCGGCGCGGCCCGAGCGCTGCTGGGCAAAGTCCGGTGCCGAGCGGGCTGTGGCAGAGCCGTTGGAACCGATGGTCCAGGTCGGGCGATGCCCGGTCAACGCTTCCTTCTGGAAGCGCGCGATGTCGCCGTCGGCGAGCCCGGAGAAATAATTGAAGCCCTTGTTGTACTCGCGCACATGGTCGAAGCAGAACTGGAAATACTCGCCCTCCCTCATGCGGCCCACGGGCGCGCGGTGGGTGCCCGCCTCCTTGCAGCCATCCCACTGGCAGATCGGCGCGCGCGACTTCACCTCCGCTTCCGGATCGGGACGGACGCGGATCTTGTCGAAATATTTCGAGTTCGTCTTCATCTGATGACATTTACCGCCGTATCGAGCGGCGAAACAAGAATTGACATTTCCAGGATGATCGCCCTAACCCCTGATTTGCGGCCCAATTGTGCCCGAAGGCTGTGATTGGTGGCGGCAAAGACACATGTGGTGAAAGGTGAGCCCGATGTCCATACAGACGTCCATCGAAGACAAGCTCAACAAGGCGTTTTCGCCCGAGCGCCTTGCGGTCATCAATGAGAGCCACCTGCATGCCGGCCATCACCATGTCGACGGCGGCCATCATGCTACCTTCGACGGCTCCGGCGAGACCCATTTCCGCATCCGCATCGTTTCACCTGCATTCGCCGGCATGAGCCGCATCGACCGCCACCGCGCCGTCAACGACGCGCTCTCGGCGGAGCTGAAGGCCGGCCTGCATGCGCTGGCCATCGAGCCGGCGGCCCCGGGCGAAGCAACCCGCTGGTAGGCTTCTGACGGGCCGACAGGCACCTGTCATCCGCCCGTCACATATATCCATCAATCTGGATATATGGATGCAAACACGACGATAGACGCGCTGGCCGCGCTGGCCCAGCCGACGCGGCTCGAGGCCTTCCGCCAACTGGCGGCGGCCGAGCCCGGGGGCATCGCCGCCGGCGAACTGGCGCGCCGGCTTGCCGTTCCGCAGAACACGCTGTCAGCCCACCTCGCCGTACTGGCCCGAGCCGGCCTTGCCAGAAGCGAGCGCAACGGCCGCTCCATCGTCTATCGCCCCGACCTGCCGGCATTGCGTGGCGTGCTCGCCTTCCTGCTCGATGATTGTTGCGGCGGCAGGCCGGAAGCCTGCGCGCCCCTGCTTGCCGAACCAACCCCCTGCTGCATTCCGTCGAAGTGAGACCCCATGACCCACAGGCCTTTCAACGTGCTCTTCCTGTGCACGGGCAACAGCGCCCGTTCGATCCTTGCCGAGGGTATCCTGCGCAAGGACGGTGCTCCCGGCTTCAACGCCTTCTCCGCCGGCAGCCAGCCCAAGGGCGCGGTCAATCCGTTCGCCCTGAAGGTGCTCGCAAGCTACGGCTACCCATCCGACGGCTTCAGGTCGAAGACCTGGGACGAGTTCGCCGCCGAAGGCGCGACGCAGATGGATTTCATCTTCACAGTCTGCGACGACGCAGCCGGTGAAGCCTGCCCTGTGTGGCTCGGCCACCCGGCCAATGCCCACTGGGGTATCGAGGACCCGAGCCATGTCGAAGGCACTGACATCGAAAAGGAGGCAGCCTTCGTCACTGCCTTCAAATACATGCGCAACCGCATCCAGGCCTTCATTGCCCTGCCGATCGCAAGCCTCGACCGCATGGCACTGGCTTCCCATCTCGAAGAGATAGGAAGAATGGACGGCGCGACCGGCAAGGCCGGCGGCACGGCAAGGTGAAAAGCGGGCCAATGCTGCGCCGGCTCCTGGCCGAGACGCTTGGAATGGCATTCCTGCTTGCGACCGTCGTCGGATCGGGGATCGCGGCAGTGCAATTGTCAGGCGGGAGCGCAGCGCTTGCATTGCTCTGCAACGCAGTCGCCACCGGAGCCATTCTCGTCGTCCTGATCACCGTGCTGGGGCCGGTGTCGGGCGCCCATCTCAACCCGGCGGTCAGCCTGACAATGGCGCTGGAGCGGCGCCTCGCATGGACGGCGCTCGGCCCGTACGTCGCAGCACAACTTGTCGGCGCGGTCCTCGGAGTGATCGCCGCTCATATGATGTTCGAACAGCCCATGCTGCAGCTGTCGACAACTGGCCGGACAGGTCCCGGCCAGTGGCTCGGAGAAGCCATAGCCACCTTCGGTCTCCTGCTCACCATTTTCGGCTGCATAGCGCGAGCCCCGAAATCGACGCCCCTTGCCGTTGGTTTGTACGTTCTGGCAGCCTACTGGTTCACTTCGTCGACGTCTTTTGCCAATCCGGCGGTGACCATCGCACGCAGTCTGACCGATACCTTTGCCGGCATCGCGCCCACCGACGTACCAACGTTCATTGTAGCGCAAATGGTTGGCGCCTTTGCGGCAGTGCTGACCGGGAAAGCACTGTGGCCGGGGGTCAGCCCTGCTTGCGCTGCGCGACCGGCTCCACCGCCAAAACCGGCCGGATCCTGATTCGCGTCAGGCGGTTCTTGTCGCGCTTCATGACGATGAAGCGCTTGCCGTGAAAGGTGAAGGCCTGCTTTTCCTCGGGGATCGACTGGGCTTCGTGGATGACGAGGCCGGCGATGGTGGTGGCCTCGTCATCGGGCAGGCTCCAGTCGAGCGCACGATTGAGGTCGCGGATCGGCACCGAGCCGTCGACCACCACCGAGCCATCGGCTTCCTGCTTGACGCCCTGGATGTCGATGTCGTGTTCGTCGGCGATCTCGCCGACGATCTCCTCGATGATGTCTTCGAGCGTCACCAGCCCCTCGACCTCGCCATACTCGTCGACAACGATGGCAAAGTGCTGCTTGCGGCGCAGAAAGGCGTTGAGCTGGTCCTGCAGCGTCGTGGTGTCGGGCACGAACCACGGCTTGGACGCCACCTTGACCAGGTCGACCCGGGCATAGTCGCCCTCGACCTCGTTGAGGGCGCGCAGCAGGTCCTTCGCATGGATGACGCCGACGATGTTGTCGGTGGTGCCGCGCCACAGCGGCAAGCGCGTGTAGGGGCTCTGCAGCATTTCGCGCAGCAGCGCCTCCGGCGCCATGTCGGCGTTGATCAGCCGCATGTTGGTGCGATGGACCATGACGTCGGAGACTTCGAGTTCGTGCAGGTCGAGCAGACCGCCGACCTGGTCGCGATCCTGCTTCACCACCTGCCCCTCGCGATGAAGTTCGTTCATCGTGCCGCGCAGCTCGTCATGCGCCGAGCGCTGCGGCACGACCGCCGTCAGTTCGAAGCCGAGTGCGGCAAGCAACTGGTCGCGAAACGCCAGGAAGGCAAGGATGATCCCTGCCAAAACCGCCGCGACGATCCAGCCGGCCGCAATCATCCCTGACGGTTCTCCTTGAGGAAAGACAGCACTTCGGAAGCCGGCACGTCCTTGGCGATGAAGGACTGGCCGATGCCGCGCGTCAGGATGAAGGTCAGCGCGCCGCGCGACACCTTCTTGTCCTGGGTGATGTAGTTGAACAGCGCCTCGGCGTCGGGCAGGTCGCCGGGAATGTCCGACATGCGCCACGGCAGGCCGACCTCACGCAGATGCGCTTCGAGACGCGCCGCATCGTCGGGGCTGGCGAGATTGAGCCGGGCCGAGAAGCGGTGCGCCAGCGCCATGCCGATGGCGACTCCCTCGCCATGCACCAGGCGAGCGCCGTCATAGGCGGTGGCGGCCTCGAGCGCATGGCCGAAGGTATGGCCGAGATTGAGCAGTGCGCGGTCACCGGTCTCGAACTCGTCGCGGGCAACCACATCGGCCTTGGCGCGGCAGGACTGGGCGATAGCCTCGGTGCGGGCGGGGCCGCCAGCAAACACGTCCTGCCAGTTCTTTTCCAGCCAGGCGAAGAAATCGGGGCGGTCGATGAGACCGTATTTGGCAACTTCGGCATAGCCGGCGCGGAACTCGCGCACAGGCAGCGTGTCGAGGGCAGAGGTGTCGGCCAGCACCAGCTTGGGCTGGTGGAACACGCCGATCAGGTTCTTGCCGCGCGGGCTGTTGATGCCTGTCTTGCCGCCGACGGAAGAATCGACCTGGGCGAGCAGCGAGGTCGGCATCTGCACGAAATTCATGCCGCGGCGCACGATGCCGGCGGCGAAGCCGGTCAGATCGCCGATGACGCCGCCGCCGAGTGCTATCACCGCGTCGCCGCGTTCAAGACGGGCGGCGATGATGTCGTCGACCACTTTCTCGAGCGAATCGAAGCTTTTGGTCTTTTCACCGGCCGGAAGCTTGATGACTGCAGGCGGGTTGCCGGCAGCGGTGAGGCTTTCGACCAAGGGCGCGAGGTGGGCGGCAGCGACGTTCTCGTCGGTGACAATGGCGCAGCGCGCCTTTGGCAGGCGTTGCTGGATCAGGTCCGCGCCGCGCGCGATCAGCCCCGGACCGATCAGGATGTCATAGGCGCGGTCGCCAAGCCCGACTTCGACTGTGACGATGTCTGTCATTCGTGATCCTCCGAGCCTTCCGAAACGTGTATGCGGCCGGGCACACCAAGATGGTTGCACAGCGCCTCGATCACCTCGCTGGCAATCGCCTCCTTGCGATCGTCGCGCGTCGGCACTGTGAGGTCGGCCAGCGCATAGACCGGGTAGCGTTCGTCCATCAGCTTGGCGAGCACGGCGCGCGGGTCGGCATTCTGCAACAGCGGCCGGTTCTGCTTCTTGGAGACGCGCTCCATCAACAGGTCGAGTTCGGCCTTGAGCCAGACCGAGACGCCGTTGGCAGCGATTGCGCCCCTCGTCTGTGCGTTCATGAAGGCGCCGCCACCTGTCGACAGAACCTGCGGCCCGCCCTCCAGCACACGCCCGATGACGCGCTGCTCGAGCGCCCGGAATTCAGCCTCGCCGTAGCGCTCGAACAGTTCGGGGATGGTCATCCGCGACACGGCCTCGATCTCGTGGTCGCTGTCGATGAAACCGAGGCCGAGCACCTGGGCGACCTTGCGGCCGATGGCCGTCTTGCCTGCCCCCATCAGCCCGACAAAGACGATCGAGCGGGTACCGAGCCGGTCGAGCAGCGCAGCGCTGGAGCACTCGGGCGATGTATTTGGCGCGTCGGGTGTCATGGGTTCCCTTTCGTCGGCGTTTCGACATGAAAAGCCCCGTTGCGTCAAGCGCATGCGCCGCCCCTGCCCTTGAAATGGCACGAACGGCGTCCCATAAGGGCACACGACTCATTAAGACCTTGACTGGGTAAGACGGGCGAACACATCGATGCCGACACTTTTCCGGTTCCTTGTAACGCTCGCAGTCCTGGCGGGCATCGTCTACGGCGCCATGTTTGCGCTGGTGATGTTCGTGGAGCCGAAGAAGTCGGAAATCTCGGTCCGCATCCCGCCCGAGAAGCTCAATCCGAAGAAATGAAATCGGGCGCGCGCATCGAGGCCTTCCTCGAAATGATGGCGGCCGAGCGCGGCGCCGCCGACAACACGCTGGCCAGCTATCGGCGTGATCTGGAAGATGCCTCCGCGCATCTGGGCGGCAGGCTGGCCAACGCCGACGCTTCGGGGATCCGCGACTATCTCGACAATCTGGCAGGCCGAGGCTTCGCCACCACCTCGCAGGCGCGCAAGCTTTCGGCGCTGCGCCAGTTCTTCCGCTTCCTCTATGCCGAGGGCCTGCGCGGCGACGACCCCACCGGCATCGTCGACAGCCCCCGGAAGGAACGGGCGCTGCCGAAGACCATGAGCGAAGACGAGACCGGCCGGCTGCTCGACCGCGCTGCCAGCGAAGCCGGCAATCCCGAGGCCAACGGCACCGATGGCATGGCGGCTGCGCGCCTGCATGCGCTTGTCGAAGTGCTCTACGCCACGGGTTTGCGTGTTTCCGAACTGGTCAGCCTGCCGCTGACGGTGGCATTGCGCGACGAGCGCTTTTTCGTCGTGCGCGGCAAGGGCGACAAGGAACGCATGGTGCCGCTTTCGGCCAAGGCGCGTGAGGCGATGCGGCGTTGGCTGCACCAGCGCAATGCCAACCCAAGACTGGTCGACAGCCCCTTCCTGTTTCCGGCCTCGTCGGAGAGCGGCCATCTGCCCCGCCAGGTCTTTGCCCGCGACCTCAAGGGCCTTGCCGCCCGCGCCGGGATTTCGGCTGCCAAGATATCGCCGCACGTGCTGCGGCACGCCTTTGCCAGCCACCTCCTGCAGAACGGGGCGGACCTCCGGGCGGTGCAGCAATTGCTCGGACATTCCGACATTTCGACCACCCAGATCTACACGCATGTTCTGGAAGAACGGCTGCTGAAACTGGTCAACGAGCATCACCCGCTTGCCGATTAGTGCCCATATCGCTATGTGAGTGCCACGTTCCACTGGCGCGGTGCCACTTTCTTCGGCCCCCGGTGCCTCAATTTTTCAAGCGTGGTAGTCCGCTCGCCAATGTACAATTACCTCGATTTCGAAAAACCGGTCGCCGACCTCGAAGGCAAGATCCTCGAGCTCAAGAAGCTCTCCGAGAGCGGCGAGGCGGTCGATGTCGGCGAAGAGATCAAGCGGCTCGAGAAGCGCTCCCGCGACGCGCTGCGCGATGCCTACAAAGCGCTGACGCCGTGGCAGAAGGTCCAGGTGGCGCGCCACCCTGATCGCCCACACTGCCTCGACTATGTCAAAGGCCTGTTCACCGATTTCACCACGCTTGCCGGCGACCGCAATTTCGGCGAGGACGCAGCCATGGTCGGCGGCTTCGCCCGCTTCCGTGGCGAGCCGGTGCTGGTGCTCGGCCAGGAGAAGGGCTCCGATACCAAGAGCCGCCTCAAGCATAATTTCGGCTCGGTCCGCCCCGAAGGCTACCGCAAGGCCGTGCGCCTGATGGAAATGGCCGACCGCTTCAAAATCCCCGTCGTCATGCTTGTCGACACTGCGGGCGCCTATCCGGGCGTCGGCGCCGAGGAGCGTGGCCAGGCCGAAGCCATTGCCCGTTCCACCTCCGCCTGCCTTGGCCTCAAAGTCCCGTCGATTGCGATCGTCATCGGCGAAGGCGGTTCGGGCGGCGCGATCGCCATTGCCACCGCCAACCGGGTGTTCATGCTGGAGCATGCGATCTACTCGGTGATTTCGCCGGAAGGTGCAGCCTCGATCCTGTGGCGCGACACGACGCGCTCCAAGGATGCTGCCACCAACATGAAGATCACCGCGCAGGATCTCCTGAGTCTCAAAATCATCGACCAGATCATCGACGAGCCGCTGGGCGGCGCCCATCGCAATGCCGATGCGGTGATTTCGGCGACCGGCGACCTGATCGCCAAGACCCTCAAGGATTTCGCCGGCTCCGGCATCGACTTCCGCGAGCAGCGCCGCGAAAAATACCTGTCGATCGGCCGCAGCCTCTGATTGCGCGGCTGCAGTCTTTGCAGCCGGGCACCTTTTCGCCACAAAATCGCCGCCTCGCCAAGTTCAATGAACTTGCCGTGATTTTGCGCGCGTGGGATCGCAAGCAATCTTGCGGTAAGGAATTCTCAAGGTTAACGACCTTAAGGTCGAAGCAGTATCAGGACGGGCCCGGCCTGGGCAGCGATGCGCCACGGCCGCAAAGAGACGACTTTAGTACCGATGATCGCCAATATCGCACGCGCCGGATTGCTGATTGCCGCCTTCGCAGTCGCCGGCTGCTCGGAATCTTCTGTCAACGACTTCGTGCCGCAGCACGCCAACCGGCAGCTGTCGCCCAAGATCCTTGCCGAAATGAAGGCCAAGGGCATGGACAAGAGCTCGCCCGTGCTGGCGCGCGTGTTCAAGGAAGAAGGCAAGCTCGAGGTCTGGAAGCAGAAGACCAACGGCCGCTACGACATCATCGCCAGCTACGACATCTGCAAGATGTCCGGCAAGCTCGGCCCGAAATATACCGAGGGTGACCGCCAGTCGCCGGAGGGGTTCTACACCGTTCGTCCGGGGCAGATGAACCCGAACTCCAGCTATCACCTCGCCTTCAACATCGGCTATCCCAACACATATGATCGCGCCAACGGCCGCACCGGCTCGAACCTGATGGTTCACGGCGCCTGTTCGTCATCGGGCTGCTTCTCGATGACCGATGCCCAGATCGAGGAGATCTATGCTTTCGCCCGCGACGCGTTCAAGGGTGGCCAGACCGAGTTCCAGGTGCAGTCGTATCCGTTCCGCATGAACGCCGCCAACATGGCGCGTTATCGCAACGACCCGAACTACCAGTTCTGGACCATGCTGAAGGAAGGTTACGACCACTTCGAAATCACCAAGGTGCCGCCGAAGGTCGACGTCTGCGAAAAGCGCTACGTTTTCAACCGTGTTGCGGAGGCTGGTGCGAGCTTCAACCCGACCGGCGCCTGCCCGGCCACGACCCAGCCGCAACCGCTGATGACGGCCTACCAGTCCTACAAGAGCCAGTATGACAGCGCTTTTGCCAGCGCCACTGGCGGCGAAGCGCCGAAGCCGACGATTGCCGGCATCAAGGAAGCCAATCTGGTGTCCGACTGGACCAAGCGCCGCGCCCGCGGCGAGCGTGTGACCATGGATCCGCCTGCCATGGCCCAGGACGGTACTGTCGTGCAGACGACAACGCGCATGGGCCGCATCGATTCGGCCGAGGGTCGCCGCATGGCGGCACTCGAGGCTGAAGAAGCCGCAAAGAAGAAGGCCGCAGAAGAAAAGCTTGCTGCCGCGGCCGCCGCCAAAGCAGCCAAGATCGCCGCCCAGCAGCAGGCGATCGCAGCCGCCGCGGCACCCGCACCGGCCCCTGTTACCGAAGCCCCTGCCCAGGCAGCGCAGGCGGCCCCGGTCGAAGAGCCGGGCACGACGGCCAAGCTGAAGAAGAAGCTGCTCAACCTGTTCGGCAGCTGATCCGCGTGAGCGAAACCACCGAAATCTACGACCTCAGGGGGCTCAATTGCCCCCTGCCAGTGCTGAAGGCCAAGCGGCGCCTGGCAGACATGGCGGCCGGCAGCAGGCTGTGGCTCGAGACCACCGATCCGCTCGCGGTCATCGACATTCCGGCCTTTTGTCAGGATGCCGGCCACAGGCTGGTCGAGACCATGGCTGTCGACGGCGGCCACCGCTTCCTGGTGGAACGCACCGGCTGATATCAACTGACTTTCTGGACGCTACCGCCCGGCAATCGCCAGCGGGTTGTTTTCCATCGCCTCGCGATCAGGCGTGTCGATCGCCGGCTTGTTGACGAAGGCGGCGAACAGGCGCTCGACATAGTCGCGCGGCAGGTCGATGCCGATCAGCACCAGCCGTGTTCCGCGCACCGCATCCGGCCATGATGGCAGTCGCGCCGGCGGGTGGAGCATCTTCTGGACGCCATGGATCACCAGCGGCCGCGATGGATCCTCGGCCAGTTCGACGATGCCCTTGATACGCAGGAGCTTGTCGCCCTGTGTCGACAACAGCAGGTCGAGGAACATCTCGACCGTCGAGAACGGCAGTGCGCCGCCATGCACCAACGTGAACGAGCCGATGCGGGCGTCGTGATGTCCATGACCATGGTCATGTCCGTGACCGCAGTCATGCGCGTGGTTGTGCCCATGATCGTGATCGTGGAGGTCGTGATTGCCGCCATGATGGTGATGATGATCGTGCGCGGCCGCTTCGCCCAGCCAGCGCCTGACATCGGCGGTCTTGGTCGCGGGATCGTAAAGCCCGCATTGGATGAGCTGCGCCACCGCGCCCTCGCCCGCCGCCCTGATCTCGGCGCCGGGATTGATATGGCGCAGCCGGCCCAGAAGCGTCTCCGTCCAGGCCGGATCGTCGACCAGGTCGGATTTGGTCAGCACGATACGGTCGGCGACCGCCACCTGCTTCACCGCCTCGACATGGGCGTCGAGCGTGGCACGACCATTGACCGCGTCTACGACGGTAACGACACCATCGAGCCTGAAGGCATGCACCAGTGCCGGATGGCCCATGATCGACTGCAACACCGGCACCGGGTCGGCAAGACCGGTGGTCTCGATGACGACCCGCGCCAGCCGCTGGATGCGGCCGGTCTGCAGTCGGTCGACCAGATCGGCCAGCGTATCCACCAGTTCGCCGCGCACCGTGCAGCACAGGCAGCCGTCGGACAGCTCGATGACGCCATCGGATGCCTTCTCGACCAGCAGGTGGTCGATGGCGACGTCGCCGAACTCGTTGATGATCACGGCCGTGTCGGTAAGCGCCGGATCCTTGAGCAGTCGGTTGAGCAGTGTCGTCTTGCCGGCACCGAGGAAGCCGGTCAGCACCGACACCGGGATCGGGAATGAGGCTTGGGGGCTCACGAGCGCGCCTTCGATCCCTGGGCGACGGGCACGGCACCGGCGGGAGCCGGCATGTCCGGCCGCCAGGTCGGCAGCGGCACGTCGGCATATTCGACCTCGTCGCGGCCCATCATGGCGCGCGGCACCGGGCCGTTGGCGCCGCCGAGGCTGACGGTCACCCAGCTGCGCGGACGCGTCATCTCGGGAATGATCGAGACCTTCTCTTCGGACTTCTCTTCGCCTGCCCCGGCTTCGGTCGGAGCCGGACCATCGGAGGCAGCGTGCTTGGCCTTGGGCGAGCACACCTCGTCGCGCATGCTGGTCGGCATGTCGCGCATGTCGCCATAGGGCGCGAGCCCGGTCACGCTGACCGAGCTGCCGGTGCGGCCAAAACCGCTTTGCAAGAGCTTGGCCGCCTCTTCGGCGCGGTCGTTGGGCGACGTCGCACCGAGCACGACGGCTGCAAGCGTCCTGCCGTCGCGGGTGGCCGACGCGATCAGATTGAAGCCCGACTCGCAGACAAAACCCGTCTTCATGCCGTCGGTACCGGGGAAGCGGCCGACCAGCGGGTTGAAGTTCTTGAGCTTGGCCTTGCCGGCGATGATGCCCTCGATATCGAAATAGGAGGCATATTGCGGATATTCGAGACGGATCGCCCTGACCAGGATCGCGAGGTCGCGGGCGGTGGTGTACTGGTCCGGATCGTGCAGCCCGTTGGCGTTGACCCAGTGGCTGCCGCTCATGCCCAGGCGCTGGGCCTCGACATTCATGCGTGCCGCAAAGGCCTCCGTCGTGCCACCGACATTTTCGCCGATGGCGGCGGCGACGTCGTTGGCCGACTTGACCATGATGATCTTGAGTGCGTTGTCGAGGGTCAGCACCGAGCCGGGCTTGTAACCCATCTTCGCCGGCGGGAAGGCAGCTGCCCGCTTGCTGATCTTGATCGGCGAGTTGAGCGCGAGTTCGCCCGCCTGGATCGCGCGGAATGTGGTGTAGGCAGTCATCAGCTTGGTCAGCGACGCCGGATGCCAGCGCATGAAGGCATCCTTGTGCTCGATGACGGCGCCGGAATTGACGTCGAAAAGCATCTCCGGATTGGCAAAGGCAGGGGCAGTGCCCAGTGCGGCCACCGCCGCAAAACCGATGAGCGTGCTTCTGACGAACCTGTTCTTCATCATCAAATCCGAAATCGCCTCTTGCCGATCATAGCCGGCCGTCCATAAGATTTCCGTAAACCGGGATGGCGACGCGCTGGCCGGTTCAAAACACATGGCCACGGCATCGCCGCCGCTGCTAGATAACCTATGTGACGCCAAGATGGCAGAGCTTGCGCGATCACAATTGCGAATCCGGGACATCGCGGTCCCCAACAGGAAGTCGAGAGTTACCATGCCGATCCTGAACCGAGCCGCCGAAATGCAGGAAGAAATCGCCGGCTGGCGCCGTCACCTGCACCAGAAGCCGGAACTGAATTTCGACGTCTTCGAGACGGCCGACTTCGTCAAGAACAAGCTCAAGGAGTTCGGCTGCGACGAGATCGTCACCGGCCTCGGCAAGACCGGCGTGGTCGGCGTCATCAAGGGCAATCTCGGCGCCGGCGGCACCATCGGCCTGCGCGCCGACATGGACGCGCTGCCGATCGAGGAGATCACCGGCAAGCCCTACGCCTCCACCGTGCCTGGCAAGATGCACGCCTGCGGCCATGACGGCCACACGGCAATGCTTCTGGGTGCTGCCAAATACCTCGCCGAGACGCGCAATTTCGCGGGCTCCGTGGCCGTCATCTTCCAGCCGGCCGAAGAAGGCGGCGGCGGTGGCAACGAGATGGTCAAGGACGGCATGATGGAACGCTTTGCCATCGACAAGGTATTCGGCATGCACAACATGCCGAGCCTGCCGGTCGGCCAGTTCGCCATCCGTCCGGGCGCGATCATGGCCGCGACCGCCGAATTCACCATCACCGTCAAGGGCAAGGGCGGCCATGCCGCGCTGCCGCACCGCGCCATCGATCCGATCGTCGCCGGCAGCCAGCTGGTGACGGCGCTGCAGACGATTGCCTCGCGCTCGACCGACCCGGCCGAGGCCATCGTCGTTTCAGTGACCAAGTTTAACGCGGGCTCGGCCTACAACGTCATTCCCGAACATGCGGTGCTGGCCGGCACGGTGCGCACGCTGAAGAAGGAAGTCGCAAAGCTCGCCCAGGAACGCATGGCGGCCATCTGCCGAGGTGTGGCCGAGGCCACAGGTACCGAGGTCGAGCTCGACTACGACGCCAACTACCCCGTGACCTTCAATCATCTGGCAGAGACGGTGTTTGCCGGCGACGTCGCCGCCACCATCGCAGGCGAGCCGCAGGTGCATCGCGAGATCCAGCCGCTGATGGGCGGCGAGGACTTCTCCTACATGCTGGAAGCGCGCCCCGGCGCCTTCATCTTCATCGGCAATGGCGACAGCGCCAACCTCCACCACCCTGCCTACGACTTCAACGACGAGGTCATTCCGCATGGCGTGAGCTATTGGGTGCGCCTGGCCGAAACCGCCTTGGCGGCCTGATCAGGCGACCGGAGAAAGGCGGCCTTGGCCGCCTGATCTCCCGGCAGCCAGGCCACGGCTGGCGACAACCGCCAGCCGCATCGTTGCGGGATCGCGCCGAACATGGCCACCCCCGCAAAAACCGTTGGCGAATCCGCCGGAAGCCGTTATGTGTGCAGCCGAGTGGTCCCGTAGCTCAGTAGGATAGAGCGGCAGATTCCTAATCTGTAGGTCACAGGTTCGATTCCTGTCGGGATCACCACTTTCAGGATTCCCGTCAACCGACCGAAATGCCGGATCGTGGCGAGATTTGCGGCTTTCGCCACAATTCGGCCCGTACCCGTCGCAAATGCGGCTTGTTCAAGCGCCGTAACAATTATTTTTCCTTAATTTGAGCCTTGGTCGACGCTCCGGTAAAAATTGGTTCAGGAGCTGGGAAGCGCCGGCGGCTGCAAGTCGGTCGTGACACGACGCCTCCGGACAGCTTTTGGCAGCGTCAGACCGACGCATTCGAGAGACGAGACGATGCGGATCCTTGCCATGGGTATCGCCTCCGCAGCCACATTCGCCGCGGTACCTTGCGCCTTTGCCGCGCAGGACACCACCGGCGAAGTCAGGACCTTCGATGCCAGATCCCACCTGCTCGTCCTCGACAATGGCGTGGCCTATGCGCTGCCGCCGGCTTTCAGGGATCCGGGCGTCAAGGTCGGGCAATGGGTCAGGCTGTCCTGGGCGGTGGAGAACGGCGTCGTCGTCGCGAAGCGCGTCATCCTGATGTCGCCCTGAACAGCGGCCAACCGGCGAAAGCTTGCGCGGCGGCCTGACGGCGCCGGGCGGTTCGACGAAGGCAGCCTGCACGAAAAGCGAGGCATAGCCATGCCAAACGCATCAAACCTCAAGAAGACCGGCCTTGTCGCATTGGCCGGCGCCACCATCGCCGCGACTACAGCCATCTACGGCGGCTTTGCCCAGAACGGACAGTTCCCGACGAGCACACCATCGCTGCGCTCCTATGCCGACATCGTCGCAGTCGACAAGCCGGCCGTGGTCACCGTGACCACAGCCACCCTGCAACGGGTCAAGGCTCCGTCTTCGAAGCTCGCGCCCGGATCGCCGGACGACGAATTCTTCCGGCAGTTCTTTGGCGAAGGCGCGCCTCAGGGCGGAGCAGCGCCCAGCAGGGGCCGCGAGGTGGTCAAGGCCTCGCTCGGCTCCGGTTTCGTGGTTGCCGCCAACGGTATAGTCGTCACCAACAATCACGTCATCGACGGGGCCAGCGCGATCAAGGTGACGCTCGACGACGGCCGCTCCTTCAAGGCGAAGCTGCTCGGCAGCGACACCAAGACGGATCTCGCCGTGCTCAAGATCGACGCAGGCAGCAACCTGCCCACGGTGAACTGGGGCGATTCGTCCACGCTCAGGGCCGGCGACAGCATCCTGGCGATGGGCAACCCCTTCGGTATAGGCACGACCGTGACCGCCGGCATCGTCTCGGCGCGGGGCCGCGACCTGCACAGCGGTCCTTATGACGACTTCATCCAGATCGATGCGCCGATCAATCACGGCAATTCGGGCGGCCCGCTGGTCGATGTCTCAGGTAAGGTCGTCGGCATCAACACGGCCATCTACTCACCCAATGGCGGCAGTGTCGGCGTCGGCTTCGCCATTCCGTCGAGCGAGGCGCAGAGCGTCGTCGACAGACTGATCCACGACGGCTCGATCCAGCACGGCTATGTCGGGCTGACGATCGGCGACGCCAGCGACAACACAGCACCGGCGGGCACAGACGCCCCCACAGGCGCGCTCGTCGCCAAGGTGACGGCAGGGGCACCGGCGGCGCATGCCGGGGTCAAGCCAGGCGATGTCGTGGTCAGTTTCGGCGGATCGCCGGTGCAGTCACCACGCGATCTGACGCGTCTGGTGGCCGACACGCGTCCGGGCACCGCAACGCACATCGTATTGCTGCGGGGCGGAAAGCAGGTCGATCTGCCGATCTCGGTCGGTAGCGGCCCGTCCGACCACAAGATCATGGTCAAGGCGAGCAACAACCTTGCGCCCGACGGCGCCGGCTGACGTATCAGGCATATCCTTCCAGCTCGTATCAACGGCGGCGTCGGCGAAAGCCCGCGCCGCCGAAACTGCATTTCGGCCTGAAATCCAGATGACCACAGCAGTGCTCCTGCCGCGTCAAAACACCGCTAACCAAAATTTGCGTTGAGGCGGTTTCGGCGCCTTCGCTGCCGCAGCATTGCCGGAATCTGGCGTCATGAGTGACCGCGAAATCGGGGCGACCGGACGCGTCGAGCGACGCCGAGGTTCACGACCTTCGAAAAAACAAAAGCTTAGGCGCCGCCGCGCAGCGACCCCAGGCGTGATCGAATATGCGAATGGAGTCGCCGAAGATGTCGGAGGCAGCTGCAGCAAGCGAAGCCCCGCTCCGCAAAGGCAGGGCCGAGGAGCTGATCGCGAAGCTTCTCGAGCCCCGGGTGCTGGGGCCGGTGATCGGCGCGGCACTGGTCGTGCTCGCCCTTGTGGTCGTGCATCAGATCAGCGGCGCTGTCCATCTCAGCGAAATCAGGCAGGCGCTGCGGGCCAGCGATCCCACGATAATCGCCCAGGCCGTCGGCCTGACCCTGATCAGCTTCGTCGCCATGTCGCTCTATGACGTCATGGCCGTCCATCGCGTCGCACCCGGGCGCGTACCGCTGTCGCTGGCGGCCTTTGCCGGCCTAGTCGGTTACAGCATTTCCAACGCGATCGGCTTCCATGTCTTTGTCGGCGGCCCAGTACGCTACCGCATCTACCAAAGTGCCGGCCTCGACGCCGCCGATGTCGGCCGTATCGTCGGCGTCTCCTTCCTGACCTTCACGTCGGGCATCATTGCCGTTCTTGGCATTGCCCTTCTGATCGACCCTGTCGGCCTGCCCTTCCTCAAGGCCATTTCACCGGCGACGGACCGCCTCATCGGCCTCGCCATACTGCTGGCCCTTGCCGGAACCCTCGCCTGGCTCGCCATGGCCCCCAGGCAGGTCACGCTTCTAAGCTGGCGCCTGCCTTTGCCGTCGGCCAGGAGCGCCGCGGCCCAGATTTTGATCGGCGTCGTCGACATCGGCGCCGCGGCAGCAGTGCTCTACGTGCTGCTGCCGCCCGATATCGCGCCGGGATTTGCGGTCTTCCTGCTGTTGTTCGTGGCGGCGATCACTGCCGGCATCATCAGCCATGCCCCCGGCGGCATCGGCATCATCGAGGCGACCATGCTCGTCGGGCTCGGCGCCGGCACAAGGCCCGATGTCATTGCCGCGCTCGTCGCGTTCCGGCTGATCTATTACGTGATCCCGCTCGCCTGCGCTGGCCTGGCCCTTGTCGGCCTAGAGGTCTATCGCGCCCGCCATGGCGTCAAGGCGCTGTCGGGTGGGGCGGTGGCGCTGAGCAGGCGCATCGTTGCACCGGTAGCGGCGGCACTCGTCTTCCTCGGCGGCGTCGTGCTGCTGCTCTCCGGCAACCTGCCTGCCGTCGACAACCGCATCGACTCGCTGAGCGACGTCGTGCCGCTGCCCTTTGCCGAAGCCTCGCACCTTGCCGCAAGCCTTGTCGGCCTGCTGCTCATCATCCTGGCGCGCGGCCTCTATCGCCGCATAGCGCTGGCCCGCGTCGCATCGATCGCGCTTCTGGTTGCAGGTGCTGTCTTCTCCCTGCTCAAGGGCATCGACTGGGAAGAAGCCTCGATCCTGCTGTTCGTCGCCGGCATCCTGCTCGCTTATCCAAAAGTTTTCTACCGCAAGGGCGACTGGCGCTCCTTCCGGCCGACGCCGACCTGGCTGGCGCTGATCGTCATCGTCTTGGGCTCGCTGACGCTGGTCGGCATGCTTGCCTATCGCCATGTCGACTACGCCGCCAGCCTGTGGTGGGACTTCGCCTGGAATGGCGACGCCTCGCGCTTCCTGCGCGCCACGCTGGCGCTGACGATCGTGGCGGCCGCTATCGCCGTCGACGCGCTGGTCAACCGGCCGCATGTCGCGGTTCACGGAACAACCGATATTCCCGATGCCGTGCGCGACGTGCTCGAGACCACCTCGCACACCACTGGCAATGTCGCACTTTTGGGCGACAAGAAGTTCCTGGTCGCTCCCGATGACGACGCCTTCCTGATGTATGGTGTCGCCGGCCGGAGCTGGATCACCATGGGCGATCCTGTCGGCGACGCGGAAGCCGCCAAGGGCCTGATATGGCAGTTTGCCGAACGCGCCGACCGCACCGGCGCCCGCCCCGTCTTCTATTCGATCTCGCCGACCTATCTGACCACCTGCCTCGACCTCGGCCTGGCCATCCTGAAGATCGGCGAGGTCGCGCGCGTCGACCTCACGACCTTCTCGCTCGAAGGCGCCTCGCGGCAGGACTTCCGGTATGCCGACAAGCGCGCCACCCGCGAGGGACTGGAATTCTCGATCATCCCAAAGGCTGAAGTCCCCGGCGAGATGGACGAATTGCAAGCCGTGTCCGACGCCTGGCTGGGCACCAAGGCCGGCCGCGAAAAGGGCTTTTCGCTCGGCCGCTTCGATCCGGAATATCTCGCCGAATTCGACTGCGCTGTGCTCAAGAAGGACGGCGCCATCGTCGCCTTCGCCAATCTCTGGCGCAGCGGCGACAAGAACGAATTGTCGATCGACCTGATGCGCTACCGCCATGGCGTCTCCAAGATCCTGATGGACGCGCTGTTTGCAAGGCTGCTGCTTTACGGAAAGTCGGAGGGCTACAGCTGGTTCAACCTGGGTGCTGCCCCGCTGGCGGGCCTCGCCGACCACCCGCTCGCCTCGACCTGGAACAGGCTCGGCACCTTCGTCTACCGGCGGGCCGACGAATTCTATAACTTCGAAGGGCTGCGCACCTTCAAGCAGAAGTTCGAGCCGGTGTGGACACCGCAATATCTCGCCTGCCCCAACGGACTTGCCATTCCGCAGGTGCTGATCGACGTGACCAATCTGATTTCGGGAAGCCCCATAAGGATCCTCAAAAGATGAAGCGGCTGGTTTTGCTCACGACCATGATTTCGTGCCTTTCGCCGGCTTTGGCATCGGCCCAGGACAGTCAGCCTAAGGCGCAGACAGTCACGGCGAGCCGCCTCGTCGACGTGCCTGTCACAGCACCTGACGGCGACGCCAAGGGCCTGGTGATCTACCTCTCGGACCGCAAAGGCTGGAGGCCGGCGGACGATGTCATCGTCAAGGCCATGCGCGACCAGGGCAATGTCGTGCTATCAGTCGACTTCGCCAAATACGCAGCGCAGCTTGATGCCGACACCGGTCAGTGCCTCTATGTCGTGGGTGAACTGACCGACCTCGCCCAGACAGCCCAGCGCCAGCTCGGCATCCAGACGTATCTGCCGCCTGTCATTGCCGGCTCTGGCGAAGGGGCAACCTTCGCTTATGCCGCGCTGGCCGACGCGCCGGTCAACACGCTCGGCGGCGCCATTGCTTCGGGCTTTGTCAACCGGTTGACGCTGAAAGAGCCGTTCTGTCCCGGTGCGACCGCCACGAAGACGGCCGACGGCTCCGCGTTCAGCTACGGCTTCGACAGCCCCCTGCCCGACCCTGCCTATCTGTTCGTCGAGGAGAAGTCGCTGGACGCCGTCCAGGGCGAAGCAAAGGGTGCGCAGGGCATCTCGTTCGCAGCGCTCGACAGCACGGATACGGCCCAGCAGATTGTCGATGCGCTCGGTGAACTCGCCACCACCAACAAGCCCTTCGGCGATCTTCCGGCCGTCGACCTGCCGGCGGGCAAGTCGCCCGAGGCGGTCGCAGTGCTGGTATCGGGCGATGGCGGCTGGCGCGACCTCGACAAGACCATCGGCGAGTGGCTGTCGGGCAAGGGTGTCCATGTCGTCGGTCTCGACGCCCTGCATTATTTCTGGGCCAAGCGCACGCCGGAAGAACTGGCGCGCGATGTGACGAAGATGCTGGAGCGCGCCGACCCGACGAAGAAGCTGCCGGTCATGCTGATCGGCTATTCCTTCGGCGCCGACACGCTGCCTTTCGCTTATCCGTTGCTGCCACCGGACCTGCAGAAGCGCACCAAGGTCATCGGCCTGATGGCGCCGGGACAGACGACGTCGTTCCAGGTCACCATCTCCGGCTGGCTCGGCATCGACGACAGCGGCTATGACATCCCTGCTGCAATTGCCAAGCTGCCGGCCAAGCAGGTGCTGTGCATCTATGGCGAAGAAGAAGACGACAGCGCCTGCCTCAGCCCCTCGCTCGCCAACCTCGCCAAGATCAAGACGACCGGCGGGCATCATTTCGACGGCGACTACGAAGCGCTGGGCCAGAAGATGCTCGACCAGCTGAAGGCAGCGAACTAACGCCAGGAGAACCGGGCGGCCCGCAATGCCGGCCGCCCCTGTTTCTCAGTGCCCGGGATGCAGGGCGTCGTTGAGATACATGCAGGTCAGCATCGTGAAGATATAGGCCTGTATCATTGCCATCAGCAGTTCAAGCGCCGTCAGCGCCACCGTCATCAGCAGTGGCAGCACCGCCCCCACGATGCCGAGCGTTCCGAGATCAGACATGCTGACGACAAAGCCGGCAAACACCTTGAGCGTGATGTGGCCGGCCAGCATGACCGCGAACAGACGCACCGAGTGGCTGATCGGCCTCGAGATGTAGGACACGATCTCGATCGGCACGATGATGGGCGCCAGGATCAACGGCACACCCGACGGCAGGAACAGGCGAAAGAAGCCGAAGCCGTTCTTCCAGATGCCGTAGAGCGTGACCGTGCCGAACACCAGCATGGCAAAGCCGAAGGTGACGATGATGTGGCTGGTCACCGTGAAGGCATAGGGGAACATGCCGATCAGGTTGGCGATCAGGATGAAGGTGAACAGCGAGAACACCAGCGGGAAGAACTTCATCCCGCCCTCGCCGGCATTGTCGCGCAGGGTCTTGGCGACGAACTCGTAGACCAGTTCGGTAATCGACTGCAGCCGCGTCGGCACAAGCGCACGTCGGCTCGACGAAACCAGCATCAGCAACCCGCCGAGGACAGCGGCGCCCACCATGTAGGCCGAGGAGTTGGTGAAGGCGATCTGCTGGCCGCCCAGCTCAAACAGCGTGACGATCGGCTTGATTTCAAATTGTTCTAACGGTCCTGCCACGGCGCCTCTCCTGATGGTGCGATTGCTTGTGCGAAGACGCGTGCGGCCGGCAGCCCAAGTCCGATGGCAGCAGACAAGGACACATGGCGACGGCCTGCGGTGCCTGGGCACGCAGCGGTCTTGCGATTGATCCGGATGGATTGGGGTCGGGAAAACAATTGATCGGCGCCATCTCTTGGATGGGGCCGTCCCCGAACGTTCTAGGCACTGGTCGTCCAGTGCGCGGGCTTCCTAGCCCAAGCCTGCGGCGCGGGCAAGACGATAAGGTGACGCGGCCCGAAGGCCGCGCCCATGAATCACATGATTCAGATGTGCAACGCGTGACCGAGCGTGCGCAGTGCGGCTTCGAGGAACGCCTCGCCCTGGGTCGGATGGGCGTGGATTGTGCCGGCGATATCCTCCAGCCGAGCGCCCATTTCCAGCGCCAGGCTGAAGGCTGACGACAGCTCGGCCGTACCCGCGCCGACCGCCTGGATGCCAAGCACCAGATGGTTGTCCGCGCGGGCGACGATGCGGACGAAACCATCCTCGCTGGACAAGGTCATCGCCCGGCCATTGGCCGAGAACGGGAACTGCGCCGTCTTGATCTCGATGCCCAGAGCCCTGGCTTCATCGGGCGACAGGCCCGTGGTCACGACTTCCGGGTCGGTGAAGCAGACGGCGGGGATCGAACGCTTGTCCCAGCTGCGCTTGTGGCCGGCGACGATCTCGGCAACCATTTCGCCCTGCGCCATCGCCCGGTGCGCCAGCATCGGCTCGCCGGTGACGTCGCCGATGGCGTAGATGCCGCGCATCGAGGTGCGGCACTGCTCGTCGATGCGGATGAAACGGCCATCGCGGTCGAGGTCGATCTCTTCCAGCCCCCAGCCCTCGGTGACCGGCTTGCGGCCGACGGTGACCAGCACCTTGTCGGCCGAAATCTTCTGCTCGCTGCCATCGGCGGCTTCGACCAGCAATGCGTCGCCCTTGGAGGAGAGCCCCTTGGCCTTGGCGCCAGTCAGCACCTTGACGCCCAGCGCCTCGAGCCGCTTGGCGACGGGCCGCGTCAACTCGGCATCGTATTGCGGCAGGATGCGCGGCAGCGCCTCGACCACGGTCACCTTCGATCCGAACTTGGCAAAGGCGGTGCCGAGTTCAAGCCCGATATAGCCTCCGCCGACGACGGCGAGGGTCTGCGGCACCTGCTTAAGCGACAGCGCCTCGGTCGACGAGATCACCGGTCCGCCGAAGGGCAGGAACGGTAGCTCGACCGGCGCGGAACCGGTGGCGATGACGATGGTCTCGGCGCGGATCACCTGCAGGCCGGTCTCGGTTTCGACCTCGACGGTCTTGCCGTCGCGGAACCGCGCCCAGCCGATCACCGCCTTGACGTGTGCCTTCTTGAGCAGGCCGGCAACGCCGGTGTTGAGCCGACCGACGATGCGGTCCTTCCAGGCGACAGTCTTGGCGAGGTCGATGGCCGGCGTGGCGACTGTGATGCCGAACGGGCTCTTGCCCGCCGCCATCTCGCTCGCCATCAGATATTCGTCCGCCGCGTGGATCATCGCCTTGGACGGGATGCAGCCGACATTGAGGCAGGTGCCGCCGGCCTTCACCGCCTCGACGATGACCGTGTCGATGCCGAGCTGGCCGGCGCGGATGGCGCAGATGTAGCCGCCAGGGCCGGCGCCGATGACGAGAAGCTTGCAGGAGATTTCCTTCACAGCCTCAGCCCTCCACGAAGATCATTGCCGGCGCCTCGAGCAGCGCCTTGAGACGCTGGACGAAAACAGCCGCATCCCAGCCGTCGATGACGCGATGGTCGAAGCTGGACGACAGGTTCATCATCTTGCGCGGCACGAACTGGGTACCGTCCCACATCGGCCGGATCATGATCTTGTTGACGCCGACGATCGCCACTTCCGGGTAATTGATGACGGGCGTGGTGGCCACACCGCCCATCGCCCCGAGCGAGGTGATGGTGATGGTCGAGCCGGTCAGCTCCTCGCGCGTTGCCGTGCCTGCCTTGGCCGCGTCGGCCAGGCGGTTGACCTCCGAGGCGCAGTCCCACAGGTCGCGCGCCTCTGCATGCCTGACGACAGGCACCATCAGGCCGCCCGGCGTCTGCGCCGCCATGCCGATATGGACACCGGCATGGCGCTGGATGACGCCAGCATCGTCGTCATAGATCGCGTTGAGCTGCGGCTGCTCGCCGACCGCCTTCACCAGCGCCCGCATGAGGAAAGGCAGCAATGTCAGCTTCGGCCTGTCCGGCTTCTTCGAGGCGTTGAGCTTGGCGCGCAGCTCCTCCAGCGAGGTGACGTCGACCTCCTCGACATAGGTGATGTGCGGGATGCGCGACTTGGCCAGCGCCATCTTCTCGGCGATACGCCGACGCAGACCGATGACCTTGATCTCCTCGACCCCGGTCTTTTCCTGAAAGCCGGCGACAGGAACCGCCGCACCGCGCGCGGCAAAGCCGTCGAGGTCCTCATGCGTGATGCGGCCGGCAGGCCCGGTGCCTGGCACCTGGCGCAGGTCGATACCGGCTTCCTTGGCGCGCATCCTGACGGCTGGCGACGCCAGCGGACGCTCGCCTTCGGGGCGCGGCAGGCCAACGGTCGTGGCGCGCGGTACAGGTTTGAGCGCTGCGGAATTGACCGCGGGCTTCGCCGCCGCCGAACCTGGCTCATCTTTCTTAGCCGGCGCAGGAGCTACCTTGGCAGGCTCCGCTGCCTTTGCTTCCGGCTTCGCCTCCGCGGCTGCCGGCTCGGCCGCGACTGGCGCATCGCCCGCGACCTTGATCCTGACGATGGGCGAACCGACCGGAACCGTGTCGCCGATCTCGGCTCCGAGCCAGAGGATTTCGCCGTCGACGGGGGACGGAATCTCGACCGTCGCCTTGTCGGTCATGACGGCTGCCAGCACCGCGTCCTCGCGCACGAGGTCGCCGATCTTGACGTGCCATTCGACCAGCTCGGCCTCGGCCACGCCTTCGCCGACGTCGGGAAGCTTGATGACATGTTCGCCCATGCTCAGGCCTCCATCGTTTCGATCAGGGCTTCGCCGACGCGTTTCGGGCCCGGGAAGTAGTCCCACTCCTGCGCATGCGGATAGGGCGTGTCCCAGCCGGTGACGCGGGCAACGGGCGCTTCGAGGTGGTAGAAGCAGTGCTCCTGCACAAGGGCTGCGAGCTCGGCGCCGAAGCCGGAGGTCAGCGTCGCTTCATGCACCACCACGCAGCGGCGGGTCTTCTTGACCGAGGCGACGATGGTTTCAAGATCGAGCGGCAACAGCGTCCTGAGGTCGATGACCTCGGCGTCGATGCCGGTCTCCTCGGCTGCGGCCTGGGCGACATAGACCATGGTGCCATAGGCGAGAACGGTGACCGCCGAACCCGGCCGGCGGATTTCCGCCTTGCCGAGCGGCACGGTGAAATGCCCCTCCGGCACCTCGCCCAGCTCATGCTTCGACCAGGCCGTCACGGGCCTGTCGTGATGGCCGTCGAAGGGGCCGTTGTACAATCGTTTCGGCTCCAGAAAGATCACCGGATCCGGGTCTTCGATCGAGGCGATCAGCAGGCCCTTGGCATCGATCGGATTGGACGGAACCACCACCTTGAGACCGGAAACATGGGTAAACAGGGCCTCGGGGCTCTGGCTGTGGGTCTGGCCGCCGAAGATGCCGCCGCCCGTGGGCATGCGGATGACGATCGGACAGGTGAACTCGCCGTTCGAGCGATAACGCAACCGTGCCGCTTCCGAAACGATCTGGTCATATGCTGGATAGACATAGTCGGCGAACTGCACTTCGATGCAGGGCCTGAGGCCGTAGGCGGCCATGCCTATGGCGGCACCGACGATGCCCAGCTCGCTGATCGGCGCGTCGAAGCAGCGCGAGCGGCCGTATTTCTGCTGGAGCCCCTGGGTGCAGCGGAAGACGCCGCCGAAATAGCCGACGTCCTCACCGAACACCACGACGTTGTCGTCACGGCCCATGGCGACATCCATGGCGCTGCGGATAGCCTCGATCATTGTCATGCGCGGCATGGGCTACACTCCCGCCTTCTGGCGCTGGCGACGGAGATGCGGCGGCATCTCGGCATAGACGCCCTCGAACATGTCGCGCGTCGACGGCTTGCCGCCGGCATGCAGCGTGCCGTGGCTCTCGGCTTCCTTCTGCGCCGAAATCACCGCCTCGAGGATTTCCGCCTCGGTCTGCTTGTGGCGCTCGTCCGACCACAGGCCGCGGCGAATGAGATGGTTCTTGAGCCTGATCACCGGGTCGCCCAGCGGCCATGCGTCCGACTCGGTCTTCGGCCGATAGGCGGACGGATCGTCCGATGTCGAATGCGCGCCGACACGGTAGGTGACGTATTCGACCAGCGTCGGCCCGAGATTGCTGCGGGCACGCTCGGTCGCCCATTTCGCCACCGCATGAACGGCGAGATAGTCGTTGCCGTCGACGCGCAGCGCCGGAATGCCGAAGCCGAGGCCGCGGGCGGCGAAGGTGCCGGAGCCGCCGCGGGCGATGCCCTGGAATGTTGAGATCGCCCACTGGTTGTTGACGACGTTGAGCACCACGGGCGCCCGGTAGGTCGAGGCGAAGACGAGGGCGGCATGGAAATCGCTCTCGGCGGTGGCACCGTCGCCGACCCAGCCGACCGCGATCTTGGTGTCGCCCTTGATGGCGGACGCCATCGCCCAGCCGACGGCCTGGATGTATTGGGTCGTCAAATTGCCCGAGATCGAGAAGAAGCCGTGATCCTTTGCCGAATACATGATCGGCAACTGGCGGCCCTTCAGCGGATCTTTCTCGTTGGAATAGATCTGGTTCATCATCTCGACCATCGGATAGCCACCCGCGATCAGCAGGCCGGCCTGGCGATAGGTCGGGAAATTCATGTCGCCCTGGATGAGCGCCTTGCGGAAGGCGCAGCTGACCGCCTCCTCGCCCATATGCTGCATGTAGAACGAGGTCTTGCCCTGGCGCTGGGCCATCTGCATGCGCGCGTCGAAGGTGCGCAGCGTCATCATGTGGCGCAGGCCCTCGAGTTGCTCCTCGTCGGTCAGCGTGCCGGCCCAGGGGCCAACGGCATCGCCCTCGCGGTTGAGCACGCGAATGATCGAATAGGCGAGGTCGCGGATCGTCCGGGGATCGACGTCGACAGGCGGCCTGTCGACCGAACCGGCCTTGGGGATCGGCACGTTGGAGAAGTCGGGCGTGCCGCCCGGGCGCACTTCGGGCTCGGGCACATGGAACTTGAGCGGCGCGGGATTGTCCGTCACGGATGCTCCTCCTGTCTCGCGCGCAGGCCAAACGGTCCTCCCTGCGCGGCAGACAATTTATGTCAGTAACGCTGACCTATTATCCGATCGCGACGGGAACTGCAATGGGGTCCCGACGTCGGGACTTTGGCATTCTCTCGCCGTCTGCGAAAGGCCGTTGACAGCACGCCCATTCCGCGCCCATGCTTAGGGTTCACCAGGGGGGTCCCGACAAGGGGCTGAGATACTGCTGGCTCGCGCAGCGCAGTGACCCGTTGAACCTGATCCAGTTCACACTGGCGTAGGGACGGTGCGAGGCGCAGCGGCCGGTCAATCCGGTTTGGCATTCGGGCATACGCCCGAAGTCCCCCAGGCAAACCTCAACTCCTCCTCCTCGCACGAACTGGGTCTCCATCGTAACGGAGACTCACTCATGAATGCCCACACCCCGACAGTCACGACAGGCGAACTTCCCGCCTCGCGGAAAGTCCACAAGCAAGGCCTGATCCACCCCGGCATCCGCGTGCCGATGCGCGAGATTTCGGTGCATCCGAGCGCCGGCGAGCCTCCTGTCACCGTCTATGATTCATCCGGGCCCTACACCGATGCGTCGGTGAAGACCGACATCGAGCGCGGCCTGCCCCGCCTGCGCGAGGACTGGATCGTCTCCCGTGGAGACGTCGAGCGTTACGATGGCCGCAAGGTCAAGGACGAGGACAACGGCTTTGTCTCGGCCGACCGACTGACGCCGGAATTCCCCGTCCGCAACGCGCCGCTGCGAGCCACCGGCGGCCGTGCCGTCACCCAGCTCGCTTATGCCCGCGCCGGCATCGTCACACCCGAGATGGAGTTCGTCGCCATCCGCGAAAACCTCGGCCGCGAGCAGATCAAGGCGAAACTCCAGCGTGACGGCGAGAGCTTCGGTGCAGCCATTCCCGATTTCGTCACGCCCGAATTCGTTCGCGACGAGGTCGCCCGCGGCCGCGCCATCATCCCCTCCAACATCAACCACCCCGAGAGCGAGCCGATGATCATCGGTCGCAATTTCCTGGTGAAGATCAACGCCAACATCGGCAATTCCGCCGTCACCTCGTCGATGGCAGAGGAGGTCGAGAAGATGGTGTGGGCGACACGCTGGGGCGGCGACACGGTGATGGACCTGTCGACGGGGCGCAATATCCACAACATCCGCGACTGGATCATCCGCAATTCGCCGGTGCCAATCGGCACGGTGCCACTCTACCAGGCGCTCGAAAAAGTCGGCGGCATTGCCGAAAACCTGACCTGGGAGGTGTTCCGCGACACGCTCATCGAGCAGGCAGAACAGGGCGTCGACTACTTCACCATCCATGCCGGCGTGCGGCTCGCCTACATCCACCTGACCGTCGACCGCGTCACCGGCATCGTCTCGCGCGGCGGCTCGATCATGGCGAAGTGGTGCCTGCATCATCACAAGGAGAGCTTCCTCTACGAGCATTTCGAGGAAATCTGCGACATCTGCCGGACCTATGACGTCGCCTTCTCGCTCGGTGACGGCCTGCGCCCCGGCTCGATCGCGGACGCCAATGACGCCGCCCAGTTCGCCGAACTGGAGACGCTGGGCGAGCTCACCAAGATCGCCTGGGCCAAGGACTGCCAGGTGATGATCGAGGGCCCTGGCCACGTGCCGATGCACAAGATCAAGGAGAACATGGACAAGCAGTTGGCGGTGTGCGGCGAAGCGCCTTTCTACACGCTCGGGCCGCTGACCACCGACATCGCACCCGGCTACGACCACATCACATCGGGCATTGGTGCGGCGATGATCGGCTGGTTCGGCACGGCGATGCTCTGCTACGTCACGCCCAAGGAGCACCTTGGTTTGCCCGACCGCGACGACGTCAAGGTTGGCGTCATCACCTACAAGATCGCGGCCCATGCGGCCGACCTCGCCAAGGGCCATCCGGCGGCCAAGGTCAGGGACGATGCCCTGTCGCGGGCGCGCTTCGAGTTCCGCTGGGAGGACCAGTTCAACCTCTCGCTCGACCCGGAGACGGCGCGCTCCTACCACGACCAGACCTTGCCTAAGGAAGCGCACAAGGTGGCGCATTTCTGCTCGATGTGCGGCCCGAAATTCTGCTCGATGCGGATCTCCCACGACATCCGCGCCGAGGCGCAGAAGGAAGGACTGGCGGCGATGGCGGCGAAATACCGCGACGGCGGCGACCTCTACATGCCGGTCGACAACGCCGAGCCGGCGGAGACAGCGAGCCAGCCATGAAAGTGCTGATCCGCGGTGCGGGCGTCGCCGGATTGACGCTCGCACACGAGTTGGCGGCGCGCGGCGCTGAGGTGACTGTGGTCGACATCAGAAGGCAAATCGCCGGCAATGCCTCCTGGCAGGCCGGCGGCATGCTGGCGCCATGGTGCGAGCGCGAGAGCGCCGAACAGACGGTGCTGTCGCTCGGACGGTGCGCCGGAGACTGGTGGTCGACTGCCCTGCCCGGCCAGATCATGCGCAACGGCACGCTGGTCGTGGCGCCGGCCCGCGACACGGGCGAGCTCCAGCGCTTCGCGCGTCGCACGTCAGGCTACCGCGAGGTGGACGCCGAGGCGATTGCCGCACTCGAGCCAGACCTTGAAGGCCGTTTCGGGCGTGCCCTGCTCTTCGCCGGGGAGGCGCATCTTGATCCGCGCAAGGCGTTGCTCGGGCTGCACGAAAAGCTGGTGCAGATGGGCGTACGCTTCGAGTTCGGCTACGGCGCCGTGCAGGCGCCCAGCGTGCCTGATATCGAAGCCGACTGCACCGGCATGGCCGATATCAGGCCAGACCTGCGCGGCGTGCGCGGCGAGATGCTGATCCTCAGAATGTCTGAGGTCTCGCTGGCGCGGCCGGTGCGGCTGCTGCATCCGCGTTTTCCCGTCTATGTCGTGCCGCGCTCCGACAACCTGTTCATGGTCGGCGCGACGATGATCGAGAGCGATGCGGCGGGGCCGATGTCAGCGCGCTCAGTGATGGAACTGCTCAACGCTGCCTATGCGCTGCATCCGGCCTTCGGCGAAGCCGAGCTGGTCGAAACGGGGGTCGGCGTGCGGCCCGCCTTTGCCGACAACCTGCCGCGCGTCGAGCGATCGGGAAACACGGTCCGCATCAACGGCCTCTACCGCCACGGCTTCCTGCTCGCGCCAGCCATGGCGCAACAGGCCGCCGACATGATCCTGGGCCAGAAGACGAAGAAGGAGCGCGCCCATGAAGCTCACCGTCAACGGTGAAAGCCAGGAGGTCGCGGCCGGCACGCTGGCGGCGCTTCTTGCCGAGCTCGACTACGAAGGCAGCTGGCTCGCCACTGCGCTGAACGGCGAAATCGTGCCGGCAAGGGAACGCGACGGCTGCACCTTGGCAGAAGGCGACCGCATCGAAATCCTCGCGCCGATGAAGGGAGGGTGAGGCCATGCTCGAACTCTACGGTCAAAAGGTCGCGTCCCGCTTGCTGCTGGGCACCGCGCTCTACCCCTCGCCCGCCATCATGGCCGAGGCGATCAAGGCGTCGGGCGCCGACATCGTCACCGTCTCGCTGCGCCGGGAGACCTCGGGCGGCAAGACGGGCGGAAAATTCTGGTCGCTCATCCAGTCGCTCGACATGCGGGTGTTGCCCAACACCGCCGGCTGCCATTCGGTCAAGGAGGCGGTGACGACGGCGCGTATGGCGCGCGAGGTCTTTGGCACGAACTGGATCAAGCTTGAAGTCATCGGCAACCACGACACGCTGCAGCCCGACGTGTTCGGCCTGGTCGAGGCGGCCAAGATACTGTCGGCCGAAGGCTTCGAGGTTTTTCCCTATACGACCGACGATCTGGTCGTCGCCGGACGGCTGCTCGATGCCGGCTGCAAGGTGCTGATGCCATGGTGTGCACCGATCGGATCTGCGAGGGGCCCGCAGAACCTCGATGCCCTGCGCAGCCTGCGCGGCCATTTCCCTGATGTGCCACTGATCGTCGACGCCGGCATCGGCCGCCCGTCGCATGCGGCAACAGTCATGGAGTTCGGCTACGACGCCGTGCTGCTCAACACCGCCGTTGCCAAGGCAGGCGATCCCGTCGCCATGGGCGCTGCTTTCGGCAAGGCGGTCGATGCGGGGCGGCAGGCATTCCGCGCCGGCCCGCTCGAACCGCGCGACATGGCCGTCCCCTCCACCCCCCTTATCGGCATGGCAGCATTTTCATGAAGCTCGACCCATTCTACCTCATCGTCGATTCAGCAGCGTGGATCGAACGCCTCGTGCCGCTCGGCGTGAAGCTGGTGCAGCTGCGCATCAAGGATATGAACGACGCCACCCTGCGCCGCGAAATCCGCTCCGCGAAGGCCATCTGCGAACGCCACGGCTGCCGGCTTATCGTCAACGACTACTGGCGCCTCGCCATCGACGAGGGGTGCGACTTCGTCCATCTCGGCCAGGAGGATCTGGTCGAAGCCGATGTGGCAGCGATCCGCCGCGCCGGCATGAGGCTAGGTCTCAGCACCCATGACGTTGCCGAGCTCGACACCGCCCTCGCCGCCGAGCCCGATTATGTCGCGCTCGGGCCCGTCTATCCGACCATCCTCAAGGCGATGAAGTGGGCGCCGCAAGGGCTCGACCGCATCGCCATCTGGAAACAGCTTGTCGGCGCGACGCCGCTGGTCGCCATTGGCGGGCTCAATGTCGAGCGCATCGCCGGCGTCTTTGCGCAAGGTGCGGATAGCGCTGCCGTCGTCACCGACATCACGCTCAACGCCGATCCCGAAGCGCGCACGCGCGAGTGGCTGGCAGCGACGGCTCAATGGCGATGACCCCGTATGTGCTCATCGTCGCCGGCTCGGATTCGAGCGGCGGCGCCGGCATCGTCCGCGACGTCGAGACCGTGTCGTCGTTCGGGCTACGCAGCAGCATCGCCGTCACCGCGGTGACGGTGCAGACGCATCAGGCGGTCGAGCGGATCGAGCAGATGCCGCCCGAACTGGTTGCCGAGCAGATGCGGACGGCGTTTGCCGCCAACCCTGTGGCAGCGGTCAAGATCGGCATGCTGGGAACGGCGGCGACAATCGATACCGTCGCCTCGGTGCTTGCGAGCAGTCTGCCGGTGTCCGTGGTGCTCGACCCCGTGCTCGCCTCGACGTCCGGCCGGGCGTTGCTGGCCGATAGTGCGGTCCACGCGCTCAAGCGCAAGCTGCTGCCACTTTGCCGGTTGGTGACGCCGAACCTGCCGGAACTTGCCCTTCTTACAGGGCGGCCGGTCGCGGTGTCCGATCGGGAAACAGTCCGGCAGGCCGAGATGCTGCTGGCCACAGGCGTGCAGGCCGTGCTGGCCAAGGGCGGCCACGCCGAGGGCGACCGTTCGACCGACCTGCTGGTCACGGCCGACGGCACAGAACACGCGTTCGACGCCCCTCGCCTTGCCGGCACGATGCGCGGTACCGGCTGCATGTTGGCCAGCGCCATCGCAGCTCATCTGGCGCTTGGCGAGACGCTTGAGCACAGCATCGCCAGGGCCAAGCGCCATGTTTTCACGACGATGGCGGCACGGCTCGCCGACTGAGATCAGCCGATACGCCTGCCGCTGCCGGGTGCAAACAGGTGCAGGCTTTCCGGGCTCGCCCCGAGCCGCACCATATCCCCCGGCTTGACCGAAACACGCCCCATGGCAAAGACGCAGATCTGCTGGCCGGCCATACGCGCGTAGAACTGCGTCGACATGCCCAAGGGTTCGACCACCTCGACCTCGGCCTCAAGCGGCCCGTCCGACTGGACACGCAGGTGCTCAGGGCGGACGCCCACGGAAATCTTTTCGCCATCTGTCAGTGGCAGCTCGACGGGCACAGCAAGCTTCTGGCCGTCGGCAAGCACGGCGATGGCCTGCGTACCCAGGCGCTCCACCCTCGCGGGCAGGAAGTTCATGCCCGGCGAGCCGATGAAGCCGGCGACAAACGCGTTGGCCGGGCGATCGTAGAGATCGAGCGGCGCACCCACCTGCTGGACGACACCGTCATGCATCACGACGATGCGGTCGGCCATGGTCATCGCCTCGACCTGGTCATGGGTGACATAGACAGAGGTGGTCTTGAGCTGCTGATGCAGCGCCTTGATCTCGGTGCGCATGTGCACGCGCAGCTTGGCATCGAGGTTGGACAGCGGCTCGTCGAACAGGAACACCTTGGGGTCGCGCACGATGGCGCGGCCCATGGCCACACGCTGGCGCTGGCCGCCCGACAGCTGGCGCGGCAGTCGCTGCAGCAGCTTGTTGAGGCCGAGCCGGTCGGCAGCGCCTGCAACGCGATTGTCTATGGCGCCCTTGTCGGTCTTCCTCAGCGCTAGGCTGAAGCCCATATTGGCCGACACATCCATGTGCGGATAGAGCGCGTAGGACTGGAACACCATGGCGATGTCGCGGTCCTTGGGCGCGACATCGTTGACGACGCGCTCGCCTATCCGGATCTCGCCGGCCGAGACTTCCTCAAGGCCGGCGATCATCCGCAGCAGCGTGGACTTGCCGCAGCCTGACGGACCGACCAGCACCACGAACTCGCCGTCCGAAATCTCCAGGTCGACAGCTTCCAGCACGTTGAGCGCGCCGTAGTTCTTCTGAACCTTGTCAAGTGAAACGGAGGCCATCGGCTTACCCTTTGACGGCGCCGGCGGTCAGGCCGGTCACGAGATAGCGTTGCAGGAATGCGAAGAAGATGCAGACCGGGATGAGCGCCAGGATCGAGGCGGCCATCATCTGCCCCCAGTCGACGGCGAACTTGCCGATGAAGGTGAGCAGGCCGACGGCAAAGGTCTTCTGGCCCTCGCTTGAGATCAGCATCAGCGCGAACAAGAGCTCGCTCCACGCGGCGGTGAAGACGAAGCCCAGCGTCGCCCCCATGCCGGGCAGCGTCAACGGGATGATGACGCGGCGCAGCGCCTGCAGGCGGGTGCAGCCATCGATCATCGCCGCCTCTTCCAGGTCCTTCGGGATGCCATCAAAGAAGGACTGCATCAGGAAGGTGGCGAAGGCGGTGTTGAAGGCGGTGTAGATGATGATGAGGCCGGTCAGGCTGTTGGTCAGACCGATCTCGCCCATGATGCGGTAGATCGGCGGAATGACCATCACCAGCGGAAAGGTCTGCGTCAGCAACAGCGCGATCGCCACGGTCGTCTTGCCACGAAACGAGAAGCGCGACATGGCGTAGCCGGCCGCCGAGGCAATGACCGTGACGACGAGCGCCGTGGTCACCGACACGATGACGCTGTTGAGGAAATAGAGGGGGAAGTCGCTCGCCCTGAGCACGGTTGCGTAGTTCTCGAAGGTCGTGGCAGACGGCCACAGGGTGATGCCCTCGGAATAGAGCAGCGACTGCGGCGTGACCGAGATCTTCAGCGTCCAGTAGATCGGGAACAGCGCGAAGACGACGTAGGCGCCGATGGCGCCGTAGAGGCCGATACCACCAAGCAGGCGCGAAGAAGTGGAGCGTCCGGCAATCATCACGAATACCTCGCCAACGAGCGGCGGATGCCGATGAGCACGACCGCATAAAGGATGAGCAGCACCAGAAGCAGCACGGCGACTGCGGAGGCATAACCCTTGTCGAGCGACTTGAAGGCGCTGACATAGATGTAGGTCGCGACCGTATTGGTCGAGCCTGCCGGCCCGCCCGAGGTCATGACGAAGATCAGGTCGGCGAAGGTAGCGATCCAGATCGTGCGCAGCATGACGGTGATGGCGATGGTGGGCGCCAGGAATGGCAGCGTCACCTTGGAGAAGCGTTGCCACGGCGAAGCGCCGTCGATGGCCGCAGCCTCGTGCAGTTCGGATGGGATCGACTTCAGGGCGGCCAGCAGCGTGATGGCGAAGAAGGGGATGCCGAACCAGACATTGGCGATGATCGGGCCCCACATGGCGATCTTGGGATCGGCCAGGATGTTGCTCGGCTCGGCCATGATGCCCATCGCATACAGCCAGTGCGGCAGCGGCCCGACGATGGGGTTGAACAGCCAGGCCCAGGTGAGGCCGGACAGGAAGGACGGCACCGCCCAGGGCAGGAAGACCACTGCCTGCACCACCTTGCGACCCCAGAACGGCCGGTCGAGCAGGAGCGCGAGGCCCAGCCCGAGGAAGAACTGGAAGAACAGGCTGCCGACAGTCCACCACGCCGTGTTGATCAGCGCCTGTGCGAGCAGCGGGTCGGAAAACATCGCCTTGTACTGTCCGAGGCCGACATATTCGGACTTGAAGGCCGAGAACTTGCGGAGCGAATAGCTGATGCCGATGATCAGCGGCACGAGCAGCACCGTGACCAGCAGGATCAAGGCCGGGCTGAGATAGAGCCAGGGTTCGAGCGCCGGCATCGAGCGGCGCTTGCGCGGCGCGGTGCGGGACGTGCCCATCTCGGAGACTGCATAGGTCATGGCGATTCTCTCGTCATGGAGAAAAAGCCGCCCCTCGCCCGGCCCGGCCTCGCCCCCAAGGGGAGAAAGGCTCAGGGACGTGCCGGACTTCCGTTCCATTGTCGGAGACGGCGGCCGCGCAGACGGCCCGGGCAAGGAGGCGGCAAGGGAAGCTGGCGGCGGGACGCGAACGCCCCGCCGCAGCCACTTACTTCTTGTTCTTGGCCATCCAGTCCTGCTGTTCCTTGGTCAGGAACGCAGCCCACTCGTCGGCTATGTCCTTGGCCGTACGCTGGCCGAGGAGCACCTCCTGGAAGTTCTTGACCGAGACCTGGTCATAGAAGTTGCCGAGGTTTTCGAGATGGACCGGCGGCGTGACGAACTCGAACTTGTCGGGGCTGCTCAGCTCCTCGAACCAGCCCTTGAACTGCTCGGTCTTGAAGTGCGGATCGTCGGCAGCGCTGTTGTGGATCGGCAGCACGCCGACTTCCTTGGCCCAGGCGATGTTGTTTGCCGGCGAAAGCAGCGTCGACATCAGCTTCCAGGCGTCGTCCTTGACCTTCGAGTTGGCAAACATCGCCCAGCCGGCATAGCCGAGCGTCGGATAGGACTTGCCCGAAGGCCCGGTCGGCATCGGCGCCACCGCAAAGTCTTCGGCCTTCATCTTCTCGGCGATACCGATCAGTGCATCCGGATCCTGGTCGAGCATGGCGCAGGTGCCGGAGTAGAAGCCGGTGACGATTTCGTTGAAACCCCAGCTGACGCTGTCCTTGGGCGCGTAGCCGTTCTTGTAGATTTCGGCCAGCATCTCCAGGCCCTTCACCGCGCCCGGTTCGTTGAGGGTTGCCGTCCCGTCCTGGTTGAAGTAGCCGCCCTTGCCGTTGGCGATGTTCATGAACATCTGCACGCCGTTGAAGCCGCCGGGGCCGCCGCGCATGCAATAGCCGTATTTGCCGTTGATCGCCGAGATCTTCTTGTTGGCGTCCATGAACTCGTCGAGCGTCGTCGGCGCATGATCGAGGCCGGCCTCCTTGAACAGCTTCTTGTTCCAGAACATGGCGCGCAGATAGTAGCCGTAGGGCAGCATGTACTGCTTGCCGTCGACGACGGAGCCGAACTGCTTGGCGCGGTCGCCCAGCGTCGCCGCATCGCTCCACTTGGCCATGTAAGGCGCAAGATCCTCAAGCTGACCGTTGGTGCCGTAGAGACCGAGCCAGCGCTCCGGCATCTCGACCACGTCGGGCGTGTCGCCGGCCTGCACCATGGTCAGGAACTTCTCGAAGGCCTGGCCCCAGGGCAGCGAGACGAGCTCGACCTTGACGCCCGGATTGGCCGCCTCGAACTCGGCGATCTGCTTCTTGATGAACTCGGTACGCGGCGGGCTGGTGATGACCTCCACCATCTTGATGGTCGAGTCGGCCAACGCCGATCCGGCCGACAGCGCCAGGCCCATGGCCGCTGCAAACAACACTCCGTACTTCTTCATTCCAGTCACTCCCATTCTTGGATTTGAAGTTATTTTCTTTTTGCTTCCCCGAAGGCCCGACTGACGTCGGCCCAGAGATCCTCCACGCTTTCCAGCCCGACATTCAGCCTGATGGTTCGCGGGCTGACCCCGAACCGGCCGATCGAATTGGCATCCGGCGTCTGCTGCAGCGAGGCGAGCGCCGGCACGACAAGGCTTTCGTGGCCGCCCCAGCTGACGCCGATGCGGAACAGCTTGAGGGCATCGACGAAGGCCGGCACGTCGATGTCCTCCGTCACCTCGAAGGAGAACAGGCCGGAATAGCCCGACAATGTCTTCTTGCCCGGATGATTGGAGAAAGCCGGATGATTGACGCGCTCGACATGGGCATGCCCCTTCAACCGTTCGGCGATGACAAGCGCACTCTTCATGTGGTGCGGCAGGCGCAGCGGCAGGGTGCGCAGGCCACGCAGCAGCAGCCACGCCTCGAAGGGCGACAGCTTGGCGCCGAGATAGGGATAGGTGCGCTCGTTGATGCGGCGGATATGTTCGACTGAGCCGGCAACAACGCCCGCGACCGTGTCGCTGTGGCCGCCGAGATATTTCGACGCCGAATGCATGACCACGTCGACGCCATGCAGGATCGGCTTCTGGAACAGCGGAGTCGCCCAGGAATTGTCGATGACCGTGACGATGCCTTGCGCCTTGGCCATCGCCGTCAGCACCTCGAGGTCCTGCAGCTCGAACATCATCGAGGTCGGGCTTTCGAGATAGAGCATGGCAGCACCGGGCAGTGCCGCCGCGATCGCGTCCGGGTCGGAGCCGTCGACATAGTCGACCTTGATGCCGAGATGCGGCAGCAGCCGCTCGAACAGGCGGTAGGCGTCGCCATAACAGTTGCGGATGGCAACGATGCGCTGGCCGGTGCCGACGAAGGCGAGCACGGTCGAGCTGATCGCCGCCATGCCGCTGGAGAAGCCGCGCGCTGCTTCCGCCCCCTCGAGCGCTGCAATGCGGCTTTCGAACTCCATGACCGTCGGATTGTTGCCGCGCGAGTAGATCGGGCGGGTGCTGCGGCCGGCAAAGGTGTCGGCCATGTCGGCATAGTTGTCGAAGGTGAAGAGCGAGGTCTGGTAGATCGGCGGCACCACGGCCCCGCCGGGAAAGGGATCATCATGCGCCAGGAGTGTCGCCGCCTCGGCAATATAGTCCCGGTCAAACGGGTTCGAACTGTCGTTCATCTGCGATCCAGGAGTTTGAGATTGGCCGCCCCGCGCCTGAGATCATCCTCGACGGTGGCAATGAGTTTCAGCGCCTCGGCGCGCGCGCCCTCGGCGTCATGGGCAACGATCCGCTCGTAGAGCTTGCGATGATAGGGGAAGCTGGCGTGGCCAAAATCGCGCACGCCGAGCGGATGTTCCCAGAAGCGGTGAAACGCCTCCTGCATGGCCGAGATGATCTGGCCGAAAAGCGGGTTGCCCGAGACACTGTAGATGGCCAGGTGGAAGTCCCAGTCCTCGTCGGACGACATGCCGGCCCGCGCATGGAAGGCCTCCTCCATGATGTCGAGCTTTTCGCGGATGAAGGCGATTTCCCTCGGACCGGCGCGAAGCGCGCAGAGTGCCGCCGCCTCGGCCTCGAGCGCGCGCCGTATCTCCAGCGTCTGCATCAGGCTTTCGAAGTCGTTGCCCGAGGCAAAAGTCAGCGGCATGTGCAGCATGTCGCGCGACACGGCAGCCTTGAGATAGGTGCCGCTGCCCTGCCGGCGCTCGACCAGCCCCAGCCCTTCCCAGCGCGTCAGCGCCTCTCGCACGGTGGTGCGGCTGACCTTAAGCCGCTCCGACAGCACGCGCTCTGTCGGCAGGCGGTCGCCCGGCTGGAGGCCTTCATTGGTGACGAAATCCGCCAGCACATGGAGCACCGCGTCGTCGCGCCCAGTGGCTTGGATGGGAGGCAGGTCGAGCACTGCGGCCCTTTCTATTGGTACAATGGTCCGACCAATTTCCACACAACAGATCGCGGCTGTCAATCGAGAATGTCAGGAATTTTCAGGAGCGATGTAAGTTTCTCACGCTGTTGTCAGGCGAACCTCTGAGGCTCACGCCCAGGGGTTCTCAACCCGTGGCCAGAGCGGGCGCGTGATCGTGGTGTAGTTGGTCAGCCGCGGGTTGCTCGGGTAGGAACTTGGCGCCGCGACATAGACGATTTCGGCCGCGATGGGCGCAAACGCTGCGTAGAAATGGTTGGTCGACTTGATCAGCAGCACGTCCTTCGCCATCGGGTCGACGCCGAGATTGGAGAAGACGTCGGGCTCGAAGGTCTGGGTGCGGTTGGTGTTGAGGATAATGTCGACCTCGGTGCCTTCGACACGCACGAGTGCGGTCGGCCCGAGCGTGACGCGGCTTGGCCCGAAACTCTGCCAGCCCTCGTCGACCACCTTCACCACCTTGACGCGGGCGTCGATCGGCTCGCCCGCCTGCGGCCCGGCCTTGCCGCCGAAACGCAGGTCGATGACGGCGCCCTCCCCCGCCGCATGGCAGAACGTCACCGCCACGGGATCCCAGATCGTCGCGACGCCGACCTTGCCGATGCCGCGCTCGAGCAAACGGCGCAGCACGAACGTACCGTCGCCGGGCACGCCGCCGCCGGGATTGTCCCAGACGTCGGCCATGACCGCCGGCCTGGCGGTGTTGGCGGCATGCGCCGCCAGCGCCTGGTCGATGCCCGCATCGGGATCGACCATATCCAGCGCTGTCCGCTCCCTGAGCGCATAGAGCTCCATGCCGAGCTTTTCGGCCAGCGCGTCGCCCCTGGCCTGGTCGTTGTCGGTGACCACGACCAGGCGCACGCCCATCTCCGGCACGTCCGACGCCATGAAACCGTGGATGACCGACACCGACAGGATGCCGTCCTTGCCGTGCAGCGCCTTGATGCGGTCGACGAAGGAACGCATCGGCTCCTGGCTGGTCGGCAGCACCGCGATCATGCGGCAGTCGAAGGTCGAGATGACGGGTCGGATATCGCCACGCGCGGCGGCAAGGCCGAGCTCGACGACATGTTCGCCACGCTCGTAGAAATCGGTGTGCGGAAACTCGAGGAACGTCGCCAGCGCGTTGCAGGCGGCGACACGTTTCGGCGTCAGATGGCTGTGCGGATCGAACTCGGCGGCGATCACCACATCGGGTCCGACGATTTCGCGGACGCGGGCCAGCAGATCGCCTTCGCAATCGTCATAGCCCTGCGCCACCATCGCGCCATGCAGGCCGAGGATGACCGCATCGACCGGCAACGCAGAGCGGAGCTGGTCCAAAATCTCGTCGCGCAGCGCCTCGAAGGTCTGGCGCTGGATCAGCCCGCCCGGCTCGGCCCAGGTGGCGGTGCCCTCGATGACGGTCAGCCCTTCGGCCGCGGCCCGCCTGCGCAGCACGACCATCGGCGACGAGCACAATGTCGGCGTCTCCGGATGCTGGCCCGGCCCGGCATAAAACGCCATCTCGAACGACGCACGGTCGGTCGGCACCGGCGAGAAGGTGTTGGTTTCGGTGGCCAGCGAGGCGGTGAAGATGCGCATCTGCATTCTCTTGTTGTTGGGGCTGTGCCCGTTCACTTGACCGCCCCGAGCGCCAGGCCCCGGACGAGATAACGCTGGAGCCAGACGAACAGGATCGCGACCGGCACTGTAGCGAGCAACGTCGCGGCCATCACGTAATGCCACTCCACCGTGTAACGTCCGGCGACCAGCGAGAAGACCTGGATCGGCAGCGTGTAGCTGTCCTGGCTGCGCAACATGGTCAGCGCCACGACGAACTCGTTCCAGGCGTTGATGAAGGTGAAGATCGCCGTCACCGCGATTGCCGGCACGCAGAGCGGCAGGAATACCTTGCGCAGCGTGAGCCATCGGCTGCCGCCCTCGATCCAGGACGCCTCCTCGAGATCGCGCGGGATGGTGTCGAAATAGCTCTGCAGCATCCACACGGTGAAGGCGATGTTGAAGGCCATGTAGACACCGCCGACGGCGTTCAGGCTCTCAATCAGGCCGAAGGCGGCCAGCAGCCTGAACAGGCCGAGCACCAGCACGATCGGCGAAATCATCTGCGACACCAACAGGAACTGGCGGAAGGCGCCATGGCCGGCGAAGCGAAAACGCGACATGGCATAGGCGGTCGGGATCGACACGACGATCGCCCCTGCGGTCGCAATTACCGAGACGTAGAGCGAGTTGAACAGCGCCCGGCCGAAACCTGTGGCCACCCACATTTCGGCAAAGTTGCGCCAGCGGAATTCGCTCGGCCACCAGCTTGGGTTCAGCACTTCCTGGGCCGGCTTCACCGCCGTCAGAAACATCACGGCGAAGGGAAACAGTGTCACGACCACCAGCGGCAAAAGCAGGCCCCAGGCGATGATGGTGCGCTTGAGCTTGGACGACATCATGCGCGTTCTCCCCGCATGGCGAGCCGGATGTAGATGGCGGTGAAGACGAGCAGGATCGCCAGCATGATCAACGACACAGCCGACGCTTCGCCGAGCTTACCCAGCCGGAACGCCATCTTGTAGAGATAGGTGACGAGGATGTCGGTCGAGTTGGCCGGACCACCCTGGGTCATCACCCAGATAATCGGGAACGAGTTGAACACATAGATCGTGTTGAGCACGATGGCGATGTTCACGAAGGGCTTGAGCAGCGGAAAGGTGATCCGCCGGAACTGCTGCACCGGCCCCGCGCCTTCGAGGGCCGCCGCCTCGTAGAGATCGTCGGGGATCGACGACAGGCCGCCGAGGAAGATGGTGGTGGTGAAGGGGACCGTGACGAGGATGCCGATCATGATCTGCATCGGGAATGCAGTTGCAGCACTCGCCAGCCACTGGATGTTCTGGTCGGCAAGGCCAAGCCCGCGCAGGGCGGAATTCAGCATGCCGCTCTCGCCGTTCAGCGCCCAGCGCCAGACGATGGCCGTCATGGTCAGCGACACCGCCCAGGGCAGCATGACGATGACCCGCGCAATCGAACGGCCGTAGAAATCCGTGTTGAGGATGATCGCGACGGGGATAGAGACCAGCAGCGCGCCGCCGACCACTGATACGGTCCACAGACCGGTGCGGATCAGCGCCCTGAGGAAGTCGGGATCACGGATCAGCGAAGCGAAATTGTCGGTGCCGTTGAAGGCGCGCAACTGGCCGAAGCGGCTGACCTCGTGGGTGGCGATCTGGAGCAGGTCGAGGACGGGCCAGAAGATGACGACGGCCGCCAGCACCAGGCTCGGCAGCGTCAGCAGATATGGCAAGGCGCGGTTGTGCATGCGGCTGATGACCGTCGCGGGATCGCGGGAAAGGGGAGCCGGCGATGCCCCTTTCGAGGCACCGCCAGCGGGAGGAAGTGGTTACTTCTTCAGAATGGCGTCGGCCTTGGCCGCGGCCTCCTTCAGCGTCGCCTCGGGTTCACCCTGGCCGAGATAGACCTTCTGCACGGCATCGGACGTGATCTGGGCGATCTCTTCCCAGCCGGGGATGACGGGTGCGAAACGCGCGTCGGGCAGAAGTGCGGTGAAGGCGGCGAGATCGGCATTGTTGACGTAGTAGTCCATCTTCGCCTCTTCCTTGTTCACCGGCAGGAAGCCTTCGCCCTGGGTGAACTTGGCGCGCCAGTCGGTCTGGAACAGGAAGTCGAGCAGCTTCCAGGCCTCGTCCTTGTTCTTCGAGTTCTTGAACATGATGATCGAGTCGGTCACGCCATAGGTGCCGCGCGCGCCCGTCGGGCCGGCCGGGATCGGCGCCACGCCATATTTCAGGTTCGGCGCCTCTTCCTTGATCTGGTTGGACAGGAAGGGGGCGGTGATCATCATGCCGACCTTGCCCTGCTTGAACAGGTTCTGCACGTCTTCACGCGCATAGGAGGTCACGCCCGGCTGCGTCAGGCCTTCATCGATCAGCGACTTGTAGAGCTTGGCCGCCTCGATGGCGCCCGGATTGTCGAGGCCCGACGAGCCGTCCTTGTCGAGGATCTCGGCGCCCTGCGACCACATCGCGTAGTAATAATAGACGTCGGTCTCGATTTCCTTGCCCTGCAGGCCGTAGCCGTAGTTCTCGCCGCCGAGCGCCTTGATCTTGGCTGCCGCGTCCTTGAGTTCGGCCCAGGTCGCCGGCGGGTTGGCAACGCCTGCCTTCTCCAGCAGTTCCTTGTTGTAATACATGGCGCGCGCCGAGGCAGCGATCGGCAGACCATAAGTCTTGCCGTCCATGATCGACGGCGACAGGAAGGTGTCGATGAAGCGGCCCTTGAACTCGGGCGTGATGAAACCGTCGAGCGGCTCGGCCACGTCCTGCTGGACGAAGTCGATCAGCCAGCGCGTGCCGATGATCGACAGATCCGCATTGGTGCCCGCGGTGATATCTGTGGTCAGCTTCTGCAGCAGCACGTCCCACGGCACCACCTCGAACTTGACGTCGATGCCCGGATTGGCAGCCTCGAAGGCCTTTTCGACCTCCTGGAAATAGGGGCCGGTCTTCGAGCTGTACTCCGCGACCGTCACCCGGACTTCGCCGGCATTCGCCTGGGCCGCCAGCGCCAGCACGCTCAACCCGGCCAGAAGGCCGGCCTTCCACTTCGAAATCGCCATTTCGGTGTTCCCTTCTCCGCGGGCGGCGTGCCCGGCTCCTCAAGCGCTTTTTTGCGCCATTTGATTAAGTGACTTTCTTACATTATCCTTGATTTTCGGCATATCAAGCAAATTTCTTTGTTGCTTAATTACATTTTCGCCCATAGTCCTGAAGCAAGAAAGCGGCCAAGATCGCTGTGGGAGCAGAGTGGTGAGTGACGAACGCGACTTCGGGGGAAAATCCGTGTTGATCACCGGTGCTGGCGGCGGCCTGGGCCGCGCGCTGGCCGCCATCTTTGCCGCGCGCGGCGCGCGGCTGATCGGCTGCGACCAGTCGATCGAGGCGATGGACGGGCTGGATCTCGCCGCCCGGCACGCCTTCAATCTGCTCGACCTCGGCAGCATCGAACCTGCGGTGCACCGGCTGGTGGCGACGGACGGCCTGCCCGACATCGTCATCAACAATGCCGGCTGGACGCGCGCCGAAACCATGCCGACGCTCGACAGCGGCCGCATCGAAGCCGAGATCGACCTGAACCTCACCGGCGTCATGGCCCTCTCCAACCTGCTGCTGAAGCCGATGGTGGCGCGCGGCTCGGGCGCTTTCGTCTTCATCTCGTCGGTCAACGCGCTGGCGCATCTCGGCAACCCCGCCTATGCAGCGGCCAAGTCCGGCATCAACGCCTTCTCGCGCGCCATCGCGGTCGAGCACGGTCGCCAGGGCATCCGCTCGAATGTCGTCTGCCCCGGCTCTATCCGCACGCCGGCCTGGGACCACCGGCTCGAAAAAGACCCGACGGTGCTGGGCAAGCTGCAGCGGCTCTATCCGCTCGGTCGCATCGTCAACGCGCTGGAAGTGGCGGAGGCCGTCGCCTTCCTCGCCTCGCCGCGCGCCTCCGGCATCACCGGCACGGTGCTGCCGGTTGATGCCGGACTGACCGCCGGCTACCTGCCCTTCATCGACGACATCCTCGGAGCATGAGCAGATGACCGACGTCGCCTTCCGCCATCTGTCCAAGTCCTTCGGCCAGCACGCGGTGCTGGAAGACATCAATCTCGATATTTCAAGCGGCGAATTCGTCGTTCTGGTCGGCCCCTCCGGCTGCGGCAAGTCCACCTTGCTCAGGATGCTCGCCGGGCTCGAGCCGATCAGCGACGGCGATCTGCTGATCGGCGGCGTGCGCGCCAACGAGTTGCCGCCGCAAAAGCGCAACATCGCCATGGTGTTCCAGTCCTACGCGCTGTTCCCACATCTGACTGCTGCCGAAAACATTGCCTTCGGCCCCAAGATCCGTGGCGAGAACGCAAGCGCGATCGACAAGAAGATCAAGGACGCGGCTGGCGTGCTCAACCTGCACGCCTATCTCGACCGCTATCCCCGCCAACTCTCCGGCGGCCAGCGCCAGCGCGTCGCCATGGGCCGCGCCATCGTGCGCGAGCCATCGGTGTTCCTGTTTGACGAACCGCTCAGCAATCTTGACGCCCAGTTGCGCGTGCAGATGCGTACCGAGATCAAGGCGCTGCATCAGCGCTTGAAATCCACGGTCGTTTACGTGACACACGACCAGATCGAGGCCATGACCATGGCCGACCGCATCGTCGTCATGAACCAGGGGAAAATCCAGCAGGTGGGCGCGCCGCTCGAACTCTACGACAGACCGGCCAACAAGTTCGTGGCAAGCTTCATCGGTTCGCCGTCGATGAGTTTTGTCTCCGGCAACCTGTCTGCGTCGGGCGCGCATTTCGAGACGGCGGACGGCGAAAAGCTGTCGCTGAACGGCGGCCGCGGCTCGTCCTTCGGCGGGCCGGTCGAGGCCGGCGTCCGGCCCGAGCATTTTATCGTTGGTGATGCGCCCGGCGGCCTCACCATCCGGGTTGCGGTGGTCGAGCCAACCGGCTCCGAAACCCATGTCTACGGCTCGGTCGGCAACGAACAGGTGCGCGCCGTCTTCCGCGACCGCGTCGCCGTTCGCCCCGGCGAGGCGCTGCCCGTCAGCGTCGAACCGAAAAACATCCACCTCTTCGACAAGGCAACCGGCCTGCCCATATGAGCAACATCGCCGACATCATCACCCGGCTTCAGGTCATGGCGCAGGACGGCTCCAAGTCCGACAGGCGCCTGGCCAGCCTGGTACTGTCGGATCTCGACTTCGCCTCCAAGGCCACCATCTCCGAAATCGCCGCCCGCGTCGGCGTCAGCGAACCGACGGTGACGCGCTTCTGCCGAAACCTCGGCTGCGATGGCGTGCGCGACTTCAAGTTCTTCCTGGCCCAGGCCATCGCCATCGGCGGCCAGTATCTCAAGCCCGAACCGCTGAACCGCGACGTCAGGGAGCAGCGCATCGCCTCTGCCGTCACCGAGGCGGCAATAACGGCGATCCAGCGCGCCTCGGACAATCTCGACATGGCAACGCTGGTTTCCGTCGCCGAGCGCATCTCCGCTTCGGGCAACGTGCTCTGCCTCGGCTCGGGCGGCATCTCCTCGATGATGGCGACGGAATTGCAGAACCGGCTGTTCCGGCTTGGCATCTCGGTCGTCGCCCAGGTCGACGGCCAGCTGCAGCGCATGTATGCGGCGGTCGCAACGCCGGAGACCACCGTCGTCGCCTTCTCCGTCTCCGGCCATGCCAGATCGGTGGTCGATGCCGTCCAGGTTGCCCGGCAATATGGCGCCCATACGGTGGCAATCACCGTGCCGTCGTCGGCACTGGCCAAGGTGGCCGACACCGTCATTCCCTTCCAGCCCATCGAGGATGGCAACATCTACAAGCCGACCTCGTCGCGCTTCGCCCTGCTCGCCATCCTCGACATGATAGCGACCGCCACCGCCGAGACCCGCGAAACCAAGGTTCTCGAAGGCCTGCGCCGCATCAAGCAAAGCCTCAACACGCTGAAGGTCGACGACCCGAGGCTGCCTCTAGGTGATTGAATGAACCCCAAGCAGAACCCCTTCCCCAACGATGCCGACCGCGCCCAGATCTGGGAGATGCTGGTCGAGCGCGACATCGCAGCCTTTGTCGGGCAGGACTGGTCGATGGTCGCTGGCGACTTCGACGAGAACCGCTTCCTCGGCATCCATGCCCACAACTCGGCCAATCCCGACGACTGGAACGCCGCATTCCCGGCACTCTCCATCTATCGCGACGAGTGGCTGCGTCAGGCAGCTGAAACGGCGGCCACCGAATTTGCCGAACCGCTTGCCGACGGCATTTTCCGCGCCACGCGCCTGACCGATATCGACATCAATGGCGACGTCGCCGTCGCCCGCAAGAAGTTCGACGGCACCATCCGCCGCGCCGACGGCAGCGACGACGTGCTGAACTGGCAGACGCTCTACTTCTGTCGCAAGGCGGACGACCGCTGGAAGATCACCGGCTTCGTCGGCTACATGAAGTACAAATAGCCTTCGCCCCCCGCTCGAACTCTCCAAAGGCGCCTCTCCGGGCGCCTTTTTTGTCTTCCAAGACGCCAGCTGTGCAAGGCAGAAAGTTTGATCTTGCAACCTTTGCGCTTGACTGCAAGATATCTTGCATCTTAAGAGTCTCATGCAAAATGGATGCAAGATCATGACACTGCTGGATCGCATCAAGAGCAATTCGAGCCGTCTCACCGAGGCCGATCAGCGGCTTGTCTCGGCCCTGCTCGAAAACGCCGCCGAAGCGGCCTTCCTGTCGAGCGCCCGGCTCGCCGAGCGCGCCAGCGTGCACGAGGCAGCCACCACCCGCCTTGCCCAGAAGCTCGGCTACAAGGGTTATCCCGAACTGCGTGGACAGCTGCAGCGCGAGCTGGTGGCGACCCAGGACGCGGCCGAGCGCATGCGTCGTTCCATAGCCAAGGTCGAGCATGGCGACTTCCTGCTCGATCTGATCGGCAGCGAGATCGCGGCGCTCGAAAATCTCCGTCTGGCCGTCGACCAGCAGGCCATCGACCGTGCCGCAGATATGATCGTCGACGCCAAGCGTATCTTCCTGTTCGGCCAGGGCCACGCCCAGTCGATCACCCAGTTCCTGCGTCGCCGCCTCGACCGTTTCGGCATGACCACCATCGTGCTGGAAGGCCGCGGTCGCGACATCGCCGAGCGCGTCGTCGGCATGCAGAAGGACGATCTCGTGCTGGCGCTGGCCTTCCGCAAGCAGCCGACGAGTTATGCGCCGCTGATCGAACACTGCCATGCCCAGGGCGCCAGGGCGATGCTGGTCACCGATCTTGCCGGGTCGATGATGCAGCCCGAGGCCGACCTCGTGCTGGCCGCTCCGCGCGGCCGTTCGGGCAGCGAATTCCAGACGCCGACGGTGCCATTCGCCATCGTCAACGCGATCCTGCTCACCATTGCCGGCCGGCACCAGAACCGCGTCATGGGCGCCCTCGAGCGCCTGTCCGGACTGTTCGAAGAATTCGATTGAGAAAACCTGGGAGGGAAAACATGCTCAGATCGATAAAATGGGCGCTCGTCGCCGCGGCAGCAGCACTGCCGCTCGCCGCGCACGCCGCAGAACTCGACAAGATGACCGCGGCCGAATTGCTGCCGCTGGCGCAGAAGGAGGGCAAGGTCACCGTCTTCTCGCTGTCCAGCCGCATCGCCAAGGTCGAAAAGGCCTTTGAGGAAGCCTATCCCGGCATCGATCTCGTCGGCATCGACATGAGTTCGGTCAAGCAGATCGCCCGCGTCGTCGCCGAGCAGGAGGCCGGCGTCAACGCCGTCGACGTGCTCTATATTGCCGACACGCCTGTCGTGTACGAGGACCTGGTCAAGACCAAACGCGTTACAGCCTACATCCCGCCGCGTGTATCGGCCGAACTGGCCGACGAACTCAAGACGCCGCTGCTCACCCAGCGCCTGTCGACCAAGGTGCTGATGTACAACGAGGCGGCCAACCCGAACGGCGCCCCGGTCAAGAACCTCTGGCAGCTGACCACGCCCGAGTGGAAAGGCCGCGTGCTGATGGTCGACCCGCTGCAGCGCGGCGAACTGCTCGACCTGCTGGTCGAGTTCTCGCTCCGCCCCGATGAAATGGCCAAGGCCTACGAAGCCCAGTTCGGCAAGCCGATCGCGGTCGACAGCGACCTCAAGGGCGCGGGCGAACAATACATCCGCGACCTCTTCGCCAACGACCTCATCCTCGTGCCCAACTCCGACGCCATCAATAAGGCGATCGGCGACAAGACGGCCAAGAACCCGCCGGTCGGCTTCGCCACCTACTCCGACCGCCGCGACAACGAGAAGGAAGGCTGGGCCCTGCAGGTTGCCAACAACGTCGAACCCTCGAACGGCATCCTCTTCCCGGCCGTGCTGGCGCTGGTCGAGAAGGCGCCGAGCCCAGCTGCGGCCCGCCTGCTGATCGACTTCATGATGGGCGACGACTCCGCCACCGGCGGGCCGGCCTTCGAACCCTTCAACGTTGCCGGCGACTATGCCGTGCGGCCGTCGATCAAGGACAATGCCGACTCCGTTCCGCTCAAGGACCTGAAAGCCTGGCGCATCGATCCGGTGAAGACCGCGGCCGCCCGCAAGCGCATCGCCGACCTGGTGCTGACGCTGCAATAGCAGCGGCCGGACCGGCGCGCCCCGAGGGGAGGCGCCGGTCCGTTCGGCCGGCGCTTTCAGCGCCGCTTCGTCCCGCAGATCCGCCAAGAAAGTTCGTCATGTCCGCCGCAGCAACTTCCACGTTGTCTCGGAGAGGCCTCCTGCGCTCCGAGACGCTCGTCCCGATCATTCTCATTCTGATCGTTTCTGTCCTGGTCGTGGCCCCGCTGGTCAAGATCATCCTGTCCACCCTCACCGTCGATGGCCGCGAGGCCTGGCAGGCGGTGCTTGCCTCGAAGATGTCCGAGAACCTGTGGTGGCGCCCGCTGTGGAACACCATCCTGCTTGGCGTCGGCGTCGCCGCCGGCTGCATCCTGATGGGCGGCTTTCTCGCCTGGCTGGTGGTGCTGACCGACGTACCGGCACCCAGGACGCTGGGCCTGCTCGCCACCCTGCCCTTCATGATCCCGAGCTTCGCCGCGGCCCTTGCCTGGGGCGCTCTCTTCCGCAACAGCCGCCTCGGCGGTTCAGTCGGCTTCTTCGAGGCCAATGGCTGGATGGTGCCGGATTGGCTGGCCTGGGGACTGGTGCCGACGCTGATCGTGCTCACCGCCCATTATTACTCGCTCGCCTTCACCGTCATCTCCGCAGCCCTCAGTTCGGTCGGCGCCGACCTCGTCGAGGCGGCACAGGTTGCCGGCGCAAAGCGCTCGCGCATCTTCTTCGGCATCATCCTGCCTGTCGTCACCCCCGCACTGATCGCAGCGGCGTCACTGACCTTTGCAGGTGCCGTCTCCAACTTCGCAGCCCCCGCCCTGCTCGGCCTGCCGGTCAGGATGCAGACGCTGTCGACTCGCCTGTTCGGCATGATCGAAACCGGCCAGACCGAACGCGGCTTCGTCATCGCCCTGCTGCTGATCGTCGTCTCTGCCTCATTCCTCTGGCTTGGCGAGCGGTTGGTCGCCGGCCGCAAGAACTACGTCACAGTCACCGGCAAGGGCGGCCGCACCAAGCGCTTCCCGCTCGGCAAATGGCGCTGGCCGCTGTTTGCGGTTGCCGTGCTGATGTGCGCGCTCACCACCTTTGTGCCGGCGATCGTCCTCACCGCCTCGAGCTTCGCGCTCCAGAACGGCTCGCTGTTTTCCAACTGGACGACACATTTCTGGATCGGCGAAGGCGGCACCGACATGGCCCAGGGCCAGGCAGGCATCTTCCGCAATCCGGTGCTGATCGATGCCTTGTGGATGACCCTCAAGCTGGCGGTCACGGTCGCGATCACCACCATGGCGCTCGGCCTGGCGCTGGCCCACACCATCGCCCGCAACAAGGGCAGCGTGCTCGCCACCGTCCTCGGCCAGGTGTCGTTCACGCCGATCCTGATCCCTTCGATCGCCTTCGCCGCAGCCTACATCGCGCTGTTCGGCGCCCCCATCGGGCCGCTGCCGTCGCTCTACGGCACCTTCCTTTTGCTGGTGCTTGCGGCTTCCGCCCACCTGCTTCCCTATGCGGTGCAATCGGGCCGCTCGGTGCTCGGCCAGATCTCGGCCGACATCGAGGAAAGTGCGAGGTTGACCGGCGCCGGCTTCTTCCGCCGCATGGGCGTCATCATCATGCCGCTCGCCATCCGCGGTCTGCTCGCCGGTGCGCTGCTGGTTTTCGTCAAGATCGTCCGCGACCTGTCGCTGGTGGTGCTCTTGTTCACCTCGACCTCGCCGGTGCTCAGCATGCTCGCCTACCGCTATGCGGCCGAAGGCTTCATGCAGTTCGCCAACGCCATCACCATGGTCATCCTCGTCCTCTGCGTCGTCGCCACTCTCCTGGCGCACCGCCTGCAGAACCGCGTCCAGAAGTGGAAATCCGCATGAGCCCCGCCAACGGCAATCCCGCCGCGATAGCGATCCGCAACGTCAGCAAACGCTTCGGCAATTTCACCGCCGTTGACAATGTCGACATCTCGGTGCCGCAAGGCGCGTTCCTCGTGCTGGTCGGCCCGTCCGGCTGCGGCAAGTCCACCCTGCTGCGCATGCTCGCCGGGCTGGAGACGCCCAGCGACGGCGAAATGGCCTTCATGGGCCGCACCGTCTCGGATGGCACGCGCGGCCTCGTTGCTGACGCCGGCGCCCGCGATGCCGGCCTGGTCTTCCAGAGCTACGCGCTGTGGCCACATATGACGGTTGCCGGCAACATCGAGTGGCCGCTCAAGGTCGCCAAATGGAGCAAGGCCGACCGCGCCAGCCGTGTCGACGAAGTGCTCGGCCTGCTCGGAATTTCGGCTCTGAAGGAACGCTACCCAGCCGAGATTTCAGGCGGCCAGCAGCAGCGCGTCGCCATCGCCCGCACCATCGGCCCGAAGCCCAGCATCCTTTTGTTCGACGAGCCTTTGTCCAATCTCGACGCCAAGCTGCGAATCGAAATGCGCAGCGAACTGATGCGTATCCACCGGGCAACGGGGGCGACATCGGTCTACGTCACCCATGACCAGGTCGAGGCGATGACGATGGCGAGCCATGTCGCCGTCCTCAACAATGGCCGGGTCGAGCAGTTCGGCACCCCGCTGGAGCTGCTGCAGGATCCCCGCACCACCTTCGTCGCCACCTTTCTCGGCACGCCGCCCGCCAACCTGATCGAGGTGTCGAGCGACGGCGACGGGCTGGTCTATGACGGGCTGAAGCTGGCAAGCGCGGCGCATGCGCAAGCCCGACGCGAGGTCCAGCTTCTCTACCGCGCCCACGACATCACCGTCGGCGAGGTGCCGGGACGGCCATCGATTTCGGCACGTTTCGAGGAAGCAGCCCCGATTGCCGGGCGCACCATGGTGACCGCCTTCTCTGGAGGCCGTCGTCTCACGGCGATGGCCGACGGCTATTTCAGCGCCGACAGCGGCGCCCCTATCCGCCTCAGCTTCCTCGGCGAGCCGAGCGCGGTCTTTGCGATGACTGGTGAAAGGATCGACTGATGAGACTGATTATGGTGCGCCACGGCGAGACCACCTGGAACGCCGAGCACCGGCTCCAGGGCCACGACAACGCGCCGCTGTCCGAGCGCGGCATCAGGCAGGTCCAGCGCTTTGCCGCCTTCGCCAGAACGATGGCCCCCGACCGCATCGTGGTTTCCGATCTCGGTCGCACCCGCCAGACCGCCAGCCTGCTCGGCTATGGCGATGCACCGCTCGATCCTCGCCTGCGCGAGATCGACATGGGCGAATGGACGGGCCGCATCAAGCATGAGCTCGAAGCCGAACGCCCGCATGAATATCTCGCCTGGAGGGCGGGCACATTCACCCCCGACAGGGGCGAGCCCTGGGCGGATTTCTGTGCCCGCATCGTCGAGGGCCTGCGCGACTGCCTGAAGAAGTGCAGCGGCGACACGCTCGCCATCGTCCATGGAGGTGTCATCCGCGCCGCCTGCCATTCGTTTCTTGGGCTGCCGCCATCGCGGGTCGTGCCGGTGACGCCGGGCACCGCGACCATACTCAGCTTCGATGGGCCGGACGCCTCCGCAGCCCGCCTCGAAGCCTACAACATCGCCGCCGTCACGCCCGACTTCGACGCGCCAGACTGACATCGGCCAGAGCTGACTGGGCCCAAAAACAAGGCGGCTTCCATGGTCCCCCAGGAAAGCCGCTAGTTACCCCCTCCAGGGAGACAAAAATCTAGATGAGTTAAAACCGTCGTCTGCAGTTCAGGTGGCAATATGCGTCCGATGAAAATACTCGCCAGGCGCCACCGGCAATAACCCGCCCTCGGGCTTGCGCCCCTGGGCAAGGTCAGGATGTGTGGCTGGACCCCGACGACAGACGACACTTCGTAGTGAAACGCAGCGTCGTCCATACGGACTATTAGCACCCCTAATCATAAGCATCGCTTAAAAAACACCCCGATCCACAAGAGATGGCCGGGGTGTTTTCAACTCTGCCCTGGAGGATCGCGCCTATTGCTTGGCCGCGGCTTCCAGATAGGCGATCACGTTGGCGATGTCGGTGTCGTCCTTAAGACCGGCAAAGGCCATCTTGTTGCCAGGCACCTTTTCCTTCGGCGCCTTGAGGTAAGCGGCAATATTGGCCTCGTCCCAGACGAGGCCAGCGGCACCGGCTTTCTTCATCGCGTCGGAATATTTGGCTTCGAAGCTGGGCAGCGTGCCTGCGGTGCGCCCAATCACGCCGTGCAGCGAGGGACCGACCTTGTCCTTGTCGGTCGCGGCCTCGTGGCAGGCCATACATTTGGTGAAGACCTTCTTGCCCGCATCAGCGTCACCGGCTGCGTGGGTCGAGGTGGCTGTGAAAAAAGAAACTGCAACGAGAGCCGGTAAGGCTAGCGCCGTCCTTTTCATGGCTTTCTCCCTGATCGGTCGGCGCACGGCGTCGACACACGCGATACTAGAACCGTTCGCGTCGCCGCACCATGGGCCATTCTGCTGCCGGTTTTGGGGCCATCCCCGGCAGGGGCGACAAATCGTCTCAGGCAGGTTATGGTGCTGACGGTGCAGGTCGCGGTTTGGCGTGACCAGTCATGCTGGACGGCAGCACCACCACGAGCCGCGACCGATACCGGACCCGTTCTCGGAGGAATGTTCATGGCAAATTTCCATGTCTATGCAGCAGGCACCGGCAGTGACGTCCAACACCCGACCATACGCCGCATCGGCGTGTCCGACGTGCTCGACGCACTCCGGCTCGGATTTGAAGACTTTTGGGACAAACCCTCGCATTACGTGTTTTTGGGTCTGATTTACCCGATCGTCGGGGTCGTCCTGATCACCTGGACCTCCGGCGGCAACGCATTGCAGTTGATTTACCCTCTGATGACCGGCTTCGCCTTGCTGGGCCCCATCGCAGCCATTGGCCTCTACGAGATCAGCCGAAGACGCGAACTCAATCTCGACACCTCCTGGTGGCATGCCCTCGAGGTCAGGAATTCGCCCGCTATGCCGGCAATCGTGGTGGTCGGCATCATGCTGATGGCGCTCTTCGTCGTCTGGATCCTGACCGCGCATACGCTCTACGCCCGCGTCTACGATGACGCCGTCCCGCTGTCGATCGGCGCCTTCGTCAGCGACGTGCTGACCACCCAGCGTGGCTGGACGCTGATCATCCTCGGCAATCTGATCGGGCTGCTTTTTGCACTCATCGCCCTCAGCACGACAGTGGTCGCCTTCCCGCTGCTGCTCGACCGTGACATCGGCGCCTATGCGGCCATCGAGACGTCGGCGCGCGCGATCATGGCAAACCCGGTGCCGATGCTGTTCTGGGGCCTGATCGTGGCGGTGGCACTTCTCATCGGCTCGTTGCCGCTGCTGGTCGGCCTGGCCATCGTGCTGCCGGTGCTCGGCCACGCGACCTGGCACCTCTATCGCAAGGTCATCGAACCGGCTCCGGCACCCGTGCCCGTCAAGGCCGCAAGGTCGCGCAAGCGCAGCAGCTGACGTCTGACACTGCCCCTCTGAAATACTGCTCCCGCCCCGATGGGGCGGCAGCAGGTGCCATCAATCCGACCAAAGGGTCTCCGCTTTCCCTCGAAGGCGGAACCGCGTGTTTCTTGAGTTCCGAGCGGAAAAAAACGCTGTGCGCTTTTCCCGGAATTGCTCTAGGCCGGATGGCTGAACCTTGCGACCCGCGCGCCCTGAAGCAGGTTGCGGAAGTCACCGCCGGTGACATGAACCAGCGTCCTGTGATCACCGGCCTCGAAATACACGTCGCCTTCCGGGCCGAAGCTTTCGTCGAGGATGACGGGCACGTCATAGGCGGCGCCAACTGGTGGCACGGCACCAATGTCGCAGTCGTTGAACAGCTGGCCGACCTCGTCTTCCGAGGCAAGGCCGAGCCTCTTGTCGATCACGTCCTGCAACGTGTTCAGCTCGACCCGGTGGCTGCTCGGCACGACGGCCAGCGCATAACCCATCTCGTGGTGCAGCAGCACCGATTTGGCGAGCCTTCTGCCTGGAATATGCGCCGCCTGCGCCGACTGGCTGCTGGTCGAGGTGCGATGATGGGCGACGGTATCGTAGTGGATGCCTTTGCCCGCGAGGTAGTCCTGGAGTTTTCGAGCGATCGTCATCGTTGGCGCCCTTCTGGTTGACGGTGCTGACGCATCGGAGAACGAGACGATCCATTCTCCTCCCATCATTTCGCCTGTCAACGAAGAACGCTGAGCGTCCCGACTACTGGTGCCCCACGCCGAAGGACAGCACCCGGATCAGTTCGGTGTAGCGCGACTCGACCACCATGATCGCGACGAACACCAGGATCGCCAGCGGCGGCACAATGATGGCGTAGACCAGCGCCAACCGCTCCCAGGCCATGTGCATGAAGATCGCGACGATCAGGCCGGCCTTGAGCAGCATGAAGGAGATGATCAGGCCCCAGCGAAGCAGCCCCTGGAGCTGGAAGTAGTCGACCGCATAAGAGCAGGCGCTGAGCACGAAAAGCCAGCCCCAGACGACGAGATAAAGCTTGATCGGATGCTGCTGGCCCACTGCATGGCCAGTGACGGGCGCCGCTGCCGCTTCGCCATGCAGCCCATGATCCTGTGCGTCCACCTGTGCCATCGCTCGCCTCACCAGAGATAGAAGAATGCGAAGATGAAGACCCACACCAGGTCGACGAAGTGCCAGTAGAGCCCCATGATCTCGACGCTCTCATACTGGCCTCGCCTGCTGGTGAAAAAGCCCCGCGCCCCTGTCTCGTAGTCCCCGCGCCATACCTTTCGCGCCGTGATCAGCAAGAAGATCACGCCGATGGTGACATGGGTGCCGTGGAACCCGGTGATCATGAAGAAGGACGAGCCGAACTGCGCCGCTCCCCAGGGGTTCTCCCAGGGACGCACGCCCTCAGTGATCAGCTTGGTCCATTCGAACGCCTGCATCCCGACAAAGGTGGCGCCAAGGGCGGCGGTCAACAACATCAGGATCGCCGTCTTCTTGCGGTCGCGCCGGTAGCCGAAATTAACCGCCATCGCCATCGTGCCCGACGACGAGATCAGCACGAAGGTCATGATGGCGATCAAGAGCAGCGGCACGTCGCTGCCGCCTATATGCAGCGAAAACACCTCGGCCGGATTGGGCCAAGGTATGGTCGTCGACATGCGCGCGGTCATGTAGGCGAGCAGGAAGCAGCCGAAGATGAAGGTGTCGCTGAGCAGGAAGATCCACATCATGGCCTTCCCCCAGGAGACGTTCTTGAACGCCCTCTGGTCGGACGACCAGTCCGCGACGAAGCCCCGCGCGCCGCCCGGCCGCGGCGCGGTATGGTCGGCGTGTCCGAGCGTGGTCTCAGTCATCCTTTCCTCCTAGCTCAGCAGCTGCCGGCAGATGTCGATGAAGTCGGCGGCCCAGCCCATAAGCACGGCAAACAGCACCAGCCAGACGACGAACAGGCCGTGCCAATAAAGCGCGCAGAGCTCGACCGAGAGCGTCAGCCTCCCTGCAGGCACGGACCTCCAGGCCCGGAAGTCTGTGCGCCCGAGCGCCACGAGCCCGCCCAGAACGTGCAGGCCGTGAAGCGCCGTCATCATGTAGAAGAAGCTGATCGCCGGGTTGTCGATGGCGAAGTAGCCGCCCGCCGCCAGGTCGCGCCAGGCGATGAGCTGGCCGCCGAGGAACGCCAGCGAAGCCAGCGTGCCAGCGACAAGCGCCAGGCGCAGATTGCTCAGCTGTCCGCCATGTGCCGCCGCCACCGCGCATTGCAGCGCGATGCTCGCCAAGGCCAGCATTGCCGTGTTGACCCACAGCACATCAGGCATCGGCGGCGCCTGCCAGTCGGCATAGACCATGCGCATGAAATAGGCGCTGACCAAAAGCATGAACATCGCGCCGATGACCGCCAGCAGCACGCCCACCCCGAGCTTGGCGGGCTCGATCGCCGGCGCCTCTGTCAGCGGATAGGCATCGGTCGATCCGGATTCCAACCACGGCTTGGCCGTCAGCCGCTGCTGCGTCAGCCACCAGATGGCGACGGCCGCGAGGCCCGCCATGAAGATCAGGATCGCGCTCATTGCCGACCGCCTTCCGGCTGCCAGGGATCGTTCTGAGGAATGAAATCCTCGCGGGCACCAGGCACGCTGTAGTCATAGGCCCAGCGATAGACCAGCGGCAGTTGCTTGCCGAAATTGCCATGCGGCGGCGGCGTGCCATCGGTCTGCCATTCCAGCGTGGTCGCCCGCCACGGATTGCCGCCGGCATCGCGGCCATGACGGATGCTCCACAAAAGGTTGAACAGGAACACAAGTTGGGCAAAGCCGACAACGAGCGCCATGATGGTGATGAACTCGTTGAGCGTATGCACCGACGGCGGCACGAACGCCGTTTCGCCGAGCTCCGGATAACGCCGGGGCACGCCCACCAGGCCGATATAGTGCATCGGGAAGAAGATCAGGTAGGCGCCGAGGAACGTGACCCAGAAGTGGAAGCGTCCGAGCGTCTCGTTCAGCATGCGACCCGAGACCTTGGGATACCAGTGATAGATCGCGCCAAAGACAACGAGGATGGGCGCCACGCCCATGACCATGTGGAAATGGGCGACCACGAACATGGTGTCGGACAGCGGCACGTCGACCACGACATTGCCTAGGAACAGTCCGGTCAGCCCGCCATTGACGAAGGTGACGATGAAGCCGAGCGCAAACAGCATCGGGATGGTCAGGTGGATGTCACCGCGCCACAGGGTGAGAATCCAGTTGTAGACCTTGAGCGCCGTCGGCACCGCGATGACCAGCGTGGTGGTGGCGAAGAAGAAGCCGAAATAGGGGTGCATGCCCGAGACATACATGTGGTGCGCCCACACCACGAAGCTGAGTGCCCCGATGCCGACAATGGCCCACACCATCATGCGATAGCCGAAGATATTCTTGCGGGCGTGCGTGCTGATGAGGTCGGAAACGATGCCGAAGGCGGGCAGCGCGACGATGTAGACCTCGGGATGGCCGAAGAACCAGAACAGGTGCTGGAACATGATCGGGCTGCCGCCATTGTGCGGCAGCTGCTCGCCCATCTCGACGATCGCCGGCATGAAGAAGCTCGAGCCGATGATGCGGTCGAACAACATCATCACGCAGGCGACAAACAGTGCCGGGAAGGCGAGCAGCGCCATGACGGTCGCGGTGAAGATGCCCCACACGGTCAACGGCAGGCGCATCAGCGTCATGCCGCGGGTGCGGCCCTGCAGCACGGTGACCACATAATTGAGGCCGCCCATGGTGAAGCCGATGATGAATATGATCAGCGACACCAGCATCAGTATGATGCCCCAGTCCTGCCCGCCTGGCGTGCCTGAGGTTATCGACTGCGGCGGATAGAGCGTCCAGCCTGCCCCCGTCGGCCCGCCCGGCGCAAAGAAGCTCGCCACCAGCACGAGCACGGCCACCAGATAGATCCAGTAGCTCAGCATGTTGACATAGGGGAACACCATGTCGCGGGCGCCGACCATCAGCGGGATCAGGTAGTTGCCGAAACCACCGAGGAACAGCGCCGTGAGCAGGTAGATGACCATGATCATGCCGTGCATGGTCATGAACTGATAATAAGCCTCCGGCGAGATGAACGAGAAGGTGTCGGGGAAGCCGAGCTTGAGGCGCATCAGCCAGGACAGCACCAGCGCCACCAGCCCGATGGCCATGGCAGTGCCGGCATACTGGATCGCGATTACCTTGGCGTCCTGTGAAAAGACGTATTTCGTCCACCAGCTGTGCGGATGGTAAAGCTCCATCTCGCCCACTTCAGCCGGCGGGATCAGGTCTGCTCCGTGAGGCGTGACATCGACCATGCGTGCACCTGTTGCTCCATGCCTCTGCTTTCGCGGTGAGGCCGCTTGCGAGCGGTCGCGCCGTATCCGTCTGCTATTCCACCTTCGCCACATCCTTTGCAGGAGTGGCCAGCGCGCCCACCTTCGCAGGAGTGCTCAGCTGGGCGAAGGTCGCCTGCTTCTCCAGCCACGTCGCATAGTCCTGCTCCGTGTCGACCAGCACCGTTCCGCGCATGAAGTTGTGTCCGGTGCCGCAGAGCTCGGCGCACAGCACCTCGAACGTGCCGGTGCGGGTCGGCGTCAGCCAGAAATAGGTCACCATGCCCGGCACCAGGTCCATCTTGGCGCGGAATTCGGGCACGTAGAAATCATGCAGCACGTCGATCGAGCGCAGCAGCATCTTCACCGGCTTGCCGATCTGCAGATGCAGATCGGCAGCCTCGACCACCACGTCGTCCTTGCTGTTGGGATCGTCGGGATTGATGCCGAGCGGATTGTCGGCGCTGACCAGCCGCACATTGGATGTGCCGAGCTTGCCGTCCTTGCCTGGCAGGCGGAAGCTCCACTGCCATTGCTGCGCCACGACCTCCACTTCGGTCGCGTCCTTGGGCACGTTGATGAACTGGCTCCATACATAGAGCCCGGGCGCCAGCATCGCCGCCACGCCGATGGCCGTCACCGCCGTCAGCCAGGATTCGAGCTTCCTGCTCTCCGGCTCGTAATGCGCGGTCGCCCCCTCCTTGTGGCGGAAGCGGTAGACGCAATAGGCCATGAACAGCACGACGGCGGAGAAAACGAAGCCGGTGATCCAGAACGTGATCACAAGGGTGGTGTCGATATAGCTCCAGTTGGAAGCTATCGGCGTCCACCACCAGGGACTCAGCACATGGAACAGCACCGAGCCAACGACAACAAGAACCAGTACCAGCGCAATGGCCATCCACGGTCCTCCCGGCACCTCCGGGGACTCAGTCCCGCAGGAAGGCCGGCGGCATCATAGCTTGAAAAGTCGGCGAAATACTAGGGGAACCGAAACGGTGACGTTGCGTCACTTTAGCGGCCGCCGGCGGCCCGGAAACAACTCTTGCGCTAAGCCCGCGATGTTCTTCGCGCGTGGCCTAAAAATGCAAAGGGCGGCGCACCGCCCCCGGTGCACCGCCCTTTTCCGGAGCGCAGGCTTAGACTGCCTGGGCCGGATAGCCGGCAGTGTCGAGCGCCTGGGCAACCTTGGCGGCATCCGCCGAGGTCTCGATCGACACGGTCTGCGACTTCAGGTCGATGTCGATGCGCGCGGCCGAGTCAACGCTCTGGACCGCCTTGGTGACCATGCCCGCGCAATGGCCGCAGGTCATGTCGGGAACATTCATCTTCAGCATTTCAGAAATCCTTGTTTCGGTCCGTCCTGGCACCGTCCCTGCAATCTGGCGTTTCCAGCAACTGGAAGGTCAAATGGTTTTTCGATCACGGATCCGTTACCGGTGGGAATTCAGGTCCGGAGAATGGAGAACACCCGGCCTCCATCATGAAAACGCAGTATTTTCAGATGGTTGACCGAAAAGAGAAAAATCGGCAAAAATCCTGTTGACCTTCCCAACGCTGGAACCCTTAGACCTCAGGGCCGAAAGTGATGAAATGAAGGTCCAGCACCCATGAACGCTCCCTTGAACCTGGCGACCACACGGCAAAGCTTCCCGATCGAGGGCATGACCTGCGCTTCCTGCGTGCGCCGCGTCGAAAAGGCCATCGCGGCAGTGCCCGGCGTCACCGCCGCTGCGGTCAACCTCGCCACCGAAAGCGCCGATGTGAGCTTCGGCAGCGAGATCAATTCCGACGGCGTCATCGCCGCCATCCGCAATGCCGGTTATGAGGTTGCGGTCGAGACGGTCGAAGTCGAGATCGAAGGCATGACCTGCGCCTCCTGCGTACGGCGTGTCGAAAAGGCCATTGCCGCCGTGCCAGGCGTGAGGTCGGCTTCGGTCAACCTCGCCACCGAACGCGCCACCATCGAGACCCTGGCCGGCGTCGCACCCCGCGCCGCCATCGACGCCGCTATCCGCAAGGCCGGCTACGAACCGCGCCGTGCCGACACCTCGACGGCTGCGTCGGGCACCGACAGCCGCGAGGACGCCCGCAACCGCGAGATGTCACACCTGAAGCGCGATCTTGGCATTGCCGCCATGCTGACCCTGCCGATCTTCGTGCTGGAGATGGGCTCGCACGCCATCCCGGCGCTGCACCACTGGCTGATGATGAACATCGCCCAGCCAAAGCTCTATATCGCCTTCTTCGTGCTGGCGACGATCGTCCAGTTCGGCCCCGGCCTGCGCTTCTACAAGAAGGGCGTGCCGGCGCTGCTGCGCCTTGCGCCAGACATGAACTCGCTGGTCGTGCTCGGTTCGACCGCCGCCTGGGCCTATTCGGTCGTCGCCACCTTTGCCCCCGGCGTCCTGCCGGCAGGCACCGCCAATGTCTATTACGAGGCGTCGGCCGTCATCGTCACGCTGATCTTGCTCGGCCGCTTCCTCGAAGCCAAGGCCAAGGGCCGCACCAGCGAAGCGATCAAGCGGCTGATGGGTCTCCAGGCCAAGTCGGCCCGTGTCGAGCGCAACGGTGAATTCGTCGACGTTCCGCTCGATGAAGTCGTCTCGGGCGACGTCGTCCAGGTGCGCCCCGGCGACAAGGTTCCGGTCGACGGCATCGTGCTTTCAGGCTCGTCCTTCGTCGACGAATCCATGATCTCGGGCGAACCCATCCCCGTCAGCAAGGGCGAAGGCGCTGAGGTCGTCGGCGGCACGATCAACAAGACCGGCAGCTTCACCTACCGCGCCACCAAGGTCGGTTCAGACACGCTGCTGGCCCAGATCATCCGCATGGTTGAAACAGCCCAGGGTTCGAAGCTGCCGATCCAGGCAATGGTCGACAAGGTCACGGCCTGGTTCGTGCCCGCCGTCATGGCCGCAGCCGCACTCACCTTCCTCGTCTGGCTGGTCTTCGGTCCAGAGCCGGCGGTCAGCTTCGCGCTGGTCAACGCGGTTGCCGTGCTCATCATCGCCTGCCCGTGCGCCATGGGCCTCGCCACGCCGACCTCGATCATGGTCGGCACCGGCCGCGCCGCCGAACTGGGCGTGCTGTTCCGCAACGGCGAGGCGCTGCAGTCGCTGAAGTCGACCGAGGTCGTCGCACTCGACAAGACCGGAACCCTGACCGCAGGCAAGCCTGTAATGACCGACCTCGAAGTCGCCAAGGGTTTTGACCGCGTCAACGTGCTGGCCCTGGTGGCATCGGTCGAGGCCCAGTCGGAGCACCCGGTCGCAGCCGCAATCGTGGCGGCAGCCAAGGACGACGGTCTCGCCCTTGCCGAGGTTGGCTCCTTCGAAGCGGTGCCCGGCTTCGGTGTCAGCGCCAAGGTCGGCAAGCAGAACGTCGCTGTCGGCGCCGACCGCTACATGGCCAAGCTCGGCATTTCGGTGCAGGACTTCGCCGAAACTGCGATCCGCATGGGCTACAAGGCCAAGACCCCGCTCTATGCGGCAATCGACGGCAAGCTCGCGGCGGTCATTGCGGTTTCCGATCCGATCAAGCCGACGACGCCGCAGGCCATCCGCGCTCTGCACGAGATGGGCCTGAAGGTGGCGATGATCACGGGCGACAACCGTCGCACGGCCGAAGCTATCGCTGCCCAGCTCGGCATCGACGAGGTTGTCGCCGAGGTACTGCCCGACGGCAAGGTCGATGCCATCAAGCGCCTGCGTGCCGGTGGCCGCGCGGTCACCTTCGTCGGCGACGGCATCAACGACGCGCCGGCGCTGGCCGAGGCCGAAGTCGGCATCGCCATCGGCACGGGAACTGACGTCGCCATCGAAAGCGCAGACGTGGTGCTGATGTCAGGTGACCTGCTCGGTGTGACCAACGCGATCGCGCTGTCAAAGGCGACGATTGCCAACATCAGGCAGAACCTGTTCTGGGCCTTCGCCTACAACGCAGCCCTTATACCGGTCGCGGCTGGCGTGCTCTATCCGGTCAGCGGCACGCTTCTGTCGCCGATGCTGGCGGCGGGCGCGATGGCGATGTCGAGCGTCTTCGTGCTTGGCAATGCGATGCGGCTGAAGCGCTTCAAGGCCCCTGCCCGCGCGACGGCCGCATCGGGCGCCCCGGCGCTGGTTCCTGCCGAGTAACCCTCCTTGCGGCCTGCCTGACCGGCAGGCCGCTCATCCCCCTCCGTCTCACGCGAGGCCGTCATGCCGAACGCTCCCTGGATCGAGATCTTCACCACGCCCACCTGCCCCGACTGCCTGGCGCTGAAGCGCTGGCTGAACGCTGAGCAACTGCCCTTCGTCGAGCGCGACCTGCGCGACCCGGCAATCGCCGACGAAGCCAAGCGCCGCACCGGCGTCCGCGTCGCCCCCATAACCATAATCGATGGCAAGCACGTCTTCTTCGGCACCTTCCCTGTCCAGCGCGCCGAGATCGAGGCGCTTCTTGACCTGACAAGGGCAGCCTGACATGACCTATTTGACTCTGCCCCAGCCCGGCCGCCGCTTTGCGGTCGGCGATAGCAAGACCATCCTGCAGGCGGCGCTCGACGCCGGCATCGCCTATCCGCACAGCTGCCGCTCCGGCCGCTGCGGCGCCTGCAAATCACGCCTCGTCTCCGGCCATGTGGAATTGGGCAAGCACTCGCCCTTTGCGCTCAGCGAACAGGAACGCGCCGACGGCTTCATCCTTGCCTGCCGCTCGGTGCCCAGCGACGACGTTGTCGTCGAGTGGCTGGACGAAGCCTTTGATGCCGAGCCGGCAGAGGCGCAGGAAGCCGAGGTCGTCGCCATCGACCGCATGACGCATGACATCGTGGCGATCCGCCTCGCCCTCGCCGACCGCGAGAGCTTCCGCTTCGCCGCCGGCCAATACCTGTCGTTGTCGGTCCCGGGTGCGCCAGCCCGCAGCTATTCGATGGCCAGCCGGCCGGACGAAGAGCTTGTCGAGCTTCACATCAGGGCAGTGCCCGGCGGCCGCACCAGCGGCCTGATCCACGCTTTGCTGAAACAGGGCGACACCGTCGGGATCGAAGGTCCTGGCGGCTCCGCCTATCTGCGCGAAGCGCATGTCGGACCGATCGTCGCCCTTGCCGGCGGCAGCGGCCTCGCGCCGATCAAGTCGATCGTCGAGACAGCGCTGCTTTCAGGCATGGCCCAGCCGATCCATGTCTATTTCGGCGCCCGCACCGAACACGACCTCTATCTCGTCGAGCACTTCCGTGCACTGGAACAGCGGTTCGCCAATTTGACCTTCATCCCGGCGCTGTCGCAGACCGCTTCGGATCGCTGGCGCGGCGGCTTCGTGTCCGATGCGCTCGCTGAGGATCACAGCGACCTCGCCGGCGCCAAGGCCTATGTCGCCGGCCCGCCGGCAATGGTCGACGCTGCCATGGCCGTTCTCGGCGTACGCGGAGTTCTGGCCACCGATGTTCACGCCGACGTCTTCTTCACGCCTGAAGGAAGCGACAACAACGCCGCTTGACCAGATCAGGTCCAATACCCATTGATAGGACATGCATTCGATGCGGCAGATCTCAGCCACGACGCTTCCCCGCCACGCCGACAGGTGTGGGCAGGCCGGCGCGCATGTTGCCGTGATGGAAGATGGCAGGACAAGGGCGTTGCGGGTGCTGCGCCTGATGCTGCCACTGCTGCTTCTTTTCTTCCTGGTCCTCGGGCAGGCGGCTTCCGCCCATCAACCCGGCAGCCAACACCAGCCGCAGGTTGCCCAAACGATCTCGCATCACGCCAAGGCCGACGTGGCCTGCTGCGGCGACCTCTCTCAGGACGAAGACGGCAGGGCCTGCTTGGCGCAATGTCTTGCCTCGTGCAGCTACTGCGCTCCGCTGCCTCTGCCCGCAGCCTTCCCCGATCTGACTACCATCTCGCCTGCTCCCGCCAGGACAGAGCCGCTTTACGGATCGATCGCTTCGCCGCATCTGAGACCGCCGTCGCTTTCCTGAACTGACGCGCTTCGACGCGCACGCCCCGGCTCGTTCCGCGCCGGGAGACCATCAGTTTTGGAGACAATGAAATGAACACCCTTTCACGCCGCGGCTTCCTCGCGGCTTCCGCAGCCACGCTTTCGGCTGCCGCAGTCCCGTCCCTTCTCCTGCCGGCGCTTCCGGCCCGCGCCGAAGGTCACAAGATCATCACGGCAGGCAGGCGCGTCATCGAGGTCAAGGGCAAGGCCGCCAACGTCTTCGGCCTGCATCAGGCCGATGGCACGTCGGGCCTGGTCATGAATGCCGGCGAGAACTTCCGCGTCAGGCTGAAGAACCTCATCGGCGAGCCGACCGTCATCCACTGGCACGGCCTGACCCCGCCATGGCAGCAGGACGGCGTCGCCGGCATCTCGCAGGAGCCGATCCGCGATGGCGGCAGCCACGACTACGACTTCCCCGTCGCCCGTCCCGGCACCTTCTGGATGCATTCGCATTTCGGTCTGCAGGAGCAACTGATGCTGGCAGCCCCGCTGATCGTGCGCGATCCGGCCGAGGCCGGCCAGGACGTGCAGGAAGTGGTGGTGCTGTTCCACGACTTCACCTTCCGCGACCCGCAGGAGATCCTTGCCGAACTCAAGGCCGGCGGTCACGACATGAGCGCCATGGCTCCTGCTCCTGCTCCAGCTCCGGCGCCCGCAGCCGGCGGCGGCCATGAAGGCCACAACATGTCCGGCATGTCGGGCATGGCGATGCCCAGCGGCCAGACCAGCCACGACACCATGGACCATGGCGCGATGGGCGGCATGCAGATGGGTGGCCAAATGCCGGCAATGTCCCACCTGCAGGACGTTCAGTACGACGCGCTGCTGGCCAACGACCGCACCCTCGACGACCCCGAAGTGTTTGCCGTCGAGCCGGGTAGCCGCATCCGCCTGCGCCTCATCAATGGCGCCGCCTCCACCAACATGTGGCTCGACCTCGGCAAGCTCGAGGGCAAGCTGATCGCGGTCGACGGCATGCCGGTGGAACCGATCGATGGCACGCGCTTCGAGTTCGCCGTGGCCCAGCGCCTCGACATCCTGCTCGAACTGCCGAAGGAGGCTTCGGCCTGGCCGGTCTTTGCTGTGCAGGAAGGCGGCCGCATGCGGACAGGTGTCGTTCTTGCCGCGAAGGGCGCATCGGTCGTCAAGCTCGCCGACATGGCCGACGAGGACTTCCCCGCCGTCGGCGTCGACCTCGAACAGCGGCTGCGTACCGCCAAGCCCCTGGAGAAGAAGGCCGCGAGCCGCGAGCACACCATGATGCTGGGCGAAGGACCGAATTATGTCTGGACGCTCGATGGCGCCATGCATGGCCAGGACAAGCCGCTGGCGGTGACGAGCGGCGACCGCTTCGAGCTCACTTTCATGAACCACACCACCATGTCGCACCCGATGCACCTGCACGGCCACCACTTCCAGGTCGTCGCGGTCAACGGCAAACGTTTTGCAGGTGCGGTGCGCGACACGATTCTGGTGCCAGCCAATATGGGCATGGTGACCATCGCCTTCGACGCCGACAATGCCGGCAAGTGGGCGCTGCATTGCCACCACCTCTACCACATGGCCGGCGGCATGATGACCTCAATGGCCTACGAGAGCTGATCCGACAGATGCAGGCCGGTGCTTTCGGCGCCGGCCTGCATCACGATTTCGCCAGCCCCTTGAACTTCCAGTTACTGGAAGCCTTATATGACAACAACTCGCTCTCGAGCGCCGTGCATCGGGATTGACGCACAAGGCCGCTCCAGAATGCGCAAGGAGTGACAGATGAACATTGGTACCGCTTCGGAAAAGTCGGGCCTGCCGGCCAAGACCATCCGCTATTACGAAGACATCGGCCTTTTGCGCCCCGACCGCGCCGACAACGGCTATCGCGACTATTCGATGTCCGACGTGCACCGCCTGCGTTTCCTGCAGCGCTCGCGCAGCCTTGGCTTCTCCGTCGAGGAATGCCGCCAGCTTCTGTCGCTCTACGGCGACAAAGAGCGCGAGAGCGCTGACGTCAAGGCGCTCGCCGAGACCAAGCTTACCGAGATCGACCGCAAGCTTGCCGAACTGACCGAGCTGCGCAACACGCTGCGCCACCTCGTGCACAATTGCCACGGCGACAACCGGCCCGACTGCCCGATCATCGACGGCCTGTCCGGCCGCCTGCAGACCCAGTAGCCGGCGCGCACGTTCCCATGACAATCCTCGCCGCCTATGGCGGCCTCTTCGTCGCGGCCTTTGCCGCCGCGACGCTCCTGCCCGCCCAGTCCGAGGCCCTGCTTGCCGGGCTCATCATCAATGGCAGCTATTCGCTTGCCCTGCTCATCGCAGTTGCCACCGTCGGCAACGTGCTCGGCTCATGGGTCAACTGGCTGCTCGGCCGCCAGGTCGAACGCTTCAAAAACCGGCGCTGGTTCCCGGCCAGCCCCGCCGCCCTCGCCCGTGCGGAAAACTGGTATCGCCGCTACGGCCGCTGGTCGTTGCTGCTTTCCTGGGTGCCGATCATCGGCGACCCGCTGACACTGATTGCCGGCACGCTGAAGGAGCCGCTGTGGAGCTTTCTGGGGCTGGTCGGGGTGGCCAAGCTGGTGCGTTACCTCGCAGTGGCGGCGGCAGCGCAGAGTTTCATCTAGTCGTTTAGCCGAATGATCGGACACCGAACCGGCAGTGGCTGCTTCTCGACCGAGAGAGAAACGCCACGCACTCGTTGACCACTAGGTTGTGCGTCCTTCGACAAGGCAGTCCCCTCCCCGTGAGCAGGGGAGCGCCACTGTCGTTGCCAACCTCCTCCCGGTCTTACGAGGAGAAACGCCGTCAGGGGTTGAAGGTAAGCTCAAACGTCCCGATCACGTCCTGATCAGCACCGGCCCGCGCGCGGCGAACCCGATGCCCACATCCTGCCCAGGCAGGAACGGCGCATCGACATCAGACGACACCGCAAAGACCTCGCCGAACTCGGTGCCGACCATGAACTCCAGGTCGGAGCCGACATAGGTCACCTTATCCAACCGCCCCGGTATTGTGCGCGGGCTGCCGGCCGGCTTGATCTCGATGCGGCTCGGCCGCACGGCGAGTTTTGCCGCGCCCGGCGCCATGCCGCGTGCGTCGAGCTTCGTCTCCAGCTCGCCGAGCCGCACGCTTGCCAGCCCGCCCTCGACCGAGGCGATCTCGCAGTCGAAAATGTTCGCCTCGCCGATGAAGTCGGCAACGAACGCATCCGCCGGCGCGTCATACAGTTCACGCGGCGTGCCGTCCTGGGCGATGATGGCATTGTTCATGACAATGATGCGGTCGGAGACAGCCAGCGCCTCCTCCTGGTCATGGGTGACATAGACCACCGTCAGCCCGAGCTTGGTCTGGATGTCGCGGATTTCCTCACGCACGCGGCGCCTGAGCTTGGCATCGAGATTGGATAGCGGCTCGTCGAATAGTAGCACCTGCGGTTCCAGCACGAGCGCGCGAGCAACAGCGACGCGCTGCTGCTGGCCGCCGGACAATTCGCTCGGCAAGCGGTGGCCGTAGCCGCCGAGGCCGACCAGCTCCAGCCCGGCGCGCGCCCGGTCGCCGATCTCCTTCTTGGCGAAGCCTGAGAACTTCAGGCCGTATTCGACGTTTTCGTTGACCGTCATGTGCGGGAACAGCGCATAGGACTGGAACACCATCGACACGTCACGGTCCGTCGCCGGCAGATGCGTGACATCGGCCCCGCCGATCAGGATTTTTCCACGCGTCGCCATCTCCAGCCCGGCAATCATGCGCAGCGTCGTCGTCTTGCCGCAGCCTGAGGGTCCCAGCAACGTCACCAGCTTGCCAGCCTCGACAAACAGCGACACGTCGTTGACCGCTGGCACTGGGCTCTTGCCGTAGACTTTGGTGACCTCGCGAAACTCCACCGAAGCGGCGTTGCTCTTGATCTCGGCCATCAGCCGCCTCCTGAAAATGCCGGTTGGCTCACATTGGTGCGTGACTGCGACAGCTCGTGGCCGCGGCGGCCGATGTTCCGGCGGCCGACGAGCAGTTGCATCAGCCCGACCACTGCCAGCATGACGCCGATCAGCACCGCCGAATAGGCGATCGCGATGCCGTATTCGTTGTTTTCGACGCGACCGACGATGTAGCTCGTCGACATGTCGTAGCGGGCGCTGACCAGGAAGATGATGGCGCTGATCGCCGTCATGGCGCGCACGAATGAATAGACGAGTGCTGCGACGATCGCCGGCCTGAGCAGCGGCAGCACCACCTTGCGGAAGGTCTGCCAGGAATTGGCGCCCAGCGTCAGCGACGACTCGTCGAGGCTCTTGTCGATCTGTGACATCGACGCCACCCCCGCCCGGACGCCCACAGGCATGTTGCGGAAGATGAAGGCCAGCACCAGGATGATGCCGGTCCCCGTCAGCTCGATCGGCGGCACGTTGAAGGCAATCACATAGCTCACGCCGATGACAGTGCCGGGGATGGCAAAGGACAGCATTGTGCCGAATTCGAAGGCGTTTTTGCCGGCAAAATTCTGCCGCACCAAAAGATAGGCGGTGAGCAGGCCTATGGCGGCGGTCAGCGGCGACGAGATCAGCGCGATCTTGAGTGTGGTCCAGAACGAGCTCCAAGCCGAGCCCTTCCAGTGGATACCGAACTCGTTCCACCCCACCGCGAAGGCCTTCACATAATGTGTCAGGGTCAGGCTGTGGTCGACGCCCCAGAGCTTGACGAAGCTGCCGTAGAAGATGGTCGCATAGACGAAGATGGTGAAGGCAACCCAGAAGCCGGCGACGCCATAGACGGCGCGCTTGAGGCCGATGGGCAGCTGAGGGTGCACGCCGGCGTCGCCCTTGCCGGACATCGTCGTGTAGGATTTCTTGCCGAGCCAGAAACGCTGGGCATAGAAGGCAAGCAGCGTGAAGGCGAGCAGCACGATGGCCAGCACCGCCGCTTGCGCCTCGTCATTCTGGGCGCCGACGATAGCGAAGAAGATCTCCGTCGACAGCACGTCGAAATTGCCGCCCAGCACCAGCGGGTTGCCGAAGTCGGCCATGCTCTCGATGAAGCCGAGCAGGAAGGCATTGGCGAGGCCTGGCCGCATCAGCGGCAGCGACACCGTCCAGAAGGTCTGCCAGCGATTGGCGCGCAGCGTCTGCGCCGCTTCCTCCATGGAGGGGCTGACGCCCTCGACCACGCCGATCAAAACCAGGAAGGCGATCGGCGTGAAGGCGAGCAGCTGTGCGATCAGCAGACCCGGCAGGCCATAAATCCAGCGCGTCGGCTGAATGCCGAACAGCTCGGAGAATGTCTGCGTCACTGCGCCCGACAGGCCGAAGAGCAGGATGATGGCGAGACCGATGACGAAGGGCGGCGTGATGATTGGCAGCACCGTCAGCGCTCTGAGCAGCTTGCCATGGCGGAAGCCGGTGCGCGTGACCATCAGCGCGAAGACCAGGCCAAGCGCCGTCGTCAGCACGCCGACGAGGACCGCCAGGAACAGCGAGTTCCAGGCGACGCCGCAGCGGCTGCCGCCGGCAAGGCAGTCGAGGCTCCAGAGCCTGGGGCTGAACAGCTTGCCGAGGAAGGTGCTGACCGAATAGCTGCCGTCCTCGGTGACCAACGCATTGGCCAGCATCTGCAGGATCGGCATGAAGATGAACAGGCCGACCGCTGCCACCACGAAGGCGATGGTCGAGACCACGAAGACGTCGCCGCCGACCGCGCCGCGCGCGGCAAGGCCAACTGAAAACAGGAACAGGAAGGCGAGGCCGACCAGAAGCGCGCCGTAGCCCATGCCGAATTGACGGTCGCCGAGTTCGCCGAACAGGCCTTGCAGCCAGCCGAACTGCCAGCCGCGCAGGCCGATGGCAAAACCCTGGAACATCAGCCAGGCAAAGCCCGCCGCCCCTATCGTCACCAGCAGCTTGCCGAACAGCGGATCGGATTTCTTCCGCCCCCATAGCAAGAGCGGCGCGGCCAAAAGCAGGCCGAGCGGCGCCAGCCAAAGCTTCTCACTCTTGAGGTTGAGAACGAGCGCAGGCGCAAACTCGCTGTCCAGGGGATAGCCCTTCAACAGCCAGGACAAGCCGAAGAACCCGTCCTCGACGCCAAACCAGGGGAGCACGGCAAAGCCGAGCCACCCGACCGCCATCCACAGGATGACTGTCGGGTGCAGGCCGCCGCTCAGATCGCGGGAGCGCATGGATTATTGCGGCAGTGAGGAGACCTCCTGATCCCATTTGCCAAGCAGCCGCTTGCGCTCCTCGCTCGAGCCGTACTTCTTGAAGTCGTAGTCGATCAGCTTGATCGTCGACAGGTCGGGCGTCAGTTCCGACACGGCCGCCGCCTTGTTCGACGGCAGCTGGAACGACTTCACGTCCTTGGCCTTGCCCTGCATTTCGGCTGACAGTGCCCAGTCGTAGAACTTCTTTGCTGCCTCGGCGTTGCGTGCGCCCTTGATGATCGACATCGAGCCGATCTCGTAGCCGGTGCCTTCGCAGGGCGCGACAGTCACGATCGGAAAGCCCGCAGCCGTCTGCGCCACGGCATCATGCATGAACACGATGCCGATGGTGGTTTCGCCGAGGCCGGCTGCCTTGATCGGCGCCGAGCCCGACTTGGTGTACTGGTTGATGTTCTTGTGCAGGGCCTTCATGTAGTCGAAGCCCTTGTCCTCGCCCATCAGCTGCACCATGGTCGCCAGCGTCGTATAGGCGGTACCAGACGAATTCGGGTTAGCGATCTGGATCTGACCCTTGTATTCGGCCTTGGTCAGGTCGGCCCAGCATTTCGGCTCGGGCAGGTTGTTCTTGGCGAGCAGGTCCTTGTTGTAGCCGAACCCAAGCGCGCCAGAGTAGACGCCGATGGTCTTGTTGCCGGCGGCCTCGGCCTGCTTGATCGCCCAGTCGTGCAGCTCGCCGCGCATCGGCGATATATACTCCTCGGTCAGGTTTTCCTGGGCTGCCTGCAGATGCGGATCGCCGGTGCCGCCCCACCACACGTCGCCCTTCGGGTTGCTCGCCTCGGCGCGCACCTGGGCGTAGGTTTCGCCCGAGCTCTTGCGGGTCATGTCGACGGTGATGCCGGTCTTTTCCTCGAAGCCGGTCTTGATCTGCTGGCACCAGGCCTCGTCGGCGCTGCAATAGAGCGTCAGGCTCTCGGCGCGGGCAACACCAGTGGCCAGCATCAGGGCGGCGAACGCCGCCGAATACATGTAGGCAGTCTTCATTTTGCAGTTCCCTCCATCTTTTTCGCCGTCTAACGATCTTATGTCGTTTTGGCCTGTTGCAGAGTGAGTGCTTTTTACGCATTTTGCAATCGTGTTCATCGCACTATCTTTGCGTCACGAACATGATCTGGCCGAAGTGCTAGGTAAGAGGAAAGACGGTCGCAAAAGGCCGCAGGAAAGGAACATCAGGCGCAGATGCCCAAGGACAAGAAGACCATACGCAAGGCGAACAAGGGCGAACGCATCGCCCAGGTCGCTGCCATTCCGTTCCGCGTGAACGAGGATGGCGCGCTTGAGGTCATGCTTGTCACCTCGCGCGGCACCCGCCGCTTCATCGTGCCCAAGGGCTGGCCGATGAAGGGCAAGAGCGCGCGCCAGGCAGCGCTTATCGAAGCCCGCGAAGAGGCCGGCGTGAACGGCAAGGCGTTGAAAAAGCCGGCCGGCAGCTATTGCTACTGGAAGCGCCTGTCGACCAGCTTCGTCCATGTCGTGGTCACCGCCTACCTCATCCAGGTCTCCGAAGAGCTCGATGCCTGGCAGGAGGCCGGTGCTCGCCAGCGTGCCTGGCTTGCGCCAGCGGATGCGGCCGTGCTCATCGACGAGCCGGAGCTTTCGACCCTGATCCGTGGTCTCACAGTGGCGGACCTCGTCCAGCCTGAGGCGGAACCAGCCTAGGCGTCCGCTCGACATCAGGACGCATTGCTGAAGGCTGCAAGATTGCAGTTGCAGGATTGCAGGTCGCTGAAACCGATTGTATCAGGGTAGCCGTTGCACATTTGTGCAAAGGCCAAGATGCGGTTTGACGACCGACCAAACTGGAGCTGTCGATGTCCGAACTGAAGCCGGGCAGGTCATTCGTAAGCGCACAGCAGGTCGCCGAACTGGCCGGCGTTTCGCGCTCGGCCGTGTCCCGCACCTTCACCGACGGCGCCAGCGTTTCCGAGACCACCCGCAGGAAGGTGCTCGAGGCAGCCGAGACGCTCGGCTACCACGTCAATCACCTCGCCCGCAGCCTGATCCACGAGGACAGCGGCATCGTCTGCCTCATCGGCGCCGACATCAACACGCCCTACCATTCACGCCTGATCGACGCGATCACCCGCCGCCTGCAGGCCATCAACCGCGTCGCCATGGTCATCAACACCTCTGGCGACACCGACAGCGTCGAAGCGGCCTTGCGCCAGACGCTCAACTACCGCGCCAACGCAACCGTGGTGCTGTCGGGTACGCCGCCGACATCGCTCATCAACACCTGCCTCAACAGCGGCCAGCACGTCATCCTGATCAACCGCGACGATCATCTCGACGGCCCCGAAAACATCAGCGTCGACAATGCTGCGGCCGCACGCGAAGCATTCCACATGCTCCACCGTGCCGGCAGCCGGCGCATCGCCGTGGTGTCCTCGCAGGCCGGCACGCCGAGCCTTGTCGCACGCGAGCGCGCCTTCGAAACGGCCGCCGCCGAGGCAGGGCTCGAAGTGACCATCACGCGTGCTGGCCCCACCGGCTACGGCGCGGGCTTCGAGGCCGGGCGCCTGCTGCTCAGCGGCTCGCACCGGCCTGACGCCGCCTTCTGCGTCACCGACCTGCTCGCCTGCGGCTTCATGGATGCGGCGCGCGTCGAATTCGGCATGAACGTGCCCGAGGAGCTTTGTGTCGTCGGCTTCGACGACATCGAGCAGGCCGGCTGGGCGTCATACCAGCTGACCACCTTCCGCCAGCCGATCGCACAGGTGGCCGACCACATCACCAAGCTGCTCGACAGCGACGAACCCGAACCGGTGCGCGGCGGCCGCGTCTGCTTTCACGCCGATCCGGTCTGGCGCCGGACCGTCCGGCCCAAGTGACTTCTCGAGATCACGTCGCCTGTCGCCAGATCGACGGAAAAGTCGCCTGACGGCGCACTCGCCAGCCAGTCCGTCAGCATCCGCATGAACGACGCCAGCCTGTCCTGCAGGCAGCCTTCCGGCCACGAGCCCGCAGCGAAAAGAGCCGCGAGATGGCGATAGGCGACGATACGCGCCGGCTCGATGAAATCGAGCGCGACCTCGCGACCCTTGCGCAGCCTGTACCAGTCGACGACCATTTCGAAAAAGGGCAGCACGCGCCAGTCCTGCGCGTCCGGTTTCGCCACAGCCGCGAGAAACGGCATGGCGTCACTCGCCGTCAGCGGCGCCCTGGCTCCCGCAAGCCGCTCGAGGTCGCCAAGGTCGAGCTGCGGCACAAGTATTGCCAGATCCCGGGGCCATTCCTTGGGCAGGTAGCGATGCCGGACCATCTCGGCGAGATGCCGGCTGAGGAAGTCTGCATGGCCGATAGCCTCGGTCACCGCCGCCGACGCTCCCTCCCGCGCCGCCTCGACGCGATAGAGGGCAAAAGCGGTGTCATATGCAGGCACTTCGGCGACGACCACCGTCTCGACATCGAGCCTGTCGTCTCCGATCTCAACGATCTTGTAGGCAGGCGGAAAGCCGACCATCGACGGCACGGCGATGTTGACCAGCCAGTCATCACCGTCGCGGAAGATGGCGGTGTCGTTGATGTGCAAATGGCCGCTGAAATGCACCTTGATGCCGGTGGCAGCCGCAACCTTCGACACGTCCGCGCGTGGCGTTCGTCGCAGGAAGCTGGTGTCGTTGAGCAGCTTCGCCTCGTCGGCTGAGGTGCCGTTGAGGGGATCGATGATAGGATAGTGCGAAAACGCGATCAGCCGCTTGCCCTGCGCTTTCGCCCTCGCCGCAACGTGCTTCATCCAGTCCAGCACAAAACCCTTGTTGCGCGGCATCGAGTTCCAGCCAGCATCGGTGCTGTCGTGGTAGCTCTTCTCCGCCGCCGGATCGAGGTCGCCATTCTTCGGCTCGAAGACATTGGCATCGATGGACAACAACCACAGCCCCTCGACCGGCTCGACGAGAAACGAAGCGTCGGCCATACGCCTGACGGTCTTCCCGTCGGAGGAAACGATGTCGAAAATCCGCGCCTCAAGCCTGTCATCGATTCCAAATGGGCATTCCCAATGCAGGTCGCCGTCGCGCCGGAAGAAGCCAAGCGCGCTCAGTGCAGGGATCGCCTGTTCATAGCCGCCGCAATACATCTCGGCGCTGACGATCTTGTCGACCGAGTTGTCCTGCCCGATATCGGCGTCGCTTGTCACCAGCGTGTGCGAACCATCCGGGTTGAGGAAGCGCTTGCTCTGGTGACGACCGTGGATGGCATAGAGGTCGTGATTGCCCGGGGTCGCGACGAAGCGCAGGCCGAAGCGACGGGAATAGTCCGCCAGCAGCACGGTCGCCGCTGCCATTGTCGACTGCTGGCCGTCGTCGGTCAGGTCGCCGGCAATCGCCACCAACGAAATGCCGCGTCTGACGATGTCGTCGAGCAGCGCGCGTGTGGCATGGAAGCTCTCGTTGAACACGCGCGTCGAGGCATTGGTGTCGGCAAGGGTTCGGACCGCCACCCGGTCGCCTCGTCCAACGCCCTGACGGTTGTCGACGTCGTGGAAATGCGGGTCGGCGATGACGGCAATCTTCATGTCATTCTCGCTGCGCGGCCAGTCGGCCGTCAGTTGTTGGCGGCAAGCGCCGACACCGGCGCCGGCGGCAATCCCTTGTCGATCATGGCGATCCACTGCGCTGCCTTGCGCGCCGCCTCGACCAGCATCGGCTTCGGCGCCTCGTGCCACTCGTCGCGACGCAGCTCACGCTGGGTGCGCACGTGGTCGAGTGCTGCGTCGAGCGTCGGAAACTTGTCCGGCATCTCGACATGGAGGAACAGCGCCACCAGCGACACCGAACGGCTGCGGCCGCCTCGGCAGTTGACCAGCACATTGCCCTTCTCGCGCCGCTTGTATGTGGCCTTGTCAGGCAGCACCTGGCTCAGCGCGCCGCGCAGCAGGTAGAAACCCGACAGCATCATGGTCTCGGGATTGCCGTGCCCGTCGATCAGTCCAAGCTTGTAGTAACGCACCGCGCCGACGCCGTAGATGGCATCAGCTCCCTCACCCTCGCCGAACGGCTCGGTCGCATAGTTGAAGTCGAGATTGACCGCGCAATTCACCACCGTGGTGATGTTCTTGTCCTTGAGCAGCGCAAGATCGCCGGCGCCGTCCATGCCGCCGACATAGATGTCGATGCCGTAGCCGGCGATGTCGCGCTCGATCAAGCTGAGCGCCGGCCGCTCGTAGCGTGGGCTGCCTGTATCCATGTCCCTGTCCCCGTTCTTCAGTCAGCGCGTTTCGAGCGCTATGCCGGTCGCCGCACTCATGCCAAGCGCCACGCCGGGCGCCGCCGCCAGCACCGCTCCACCCTTTGTCAGGCCGCCGACGGCGAGAAACGGTGCGACGACGCCGCCCGCTTCCTTGACCAGCAGCAACCCAGCCAGGCAATCCCACGGATGCATGTGCAGTTCCGCATAGGCGTCCGAGCGGCCGTCGGCGACATAGGCAAGGCCCAGCGCGCCGGATGCGCCACGACGCACATTGGCACCCTGCTCGAGGATGTTGGAGAGCACCTCCATGTAGCGCGCATTCGACTTGCGGTTCGACCAGCCGAATTCGACGCAGGCAGCATCGAAATCACCGGTTCCGGCAACGGCAATCGGCTTGCCGTTGCGCGTCGCCCCATGGCCACGCCGGGCGAAATAGAGTTCATCGAGAACAGGATTGTAGATCGCGCCGATCTCCATTTCGCCGTTGCTGACGAAAGCGATTGCGATGCAGAAGTGCGGGATGTCGCGGGCAAAATTGGCAGTGCCATCGATCGGGTCGACCACCCACGTATCCGGCTTGATCGCCCCGCCCGTCTCCTCGCCGAGGAACCCGTCCCCGGGAAACACCTCGGCGATGCGTGCCTTGAGGTGCCGCTCCACTGCCGCATCGGTTTCCGTCAGGAAGTCCTGCGGTCCCTTCATGCCGAAGCCCGGCGTCCTGTTCCTGTAGCCGTCGAGCGCCACGGCCCCTGCGGACCTGGCGATCTCGCGGCAGAAGGCGGCACGCCGGTCCATCTCGGCTTCGGCGTCCGGCTGCGGGGCGACTGCGTGAACGGTCATGTCAATGCTCATTGGTAATTTCCGAGGTCAGATTGCACAGGTGTGCAAATTCGTCAACGCCATAAGATCGATAATGTTTTATCAGTGCAGCAGGAACCATAGCGCAGCAATGTGACAGCTGTTGCACAGCCGTTCCACGTATGGTCATGCGGCACCTCCCGCAGCCGAAAGCTTCGGCCTTCTTGCGCTCGCCGCCTCGCGACCTTCGGAGATTCCGCGGGCGATGCGCATCAATGTCGGATAGTCGGCGCCTTCCCCCAGCGCGACATAGCCGGGGCACATGAAGTCGGGCACGTCGGCGTCGACCTTGCCCAGCGTCAACGGGTGATAGCTGCCGCCAGCCTGCTTGAGGATGAGAACCGCCGCGGCGACATCCCAGGGATTGGAGCCGAAGCCGGCGGAGGCGTCGACCCAGCCCGCCGCGACATGGCAAAGGCTGAGCGCCCCGCTGCCCGGTCGCCGCAGCGTCGAGAATGTCTCGACCAGCTCACCGAAATTGGCGAGCGTCTGTTCATGCCCGTCGAGCCTGAAGTCGCGCGCCACCGGGTAGCCGGTAATCAACGTCGCATGCCGCTCGTCCGATATGGCGCGCGAGCGCAAGGGCACGCCGTTCAACCAGGCGCCGGTCAGGTCGGCCGAAAACAGGCTTCCCGTGACAGGGTCATAAACGGCGCCGGCGACGACCTCGCCATCGATCGCCACACCCACCGACACGCACCAGAAGGCAAAGCCACGGGCGAAGTTGGAAGTGCCGTCGATCGGATCGACATACCATTTCACCCGCCCCTCGCCGCTCGCCCCGCCCTCCTCGCCGACCACGACCGAGTCCGGCACTTCGCGCAGGATGAAGGCGCGGATCGCCATTTCCGCATCCTTGTCGTGTTTGGTCACGACGTCATGCAGGTCGACTTTGTAATCAACGGCCATGTTGGAGCGGAATGCAGCCAGCAGAGGCTCGCGCTTCAGCTTCGCCGCACGTTCAGCCACGTCGCGCAGGCGCTTTGCTTCCTCGAGGCTCGTCATGCGGCGATCCCTCGCGTCGCCTCGGTGAACAGACCGAGCAGCCCGACCGGGTCGGCCACTATGGCATCGGGCTTGAGCTTAAGATCGTAGGGCAGATCGTAAGTGCCCTTGGCTTCCATCAGGATGTTGCCGCCGACCCCGGCACGAACACCGCACAGCACGTCGCGATCGAAATTGTCGCCGACATACCAGGCCTCGCCCGTTTCGACGCCGAGCGCCCGCGCCGCCAGCCAGATCATCTCCGGGTTGGGCTTGCGCACCCTTACCTCGTCGCTGTGGATCGCCACGGCAAATCGGCCCGTCAGCCCATGGGCGTCTAGGAAATCGATGTGCACCTGACCGCACAACGCGTTGCTGACAATGCCCACCGGAACGCCAGCGCCATCCGCCGCATCGAGCAGGTCGAGCATGCCGGTGCGCAACACGCGTTCGCTTTTCCAGTTGCCCATCTTGCGGCAGAGATCGTAGGCCTCGGCCACGACAACCTCCCGCGCCTGCTTCGGCCAGTCGCCGGCAACGAAGTCGCCCCAGAATTCCTCATGCCTGAGTTCGCGCGGCGAAAACGGCCGCGACATAGCATCCTTCCAGTGCGAGTCGGCGATACCGCCCGCCTTGATATCGGTGGTGATCTGCTCGACCGAAAGCACCGGCGCTTTCACGCCGGCCTGGTCGAGCAGGCCGCGCACATGCGCAGCCAGCAGCTCTCGCCAATCAGGCATATGCGTCGTCGACACGATCACGCCGCCGAAATCGAGCAGCAGCGCCTTGGGTGCGGCGAGCTTTCGGCCCGAACTTGTCGACATCGTCAGTTCTCCATTTCATTCCAGCGGAAAAAGCGGGCCAGCGGAAAAAGCGAGACCAGTGGAAAAAAGCGGGACGGAGCCGAAGGAGAAGGGCTCCGTCCCTAGCCCACCGGGAAACTATTTCTTGTAGGAGACGCGCCAGAGGTCCTGCCAATCCTGGCGCGCGTCCCAATCTTCCAACGCCGTCGAGGCGTCGTATTGCTGCAGCTTGTCGAGAACCTTGCCGATACCAGAGGGCTCGTCGGCAGGCAGACCAATGTCGGGATTGGTCGGCAGCTTGCCGTCCTTCACCTGCGGCGCGATGCCTTCCGATGTCAGTATGTAGTGGATGAACAGCTTGGCCGCGTTCGGGCTCTTGGTGCCTGTCGCGATCAAACCGAGCTTGACATAAGTCCAGCCCGGCCAAGGATCGAGCCCTTCGCAAAGGCCGAGCTTGAAACCCTTGTCGGCATTGTCGCGGAACTTGGCCGAGCTCATCAGCCCAAAGAACGGCTCCTTCTGGCCGGGCGCGCCGACGGCCTCCGATATCGCATCGTCGGCATCCGCCAAAAGGGGCGAATTGCCGGCAAAACCCTTGACCCAGGCGGCCGTTGCGCTGTCTTCGCCGACCTCGATGTCCTTGCCGAAATGCGCCTTGTAGGCAGCCTTCATCTTGTCATCGTCATGCGTCTCGGTCTGGTTGAACCAGTCGGGATAGGTGCCCTTCGACAGCGGATCGTAGAAGGCGACCTTGCCCTTCCACTTGGGATCAGTCAGCTCCCAGATGTTCTTCACCGGGCAGGCATCGTAGGCCTCGGTGTTGTAAGCCCAGACGGCGGCATTGGTGGTAATCGCCAGCGGGTTCTGGAACTTTGCCGGGATCTTGTCGGCCATGTCCGGCGGCAGGTAACTCTCGACGAATTTCTGCGGCAAAAGCTGCGCCAGTCCCGCCGGCGCATCGGTAATCAGCACCACATCGCCCTTGACGTTCTTGGCCTGCCCCTCGCGCACGATCATCTCAAGCTGAGCGCTCGCCGACACCTTGATGCCGGTTGCCTTCACCCCGTATTTGGCGGTGAAATTTTCGGCCATTTCGACGATCTTGCCGGTGCTGTCGTAGATATTGATCGGCGCTTCCTTCTTCGCCGCCTCGACCAGCGCGTTGATGTCGAAGGCTTCCGCCCTTGCCGGTGCGGATGCCATCACGACCACTGCCGTCATCCCGGCCAGCGCCGTCGTCGCCAGTGCAAGCTTCCTGCTCGTTCCAAGTGCCGGTTTCATCGTTTCCTCCCCAAAAATCCGGCTGAAACGCGCCCGGCGTCAGTGCCGGGCGCGGCAATCGCAAGCGTTATTTCTTGTAGTTGATGCGCCAGAGGTCCTGCCAATCCTGGCGCGCGTCCCAATCGCTCTGGGCCGACGCCGAGTCGTAGGGGAAGATCTGGTCCAGCGCCTTGCCGATGCCCGAGGGCTCGTCGTCGGGCAGCTTGGCGTCGCTGTTGGTCGACATCTTGCCGTCGGCCGCCTGCGGGGCGATGCCTTCCTCTGTCATCAGATAGTGGATGAACAGCTTGGAGGCGTTCGGGCTGTCGGTGCCCTTGGCGATGAAGCCGAGGCTCGGATACATCCAGCCGGCGAAGGGTTTGAGGTCCGTGCACAGGCCAAGCTTGGAGCCGACATCCTGGTTGTTGCGGAACTTGGCCGAGCTAATCAGGCCGATGAACTGTTCCTTCTGGTCGGGCGCGCCGACTGCCTGTGCGGCGGCCTCGTCGGCATCCGTGAGCAGCGGGCCGTTGGCGGCCAGCGCCTTGACCCAAGCGGCGGTTGCGCCTGCCTCGTCGGTCACCAGGTCCTTGCCATATTGCTCCCTATAGGCCGCGGCCACCTTGTCGTCGGCATTGGTCGCCATCTGGTTGAACCAGTCGACATAGGACGCCTTGTTGAGCGGGTCCTGCATGGCGAGCTTGCCTTTCCACTTGGCCTCCGTCAGCTCCCAGATGTTCTTGACCGGGCAGCTTACGTTGAGCTGGGTGTTGTAGGCAAAGACATTGGCCTCGTTGGAGACGGTCAGCGGATTCTGGTACTGCGCCGGGATCTTGTCGGCGAGATCTGGCGGCAGCCAGCTCTCGACGAAGCCCTGCGGCACCAACTGCGCCACGCCGGCCGGCACGTCGCTGATCTGGATGACGTCGCCCTGCACGTTCTTGGCCTGACCTTCGCGGATCACCATTTCCAGCTGGGCTGCGGCATTGGCCTTGGTGCCGGTCGCCTGCACGCCATACTTCTTTGTGAAGGCCTCGGCCTGCTTCACGATCTTGCCGGTGCTCGAATAGACGTTGATTGGCGGCTCCTTCTTTGCCGCCTCGATCAGCGCGTTGAGGTCGAATTTTTCCTGGGCCTGTGCCGCGCCGGCAAACAGGCCGGCAACGACGCCGAGTGCCGTCGCAGCCAGGAGCCGTTTCAGATCGAAATGTCTGCTCATCTTTTCCTCCCTCTGTCGGGCCAGCTCCATGCCGGCCGTCTCGTTTCCCGATAGTCCTGCTTCACTCCCGGCGGGCGGTCCTCCACCGCCCGCGGAATCTCTTCAGTGCAGCTTCGCCGGCCGCGTCAGCCGGTCGGCTGCCTCCATGCGGTTGCCGGCCTTGTCGAAGACGTGCAGCGCCTTGGGCTTGGTCCACCAAGTCACCGCCTCGCCCACCTCGATCTCCGGCGACTGGTGCGTGGTCATGAACAGCTTCTCACCTGATGCCGTCAGCTCGATGATCCAGCTGCCGCCGGTGGGCAGGATGCCTGTCACCTCCGCCTGGCCAGAAAGCGCCCCCTCGGCCACGCCACGCTCGGCGTCGGCGAGGCGAATGGCTTCCGGCCGGATGCCAATGGACCCGGCATCGCGCAGTTCGGCAAAGCGCGAGCCGAGATAGGCATTGGCAAGCCGCGACACCTCCGACCTGCCATTGCCGAGTTCAGCGATGTTGATCGGCGGATTGCCGACGAACTGCGCCACGAAGCGGTTGGCCGGCCGGTCGTAGATATCGTTGGGCGTACCGACCTGCTGCAACTGGCCCTCGCTCATGACGGCGATGGTGGTGGCAAGCGTCATTGCCTCCCACTGGTCGTGGGTGACGAACACGATCGTCGTCTTGAATTCGGCATGCAGGCGCTTGAGCTCGGCGCGCATCTCGAGCCTGAGTGCAGCGTCGAGGTTCGACAGCGGTTCGTCGAGCAACAGCACTTCCGGGTTGACCGCCAGCATGCGGGCCAGCGCCACGCGCTGCTGCTGCCCGCCCGACAATTGCGAGGGATAGCGGTCGCGATATTTCTCAATGCCGAGCGTCTTCATCACCTGGTCGACACGCGCCTCGCGCTCGGCCTTGGGCATCTTGCGCAGGCGCAGGCCAAAATCGGTGTTGCGCTCGATGGTCAGGTGCGGCCACAGCGCGTAGCTCTGGAACACCAGCCCCATCTCGCGCCGCTCCGGCGGCACGAACACGCCCTCGACGACCGAGTCGACGACGCGCGGGCCGACGCGGATTTCTCCCGCCGTCAGGTGCTCCAGCCCGGCGATCATACGCAGTGTCGTGGTCTTGCCGCAGCCGGATGGTCCCAGCAGGCACATGAATTCGCCGTCGCCGATTTCGAGATCGAGATCGGCAACCGCATTGGCGCCGTTGCCCCCGTAGTTTTTCTCGACGCCGCTCAGATTGATCTTCGGCATGTCAGTTCCCCAGTCCTTGGGCGAGATTGGTCTTGGTCAGCTTCTGGCCGAGCAGCGCGCCGAAATAGGCGAGGCCGGCAATGATGAGCACGACGGCGTTGGCGGCCTGCGTGTAGTGGTAGTCGACGAGCCGGAGCGAATAGGTGGTCAGCACATCGGTCGACGGAACCGCCAGCACCACGAACAGGCTGAGGCCCTTGATGCCCGAGATGAAGGGCAGCAGGATGCCAGTCGTCAGCGACCCTTTCTGGATCGGGATGACGATGGAGATCATGCGCCGGAACCAGCCGGCGCCGGCGATCTGGGCTGCCTCCTCCGGCTCCTTGCCGAGCTGCGTCATGGCGGCGATGCCGGCGCGCGAGGCATAGGGCATCTGGTCGGCGATCAGCGCCAGCATCAGGATGAGCGTCGTGCCATAGAGAGCAGGGATCGGTCCGCGCGGCACGGCAAACAGCGAGAGATATGCGGCCGCAAAGGCGATGCCCGGAACCAGGTAGGGCAGGAACGTCACCTGGCGCAGGAAGGTGCCGAGCGGCTTCACCGGGGTACGCGCCACGACATAACCGACCAACAGGCCGAGGATACCAGAGGTAATGGAGGCGACGCCGACGATGCGCAGGCTGTTCCAGGCCGCGTTCCACAGGTCGGGGCTCAGCAGGATGCCGGTCTGCAACGCAACCGTGTTGAGGTTGGTGCCGATCCAGTAGTCGAGCGTGAAATTGTCGAGGTTGAACTGGCCGGGCACCCGCATCACCGTCGACAGGAACAGGGTACCGATCGGCACGCCGACGCTGAGCACGAACATCAGCGCCGCAAACCCGGTTGCCGGCAGCCTGAGGATGCCGAGCGGGTTCAGCCGGTTCATCGAACCCTTGGAGCCAATGGTGACGAAGCGGCGCGCTTCCCGCATCAGCCGGGCGTCGATGGTGATGGTGATAATGCCGATCAGCATGATCGCGCCGGCCAGCACCGCACCCACGCCAACCTGGCGCGACGAGATGTTCTGGTAGAGCGAGGTCGCCAGCACATCGAAATTGACCGGCAGGCCGAGCACATAAGGCACGCCGAACTCGCCGAGGCACTTGGCGAAGATCAGCACCATCGCCGACATCAGCGACGGGCGCATCAGCGGCATGATGATCTTGCTGGCCACCGTCAGCCTGCTCGCCCCCAGGATGCGAGCCGAGTCCTCGAGCTGCGAGTCGAAGCGGCGCAGCGCGTTGCCGAAGAGCAGTATGACGAAGGGCGAATAATGCAGCGCAAGGATGATGGTCACAGGCATCTGGCCGTAGGACAGCCAGTCGGGTGGCGTGAAGCCGATCGATTCCATCCAACCCGGCTGGCCACCGACGGTGCGGTTCTTGAACAGCGTCGTCCATGCCAGCGCGAAGGTCCAGGCCGGCAGCATGTAGGGCACTATGAGGGCTGTGGCGAACCAGCGGCGGCCGAACATGTCGGTGCGGCTGAGCAGCCAGGCGAGCACGCCGCCGACAAGCATCGACAGCGCAATGGCGCCTGCCGCCACGCTCAGCGTGTTGACCAGCGGCTCCCAGAACAGGTCATGCGAGATGCGCGAGAGGAAGACGCGGTCGACATAGTACCAGGTCAGCTCACCGACATCCTGCTTGATACGGCGCTCGTCACCAAACTGAACCCGCATCGCGTCCGACAGCATCGAAATGATCGGCACCACGATGAGATAGGCAAACAGCGCAGCGGCCAGCAGTCCGATGGTCGTCGTCGGCTCGCGCAGCGCCACCTTCAAACGATAGCGCAGGCGCTGGGTCTTCGTCGGTGCGGCGAGCCGGGCTGCGATAGGCCTTTGGCCCATGGCTGCAGCCTTGGCAGATGTCTGGACACGACCGCTCACGAGCCGCCCCTCCGCGGCACACGGCCTCCGGCCGGGCCGGAGCCATGGCCGCAGCTGCTGTCCGTCGGACGCGCAGCCAGGCCTTCATGCGATGGCACGAACATGCATTCTCCTCCACTGGGCGCCTGCGACGTGCTGGCCGGGCATCGTCCCCTGGCCACCTCGTTTTCAGGCACGCCCGCCCTCCTCCGGGCAGACCGGCACATCTCTGTGCCTGTTGGCATATTCATTCCATCCGCGGCACGTTCGTGTCAATTGGATTCTTCAAGTTTTTGCACAGCCGTGCAAATCATCTTAATTTGCTTGAAATCCATGATTTTTAGCAACGACACCGCAATCCAGACCGGCGATGCAGCATGGATTCAAGGAATTTTGTGCACTGCCGTGCAATTCGCCATTCCCGGTCTTCTTTCAGGCAACAAAAAGCCCGCCCGGGGAACGGCGCGACGGCCGACCCTGGGCGGGCTTTGAAGCTCCAGCCGAATGACCGGCGAGCCTACTTGACGATCTGAATGCTGGTGTTCGAGGGGCCGAAAGCCTCGACCAATTCGTAGAAGTCTGCGGCATTGTCGGGGTGCAGGCGCACACAGCCATGCGACGCCGGGCGACCGAGGCGGCTGATCTGGTTCGTCGCATGCACGGCATAGCCGCCGTTGAAGAACACCGAATGCGGCATCGGCGCGTTGTCGTACTTTTTCGAGTACCACATCTCGTGCATGCGCGTCGGCTTGAACGAACCCTTCGGCGTGACGTAGCCGCGTCCGGCGGTCGACACCTTCCAGACATAGGTCGTGCGCCCGTCGATGATGACATGCATGCGCTGCTCGCCGATCGACACCCGCGCCACGATCTTGTTGGCAGCCTGTGCCGCCCCCTCTCCAGCCGCCACCACAAGGGCAGTGCCTGCCGCCGCAACGGCGATGACGTTGATAAGCTTTCTCTTCAGTTCGGTGTTCATGTCGTCCCCCTTCGAAGCCGGCCGCGCCGGCGGAAATACGTTTCGGAATGGGGAGGCTTTTGCCAAAGCCGTGTTTCGGCAATATTTCGGTTCGTTAACTTTTGTGTTTCTTATGTGTTTCGCATTTCAAAAAGCCTGTTTCAGATTTTATTGAGAGCCGCTGCCTTTCCTCGCCGGCAAAGTCGACTCCGACAGCGTCGGCGTCAGGTACCCGCATTCCGCTTCGCGCCTTATCTAGCTGAATCAAAAGCACAAGCGGAGCACCGTCGAGGAAACCGTACTGAAACATTCAGAATCATGAAACCGCATCCGGCGGCATCTTCCCGATACAGCAGGCCGGCACATTCGCTCTCGACGAAACGAACGTTGCGAATGCTGGATGGGAGCGAGACGATTGGTGGCACGATGGTTCCTGCGGGTGGGCATCGCCACGGCGATACTGACAGGGATCGGAATGCTGGCCGACCGTGACGACGCTTCAGCCGCACGCTGGTTCTCGAAGCAGGGCATGGCTTCGGCACTAGGCGGCATCCATCTCTCGCAACAGCCTTGTTCGTCGCAATTCTGCGCACCCGCCGGGTCCATGGGCGTGGGTGCCCGGCTTCAGGCCGGGCGGCGGTGAGCAGAACCCCCGCGCGCTTGTCGCCGCGGGTCCGAGTACCCGCGTCGCCTATGGCAGGTCAGGCGACGCGGGTGTCTCGGAGTGCCAAGTTTTATTGGAAACCGAGACGGGAACAGGCCCGACGATCATGAAGACACAATTCGCAGCATCGGTGCTTTCGGCGCTTCTGTACGCCCAGGGTTTGCTGGGGTTTGCAGCCGTTGCAACAATCCTCCTCAAGGACCACGCGCATGCCGAGATGCGCGTGGAAGTGCCGGCTACCCCCGTGCCGGCAAGCTGACACCTTGTCCGCCTGCGCAAACTCAGGTCTGGCTGTCAGCGGGTCCCGCTTCCTTGCCCGCCGCCTTGGTCGGCGGGTCGAAACGGTAGCCCGAGCCTCGGATCGTGGTGATGCTTTCGGTATCGAGCTTGCGACGCAGGCGCACGATACGCGAGTCGATGGAGCGGTCGAAGGCATCGGCGCTCTCGGCAGGCGCCGCGGCCATGATGTCGTCCCTGGTCAGCACTTTGCGCGGCTGCGACAGGAACAGCTTGAGCAGAGCGATCTGGCCGGGCGACAGCTGCTCTTCCTCGCCCGAGGCGTGCATGACCAGCGCCGAGCGCAGGTCGACCGTCGAATTCTCCAGCACCACCAATTCTTGCGTGCCGCGTCCCCGGCGCGCGAGGAGGCCGCCGATGCGCGCGGCGAGTTCTCTCACATTGAGAGGGCTCTCCACGACATCGGCGGCGCCCAATTCCAGCGCCAACACCTTGTCGACCAGTTCGGCGGGGCGGCATATCAGGATGAAGCACGGGCCTTTCTCGCCGCTGAACCTGCGCAGCAGATCCCGACCTTCGGCCGGCGTCAGGCCGTCGCCGACCACCACCACGTCGATGCCCTTGGCCGACAGCAGCGATTCCGCCTCCCACAGCCGCTTGGCCACACGCACGTCGTGGCCGCGCCTGTCGAGATGCTCGGCAAGGTCGGAGGCTATTACCTCCGCTATGGCGACGAGTGCGACGATCGATCTTCCAGCCATGTCTCTGTCCGTAGCACGAGCGAAATCGCGACCATTGCCTGCCGGCGAGGGCTGCGCGGCGCCTGCCGTGGCAAGAAGATGCCCAGGGATGCGCTCGGCCGGGGATGGGTTCCCAGTCGTGTCTCCCGAAGCTTCAAATCGCCCCTAACGAGGCAGGACGCCATTGGCAACTGCCCACCCGAAATGATCGCTGGACATCATGTTTATACCCAATCTACTTTCCGCAGGTAGCGGAGGCGAGGCCAAACTGCGAGCCCGGATAGTCATTGTCGAAGACGAACCCGATCTACGGGACGCCGTCGCCGAGTATCTCGGCGCGAACGGCTTCGATGTGACCGCAGTCGAGGGCGCAGCTGCCCTTCGCGCGCTCATCGAAACCGAAGCATTTCATCTTGCGATACTTGATATCGCCATGCCGGGCGAGGACGGCCTTTCGCTCGGCCGCTGGCTGCGTGGCCGAATGCCGATAGGCATCATCTACGCCACCGCCGCGGGCACTGCGCTCGACCGTATCGTCGGCCTCGAGATCGGCGCCGACGACTACCTGGTCAAGCCTTACGAGTTGCGCGAGCTGCTCGCCCGCGTGCGCAGCGTGCTCCGCCGCGTTCCGCAGCCCGACAGCATCAAGCAGGCGCAGCTCGCCGCCCAGCCGCCACGCCGCACCATCGCCTTCGGCGCCTTTCAGGCCGATCTCGACGGCCGGCTCGTCACCGGCAATGGCGGCGCCATCCTCGACATGGCCAAGAGCGAATTCGACATGCTCGAGGTCTTCCTCACCCGGCCCAACCGGCTGCTCAGCCGCACCACTATCTCCGAGGCGATCGGCTTTGCCGAAGACCCGGAATCGTCGCGCGCTGTCGACATCCGCATCATGCGGCTGAGGAAGAAGATCGAGGACGACCCGGCAAACCCGAAATTTCTGCGCACCGTGCGTGGCGAAGGCTATATCTTCTCCCTGCCCGGCAGCGAAAGCTACTGACGCATCGCGCCCTCGTCGGAAACCGTTATGGCCTTGTTGACCGTCTCACGCACCGACCAGCAGTCGGGCACGCCGAGCCCCACTGTCGCGGCTGGCCAGATCGTGCGCCATCTCCGGCAGGCGCAGGACTGGCAGCAGGATATCGACCAGATTCTCGAGCGCTTGGGACGTGCCTTCGGCGGCCATCGCACCATCCTGTTCAGGCTGCGCGATGTCCCCGGCCAGGGCTTCGCACAGTCCATCTCGGCCTATTGGGTCGACCAGAGGATCGACAAGGTCGCAGCACCGCCAACAACCATCAACCAGGCAATCGTCGATTCCGACCCACTGCTCGAGCGCCTCGCCGAGGAGGGCCGCCAAGGCAAGATCTTCATCGGCCACACACGCGACCTTGCCGGCTTCCTGCGCAAGGATTTCGACAAGCAGCACATCAAGTCGTTCCTGTCGGTCTCGGTCTCGGCCCACGGCCATCTCTGGGGCACGCTTGCCGTCAATGACTGCGTCGTCGAGCGCAACTGGTCCGACGACGACATCGCTGCCCTTGAGATCATCGCCGCCGCCCTCGGCGACGCCATCGAGCGCTCGCTGTCGGAGTATCATGTCAGCGAAATCATCCGCCGCACCATGCTGCAGTCGTCGCTCGATGCCATCATGGTCGTCGACGAGACAGGCTCGATCATCGAGTTCAATCCGGCCGCCGAGAAGATGTATGGCTGGACCCGCGACGAGGTGCTCGGCAAGGACCTGCTCGACACCGTCATCCCTGCTTATTACCGCAAGGGATACGCCAACGGCGCCGAATACATGACCGGCCGCGGCGCACCGATGGTCGGCCAGCGCATGGAGACCGTGACCCAGAATGCCACTGGCGAAATCATCCCCATCGAGCTCACCGCCAACGAGATGCGGCTCGCCGACCGCAGGCTGATCTTCGGCTCGATCCGTGACCTCCGGGAAAAGCACCGCGCCGAAGAAGAGATCAACCGCCAGCGCGAGAAGTTGCACCAGAACGAAAAGATGGCGGCGATGGGTTCGCTGCTCGCCGGCGTCTCGCACGAGCTCAACAACCCGCTCGCCGTGGTCGTCGCCCAGTCCACCCTGCTGCATGAATTTGCCACCGATGCGCAAACCAAGATGCGCGCCGAAAAGGTGCGCGCCGCCGCCGAACGCTGCGGCCGTATCGTCAAGAGCTTCCTCGGCATGGTGCGCCTGCATCCGACGACGCGGTCGGAAACCGATCTCAACCACGTCGTCCGTGCCGCCCTCGAGGTCACCGCCTACGGCGCCCGCTCCAGCGGCATCAGCATCGACACCGACTTTGTCGAAGGCCCGCTCATGGTGCTGGCCGACGCCGACCACATGACCCAGGTCGCGGCCAACTTCCTGGTCAACAGCCAGCATGCGCTCGCCGGTGCCGTGGATGAGCGCCGCATCTGTGTCCGCACCTTCCGCAATGCCGATGGCAGCGCCGGCTTCTCGGTCGAAGATTCAGGCCCCGGCATCGCCGAGAGCATCCGCGACAGGATCTTCGAGTCCTACTTCACCACCAAGCCGATCGGCGTCGGCACCGGCATCGGCCTGTCGATCTCCAAGTCGATCGTCGATCGCCACAACGGCAAGGTCTGGTTCGAGCCGGTCACGCCGCAGGGCGCACGCTTCGTCGTCGAGCTGCCGCCCATCAAGGGCAGCCATGGCATCGTCGCCGAGGCAGCGCCGAAATCGAGTGGCCTGCGCCATGCCGTAATCATCGACGACGAACCCGACGTCGCCGGCTCGCTCTCGGACATCCTTGAACTGATGGGCGTCAAGGCGCGCATCGTCTGGTCGTGGACGTCGGTCGCAGACGCGCTCGGCAGCCAGCCCGTCGACATCATCTTCTCCGACCTGCGCATGCCGGACCGCAGCGGCATCTCTATCTTCCGCGAGATCGTCAGCGAGCGGCCGGAAATGGCCCAGCGCTTCGTGCTCGTCACCGGCGACCTGATCGGCGCCAAGGCCGAGATCGAACAGCTGCCGCCGATGCTCAAGCCGCACATCCTCGAAAAGCCGTTCAGCACCTTCGACGTGCGCAGCGCGCTGAGTGCCGTCAGCGAGCAGGCATCCCACCTCTGAGACAGGCTTCCGTCACTGCGCGGTGTAACCGCCGTCGATGACCAGCTCTGTCCCGGTGACGAAGCTCGCTTCGTCGGAAGCGAGATAGAGCACGCCATAGGCGACATCGTCGGGTTCGCCGACGCGGCCAAGCGGTGTCAGCTCGATCGCCTTGTTGCCCTCGCCGCTTGCCGCCAGCTTGTCGAGCGCCCCTGACGACATTGGCGTGCGGATCCAGCCGGGGCACACCGAATTGACGCGGATGCCGTAGCGCTCCTTTGCGCAATGCAGCGCCGCCGACTTGGTGAACAGCTTCACCCCGCCCTTGCTCGCCACATAGGCCGCAGTCGAGGGGCTGCCGACAATGCCCATGGTCGACGAGAAATTGACGATCGAGCCGCCCTGCCCGGTCTTGCGCATCGCCTCGATAGCGAACTTGGTGCCGAGGAACACACCTTCCATGTTCACCGACATGACCTTGCGCCAATCATCGAGGCTGAGCTGTTCGACCGAGCCGAAAGGTGCGCCGACACCGGCATTGTTGACCAGGATGTGCAGTCCGCCGAACACATCATGCGTTCGTTCGATGATTGCCTTCCAACCCGTCTCCGATGTCACGTCATGGGCGACGTAGAGACTGCGTCCGCCGGCGGCCTCGATGCCGGCGGCGACTGCCTCGCCCTTTTCGCGCTGCAGGTCGCTGACCACGACTGCCGCGCCCTGGCGCGCCAGAAGCCGCGCCGTCGCCTCGCCCATGCCGGATGCAGCACCTGTGACGATGGCGATCTTTCCTGCGACGCGACCCATGACGAATTCCTCCCGGTTTTGCCACCAGCGTCGCCTGCCATCAGGAACAGCGGCATCGTCGGAAGGGACTAGCGGCCGGACGCCTCGGCACAAAAAAAGGCCCCGTGGCCGAGACCACGGGGCAGGTACGCGCTGGAAGGATGTAGGGCGCGGCAGGGAACGCGGTGACCGGGCGGACCGGCGTCTAAAAGATGTTCGGGGTGGTGTGAACCGGCCCGGCGCTGGCGATCAGCCGCACCTTGCGTGGCGCACGTATCCCTGAATCTTCGGCAATGGCGTCGAGGCAGACCTCGCTTTCGACACCCCAGGCCTGCCCGCGGCAGGCGATATCGGCTTCCTTGAGCGGCAGGCGGTCGGTCTTCTCGGTCGTCATCACTCCATCGACGACACGGTGGTCCGACCCCATCGAGGCAAAAGCCGGGCCACTGGTCGGCGCCAGTGCCATCGACGACAGCGAGGCAACGACGAACACCGAGAACATGGCCATCGGGTGCTCGTTGGCACGCTGGCGAATGGCGATGCGCGGCCGGCGATAGATGCGCGAGCGCGGCTGGAACTGGCGGTCGACTTTCTGAACTTTCCTGGAACCGATCATGGCAATTTTGCCTTTTCGTTAAAATTCATTCCCTTGTTGAAATGAAACTAACCGAAACATGTAACGACATGATGCTGACCGATGTCAACTCATGAAACAACAAATAATCCGCATAAACAGTCAATATCACTGCCAAATCGGTCACAAAATTACGCAAAATCAGTCAACTCTGTCGAAATCCTGCCGCAAAACGGGAGGAGCAAAAGCTTCCCTTTGGTAACAAGAGCCGCCCATGTCGCAATAATTCGAACCAAACGAAAGGCCGATGCAGTCACCTGCATCGGCCTCGGCATGAATGGTTCTGTTGGCCTGTGGCGTTCAGCCGTTCAGCACATCCGCCCATTCGGGATGGCGACGGAACTGCGCCGCGGCAAAGGGGCAGAGCGGGATGATCTTCTTGCCGGCCGCACGTGCGTCTTCAACTGCCCGCGTCACCAGCCGCAATCCTGCCCCCTGGCCACGGAATGCGTCGGGCACCTCGGTATGGTCGATGATGAACAGATGATCGCTGATGGTCGTATAGGTCATCTCGGCCTCCGCCCCGCCGGCACCGCGTATGACGTAGCGTCCTTTGGTACCGCGATCCTCAAGCTCGATGACAGGAAGTTCTTCGGTCATTGCCCCTGCTCCTTGGTTGCGAAGAACCGCTTCGCGGCGTCGATTTCGTTGGGGCGCACCTCGTGGCCACCCTCGTGCCATTCCAGCCTGACATCGGCGCCGGCGTCCCGCAAATAGGCGTTGAGCCGGCTCGTCAGTTCGGGCGGACAGATCGGGTCGCGCCGCCCGGCGGTGATCAGCACCCGCCGCCCCGAAAGGCTGCCATTGATCTCGGGTGCGAACGGGATCAGCGGATGCATCAGCGCCGTTGCATCGAACTGCTCGGGTGCCGCAAACAGCACCGAGGCCAGGATGTTGGCGCCGTTGGAGTAGCCAAGCGCATAGACCGCCGACGGCTTTGCCTCCTTGACATGCGCCTTGACGAAGCCGGCCATCTTGACCGTCGCCCTGATGAGATCGTCCATGTCGTAGACGCCTTCGCCGGTGCGGCGGAAGAAACGCGCCGCCCCCAATTCGGATACGTCGCCGCGGGGCGACACGACAGTCGCCCCCGGCACCAGCTCCCGGGCAAAGCCGAGCAGCTGGTTTTCATCGCCGCCGGTGCCGTGGAAGGCAAAGACCAGCGGTCCGCCGGGTTCCCCCGGCAGCACCTTGTGGATGTACGCGTCCTTGCTCATCGGTCCTCCTCAGTCGCCCAGCGGCTGCAGGGTCTTTTCAAGATAATCGCGCAGATGCGCATGCTGCGACGGCAACTTCAGCGCCTCGCCGAGATGGGCGGTGTCCTCGTCGCGGTCGAAGCCGGGTTCGTTGGTCGCGATCTCGAACAGCACGCCGCCGGGGGTACGGAAGTAGATCGCCCAGAAGTAGTCACGGTCGATGACCGGCGTCACCTGGTAGCCCGTCTCCATCAGCGCCTTGCGCACCTCGAGCTGCTTGGCCCGGTTCTCCACAGCAAAGGCAATGTGATGGACCGAACCGGCACCCAGGCCTGCAAAGGAAGCACCCGGCTGCGTCTCGATATCGATGAAATCGGCACCGTTGCCGTCCTTCACCGCCAGGCGCTTGACGTTGCCCGAGGTGTCGACCTCCTCATAGCCCATAAACTTCAGGAGCTCTTCGGTGGCACCGCCATCGCGCAGCCTCAGCGAGGCCGAGTGAAAGCCGCGGATCGCCTCGTCGTTGGCGACGCCGCCCTTGACCCACGGCGCGCGCTTGTCGCCCTTGGCCTCGACCAGTGCGAAACCGTCACCGTCGGGACCGGCAAAGCTCAGGCGCTTCTCGCCGAATTTCTCATCGCGGGCCAGGCCAGTGACGCTCTGGTCGGCGAAGCGCTGCTCCCAGAAGGGCAGCGTGCCCTCGGGTACGGAGAACACGGTTGTGCCAACCTCGCCGACGCCCGGGCGGCCTTTGCCGATGTCGGGGAACGGGAAGTAGGTCATGACGGAACCCGGCGTGCCCAACTCGTCTGCGTAATAGAGATGATAAACGTCCGGCGCGTCGAAATTGACCGTCTTCTTGACTCGGCGCAGGCCGAGCTTGTGGGTGAAGAACTGGTTGTTCTCGGCCGCATCCCTGGCCATCGAGGTCACGTGGTGCAGGCCCTTGATCTGGTTGAGCATCGTCTCGCTCCTTTCGCTAGCCGCGGCCCTTGCCGCTCTGTTGGGCTGAATATGGGCGCATCGATTGTTGCGGCATAGTGGCCGGTCGCAGAATGGTCCGTTCACAAAGATCGAACAATAAAAGCGAATTCGTTCACACTTTTTGGCATGACCGATCGCTGCATGAAGACGCTTGCACGGCACCGTGAATCCGGCTTCCTTGGCCGCGATTTCAATTGCGGGGGGCGAGCTTGGCAAACAGGGGCGGACGACCGAACATTCTTCTCATCACCTGCGACCAGTGGCGCGGCGACAGCCTGTCGACGGTCGGCCACCCCGTGGTGAAGACGCCCCACGCCGATGCACTCGCCCGCGAAGGCGTCACCTTCAGGCGCCACTATGCCGGCACCGCGCCCTGCTCGCCGGCACGCGCCTGCCTCTACACCGGCCTCTACCAGATGAACAATCGCGTCTGTCGCAATGGCTCGCCGCTGGATGACAGGCACGACAACATCGCCCGCGCCGCCCGCCGTGTCGGCTACGACCCGACGCTGTTCGGCTACACCGACGTCTCGCCCGATCCACGCGGCCGCGCTGCAGGCGACCCGTTCCTGCGCACCTATGAAGGCGTGCTGCCCGGTTTCACCACCCGCCAGCTGTTGCCCGAACACCAGAAGGCCTGGCTGTCCTGGCTCGCCGCGCGCGGCATTGACTCCAGCGCCGGCTTTCCCGATGTCCATAAGCCGGCAAATGCCGATGCGTCGGAGGTCAGCAACGCGGTTCCTGTCTATTCAAAGGATGAGACCCCGACCGCTTTCCTGGCCGGCGAGTTTCTCCGTTGGCTTTCCGAGCAGGACGAAGGCCAGCCCTGGTTCGCCCATGTCTCCTTCCTCAGTCCGCATCCGCCCTTCATCGTGCCCGAGCCGTTCAACACTATGTACGAGCCGTCGGAGGGCCCGGCATATGATCGCGCCACGAGCCTCGAGGCCGAAAAGGCGAGCCACCCGTTCCTCGCCTATCACCTCGAGCATCACCAGAACAAATCGAGCTTCATCCCCGGCGCTACAGGCAAGGTCGGCGACTGGAGCGAGCAGGAATTTCGCAAGATCCGCGCCCTCTATTACGGCATGATCTCGGAGGTCGATTCCCAGCTCGGCCGCATCTGGCAAGGCATCCGCGACAATGGCGCCTGGGAGGACACCATCGTCATCCTCACGTCCGACCACGCCGAGATGATGGGCGACCACTTTATGCTCGGCAAGGGCGGCTGGTTCGACGGCAGCTACCACATCCCGCTGATCATCAAGGCGCCCGGCCACGCCCAGGCGTCGGGCTCCGCGGTCGACCGCTTCACCAGCGCGGTCGACATCATGCCAACCCTGCTCGACCTCATCGGCGGCAAGGCGCTGCCGCATCTCGACGGCCAGTCGCTCAAGCCATTCCTCGAAAGCCGTGAGCCCGAAATCTGGCGCAACGCCGCCTTTTGGGAATACGACTTCCGCTCGGTCGCCGAAGGCACGACGGAGGCCCATTTCGGGCTTGACTCACGCTCGCTCAACTTGGCTGTCATCCGCACCGAAAAGGTCAAGTACATACATTTCGGCGGCGGCTTGCCGCCACTGCTCTACGATCTGGCCAACGATCCAGGTGAAACGCGCAACCTTGCAGACGCCCCCGTATGGCTGCCGGTGCGCCTCGAATTCGCCGAGCGGCTGCTAGCCCATCGCGCCCGGCATCTCGACCAGTCGTTGGCATTGTCGGAACTGGCCGAGGCCGGCGCCGTCGGCCATTTCGCCCGGCTGCCCTAGGCCTACCTCCAAACGAAAAGCCCGCGCCGAAGCGCGGGCTTTCCTACACGATACGCCTGGTCTTACTGAACCATGATCAGGCGCTGCTCATCACGCTTCTCGGACCAGCTGCCGGCGTCGTAGGCCGGCTGCTTCTCGAGCTGGTCCTTGGTGAAGGTGGTGTAGAGATATTTGTTGCCTTCGGTGTCTACGAGGAAGGCGAGGTTGTCGCTACCGATGGCCACCTTCTTCTCGCCCATGCCAAGGAAGCCGCCGACATCGATGACATAGGCGTCGATCTTGCCATCGGCAGTCAGCAGGATGTCGCCGATCTTACCGATGCGGGCATCGTCGGTGCCATACACCGCCGCACCGACCATCTGCTCGGCGCGCATGTCGGCCGCAGGTAAGTCCTTCAGCGTAGACTTGTCGATCGCCGCCGTCTTGGTCGGATCGGTCGCGGTCGCATCAGGGGTGACTGGAGCGGGTGTCGTCTGCTCTGCCGTCACCGGCGGCTTCGCTTCCGGCGTCACCGGCGCCTGTGCCGTCTGGTCGGCCATCGGGGCGGGCTCGGTCGCCGCAGTCGGCGCCGGGGCCGGATCATACGCGCGGCGATCGAAGTCGGGCATCGCCTGCAGCTGCTCCTTGGTCGTCGCCATCACCAGCCAGCGGTCACCGTTCTTCTCGGCCCAGTCGAACTCCTTGTACGGCAGGACGACGTTCTTCTGGCCAAGGCCGAGGAAACCGCCGACGCCAATCACCAACTGGTCGGCCGTACCGTCGGCGGCGAGCACGATGTCGTTGACGCTGCCGATATTCTCGGCGTCATTGCCCGAGCCGTTATAGACCTTCTCGCCGATGATGTTGGTGGCGAGATAGCCGTCAGCGTGGGGAATGACAGCAGGAGCCGACGGCGTCGCTTCCATTGGTGCCGCTGGTGCGGGCGCCGGTGCCGGAGTGGTCGTGTCCTGCGCCATCGCGCCGGTGGAAATCAGGGCGGCGAGGGCCGTCGTAGCCAAGAGATTGCGGATCATGTACTCTCTCCTCGTGCGTGTTCTTCATGCATATGCCGCGCCTCGACCGGTTCTTCGCGGGATGGGTCCGGCGCGGCTCCTACGGGGTCACAACGTCGTGATCCCCCGGGGGTTCCGATCTTTTTCACCTTCGATCTTGCAGATGAAAGCCGGATACGGCTTGGTGGACGCGCAGTGCATTTCGAAAAACATCGTAATACAACAATATCTTAGCTCGGCATTGTGGCCGTCGGAGAGATTGCCGCAGGAAGCAGCAACCCCGGCGATCTGCATCAGCAGCAGATTTCGTCCTGGGCCGCCCTGGCGGGCGTTTCGAGCTGAAAAGTCCTGGTCATGACAATGTTTCCTCGTTGATAGTCATGGGGCCAACGTGAGCCTGCCGGCATGGTGCCAGTTTGTCCGGCCGAGGCTTTTCAACTTGGATATAGGCGGCTAGTTTTCTGCGACTGAGGGGTAGCCGTGCAGGACAACGAGACCGTCGCAGCTCACAAGGCCGACAGCGAACGCGTGGAACCGCGCGACGCCGCCAACGCCCCTGCGGCGCAGCTCAAGATGCCGGCCGACGCGGATTTCGACCGCCTGACCGCCCTTGCCGCCGCAGCCAGCAGCTCGCCCGCAGCCCTGCTTGCCTTGGCGGAGGGTGAGGGCTTGGCCGTCAGGTCGCGGTTCGGTGTCGAGGCCACGACAGCACAAGATGTGCTCCGGCAGATTGAGAACGTTGCCGACACGCCCGCCCCGGACACCGCCAGGCTGCCGTTTCATTTCGAGCTTCCGATCCTCGTGTCGGGCACTCAGGTAGGCAAGCTCGTCGTTTTCAGTTCCGAACCGCGGTCGGACCTCGACGCGGACGAGATCGGATACCTGACGTCACTGGCAGCGCTCGCAGCCAGCCTGATCGCGCTGCGCGACCGCTCACATGCCGGCGCACGTGCCGAGGCGGCGCTCGTCCACGCCGAAACCCGCCGCGCTATCGCCCTTGAGGCTGCCGCGCTGGCGAGCTGGGTGTGGAACCCGCGCAGCGGCTCCATCGAATGCGACGCGCTGCTGCCGCAACTCTTCAACCTGCCGGCGGCAACCCGTATGCGGGCACGCGACGTGCTCGTCGCCATCGACCGCCGCGACATCGGCAAGACGCGCGCGCTGTTTCAGGAAGCGCTGGCCGGCAGCGACGACTACTCAGGCGAGTACCGTATCAGAGGCATCGACCCGCCGCGCTGGCTCGCCGCCCGCGGCCGCGTTGTCGAGCGCGATGCCAGCGGAAAGCCGACGCTGGTCTTCGGCGTCAACTACGACATCACCGAACGCCGGGCGACGGAGGAGCGTCAGCGCTTCCTGCTGCGCGAACTCAACCACCGCGTCAAGAACACGCTCGCCACCGTGCAGGCACTGGCAACGCAGACGGTGCGCCATGCCCGCGAGCCACGCGAGTTCCTTGACGCCTTCAGCGAACGCCTGCGCGCGCTCGGTCTGGCCCATGGCCTTCTGTCGGAGCATGAATGGCGCGGCATCGGCATCCGCGAACTCACCCGCGTCGAGCTGACGCCCTTCGACGAAGCCAATGCGCCACGCATCGCCATCCTCGGCCAGGATGCGCTGCTGACACCCGACCAGGCACTCGGCCTCGCCCTGATCCTGCATGAGCTCGCCAGCAACGCATTAAAATACGGGGCCCTGTCGGTACCCCCAGGTCGCGTTTCCGTCGCCTGGATCATCCAGGGCGGCGCCGACGGCAAACGGTTGGTGCTCGACTGGACCGAAAGTGGCGGGCCTGTCGTCACCCCGCCAAGCCGTCACGGCTTCGGCTCGATCCTCATCCGCCGCAGCCTGGCCAAGGTCATTTCAAGCGAAGTCAGGCACGAATATCTGCCCGAGGGCGTCCGCGCCCGCATCTCCATGCCCTTCGGCCAGCCGGCCGGGCACTGACACAAGACTCTGGAGCAGATGCCGGAAGCGGCTGCTCGGCAAAGCGAGATTGGCGAAAGTTTGGAAGAAGGCGCGACCGGCGTCAGACCTGCACCATGCCAGCGTGGCAACCGGCCAACAGCACACCCGACAAGCCAGGGGCCTAGTCGCCCGCCACGCCGTCGCTGTCGTCTGGCTTGCGGTTTTCGCGATAGATCGCATAGGCGGCAAGCACCACGACCGGACCGAGGACAGCGCCGATGCCGCCCTTGCTCCTCAGCAATGTCGGCAAGGCAGCCAGCACGGCGGATGTGCCAAGTGCCGCGAGGTCGGCGCGTCGACGTCGCCTGTCTTCCCTGACGCGCGCCGCGGACGCCAGTCTGTGCACAAGCAGGATTACAGCTGCCAGTACGAGAAAGCCGATGCCGAAGCCGATCGCTGCCTCCAGCGTCCCATAACGTCGGCCCACCCAAACGAAGGCAGCCCCGACAAGAAACCCGACCCCGCACAGGCCCAACAGCGCTGCTGACATATAGGCGATCACCGCACCGCGGGCGCGGCGCATCCCGTAGCCAATTTCGCTCGATGCGATGGATGCAATCAGAGATGCCAGCATGGGTCCCCCGAACCGGCCGCTCAGCGCCGCGCCAGAAGCGCGACGAGGAATCCGACACCGGCAGCGATTGCGAGCGACGTCACTGGCTTCTCGCGCACCGCTGCCATCAATTGATCCTCGAGGTCCCGGGCCGTGGCGCCGATGCTCTCCAGGGCAGCGTCACCCTGGACCTTCAATTGCTCGGCGCCCTGGCTCGCAGCGCGCCGCGCCGCGTCGTAGCCATGCTCGCCGGTCAGTGCCAGCTGCTTGGTCAGCGCTTCGATATCGGCCTTCAATTGCTTGATGTCGGCTTCGAGGTCAGGGGCCGTCTTGGTTCCGTTTCCTTGCTTTCCAGCGGCAGCAGCCATGGTCTTGCTCCTTCAGTTCAACGGAGGCGAAACGCCTCGTGCGCATGTCGGTTCCGTCGATTTGCCGAAGCATCGGCGACTGTTACCGGTTTTGCCAGCCCACGGCTTGCAGAAATTCCTGTCGTCACAGCAGCGGCCGGATGCTCTCGTCAAGGCCGCTCCAGCCTGCCAGCACCATCAGGCCATCGACGTCGAGGACTTTGCAGCCTCCATCGCGCCACTGCACCAGTTTGCGGTTGATCAGCTTGCGGATCGTCTTGTTGGTGTGGACCAGCGACAACCCGAGCGTGTCGGCGATGTGCTGCTGGGTGATCGGTATCTCGACCACACCCTTGCCGTTCATGCCGACCTTCCTGGCCCTGCTCGCCATGAAAGCCAGCAGGTAGGCCGCCCGCTCGAGCGCGGAGCGGCGCCCGACGCTAAGGAGATTCTCGTCCAGCATGCGCTCCTCGCGCGACGCGATCCATGTCAGGTCGTAGGCAAGGCCGGGATGGTCGCGATAGAGTTCCAACAGCCGGTCGCGCTCGAACACGCACAAAAGCATCGACGAGAGCGCTTCCACCGAATGCTGCATCTCGCCCATCAGGCTGCCTTGCAGGCCGATCATGTCGCCGGGCAGCACATAGTTCAGTATCTGGCGGCGACCGTCCTCGAGCAATTTGTATCGAAAGCCCCAGCCGGAAAGCACCGTATAGAGATGCGCGCTATGGCTACCTTCGGCCAGCAATGTGGCGCCTCGGCTCGCAGCAAGCTCACCTCGTTTGAAATGGCTGACGAATTCCAGTTCCGGTTCCTCGAAAGGCCGGAACACCGGCAATTGCCGCAGCGGGCAGTTTTTGCAGGCAACCTGTTGCCGTGCTTCGGTCGCGGAAGATGTGTCGGTCATTCGTACCCCTCGATGCGTGCAAGCCGCAACGCGGCGGAGACCTTGAAAGTTCCGGCGACAGGCAGGCGGCGGGGCCGTTAACCGGTCATGTCTTTTTTAAATGACAGTCAGTCTGAGAACAGCCATCTTCGCGGTCCTGCCTATGGAGATGCGATTTGGCCTCGCCACTTTCCGGACTGCGTATTCTGGTTCTCGAAGATGAGGCGCTGATCGCTTTCGATGTCGAGCAGCTTTGCCTCGACAACGGCGCCCGCGAGATCGTCATCGCCGGCAATCTGCACCAGGCAGCCTCAATAACGGCTGGCTACGACGCGGCGGTCATCGACGTCATGCTCGACGGCGAGCCGACGCTGGAGTTCGCCCGCGAACTGCGTGCACGGCGTGTGCCGTTCATCTTCGCCTCGGGATATGACGACCTTGAGGGTCTGCTCGGCCAGTTCCCGGGTGTGGAGCTGGTCAGCAAGCCATATGCCGGCGACGACCTGGTCAACGCCATCGCGGCCAGTCTTGAAAGAAGGCCCCGTTCAGCCGACGGTTGAACCCATCACCTGCGCTGCGATTGCGTCGGGGCCGTAATCCGCCTCACCCGAAATGCCGAGTATTTCCTGCAGCCGGTTGCGGGCACGGCTGACGCGGCTCTTGATCGTGCCCACGGCACAGCCGCAGATCTCGGCGGCTTCCTCATAGGAGAAGCCCGACGCGCCGATCAGGATGATCGCCTCGCGCTGATCCTCAGGAAGCTGCTCCAGCGCCTTGCGGAAATCGTCGAGGTCGAGCGTTCCAGGCTGGCTCGGGTGCACGGCAAGGCGCGCGGTCAACAGCCCATCGCTGTCTTGCACCTCGCGTCCGCGCTTGCGCATCTGCGAGTAGAACTCGTTGCGCAGGATGGTGAACAGCCAGGCCTTGAGATTGGTGCCCGGCTGGAAGCTGGCCTGCTTGTCCCACGCCTTGACCAGCGTTTCCTGGACAAGATCGTCGGCGCGGTCGGCGTTCTGCGACAGCGACATGGCGAAAGCGCGCAGGCCAGGAATCGCCGCGAGCAGGTCGGCCTTGAAACCAAGGGATGCTGCCATGCGTCGTCAGTCCTTCTGCTGTGCGGGTTCAGCCTGTTCCAGCTGCGCCAGCAGCTGGGCAAAACGATCCGGCACCTCATCGGACACGAGGTCATCGTAATATTGCTTGAGCTTTCGACCGATTTCGGAACTTGCCCCAAGTTCGCCGTCACCCTGGCGGGTCGGCTTGGCGCTGCCTGCGCCACTGCTCTGCCCTGTCATATTCCTGCTTTGCCTTGTTGCACCGTTTGGTTCCTCGTTTTGACAAGGGTACCCAACAGTCGTCCCCGATCACGCGAATTTTGCACAGAACTCCGCAAATGCGGATAGGTTCCATGGAAAGGAACTTTTAAACATGCGGAACGTTGATGGCGTTCTGCAGTCCGGTCAACAACGTCATTTGAGGGAGACGTCCAATCATGACCCTATCCACCAGAATTGCGCCGCACCTGCCCTATCTGCGCAGGTTTTCGCGCGCCGTCTCCGGTTCCCAGGTGAGCGGCGACGCCTTGGTGGCCGCAATGCTCGAAGCAATCATCGCCGACGTCGACGTCTTCCCCAAGGCTTCCTCCGACCGCATTGCCCTCTACAAGGTTTTCGCGAGGCTGTTCACTTCGGTCGCCATTCGTGTCCCGCAGGGCGAGGCTACTGGCCCCGCCTGGGAGCAACGTGCTGCGGCCAACCTGTCGGCACTCTCCGCCCGTCCGCGCCAGGCCTTCCTGCTGGTAGCCGTCGAAGGCTTCAACGATGCTGAAGGCGCGGAGATTCTCGACACCGACGAGGACGAATTCGCCACCCTGCTGCAGGAGGCGTCCAACGAGATCTCGCGCCAGGTCGCGACCGACATCCTCATCATCGAGGACGAGCCGCTGATCGCCATGGACATAGAGGAGATGGTGGAGAGCCTTGGGCATCGCGTCGTTGGCACGGCACGCACGCATGCGGAGGCTGCGGCCCTGTTCAAGCGCACCAGCCCCAAGATGGTGCTGGCCGACATCCAGCTCGCCGATGGCAGCTCCGGCATCGACGCCGTCAACGAGATCCTCTCGTCCGCACCCCTGCCGGTGATCTTCATCACCGCCTTCCCCGAGCGCCTGTTGACCGGCGAACGCCCAGAGCCCGCCTTCCTCGTCACCAAGCCGTTCAACCCGGAAATGGTCAAGGCGCTGATAAGTCAGGCGTTGTTCTTTGACAGGCAGGCCAAGGCTGCTGCATAGGCTTTTTTAGCACCGCCTCGGGGAACCATCCTTTGGGCGGCACGTTTTTTATACGTCAAATGAAGGAGATAGATCATGCTTTACTGGGCGCTTGTATTCCTGGTTGTCGCGATCATTGCCGGCGCCCTCGGCTTCGGTGGTATCGCCGGAACATCCGCTGGCATCGCGCAGATACTATTCTTCATCTTCCTGGCGTTCCTTGTCATTTCGCTCATCGCAGGCCTGTTCAGGCGTGCGTGACCACGCTGGCAAAATGAAGAAAGTACCCGAGTCTGGAAGCCGGCCCCCTCAGCCGGAAGCCAGCGCCGCCGGGTAGCGCTCAAAAAAGAAGCGTTGCCCGGCGGTCCCATTTGAAAGGGCAAGTCCGGGAGCATCAGGTGCGCCAAAACATGCGCCGCGATGGTCTTTTGGACAGTCCGGAACCTTTGTCGAGCGGAGCAAGGCAGGCTCTTGTCGCATGGCCCAAACCTCCCCTTCTTCCCCGGGTCAAGCACCGCGAATGGACGCGGCTCTCCTCCATGTTTCCCGCAATGCCGGCATCGCGGTTCTCTATCAGGATCGCAAGCTGCGCACCGTCTGGTCGCACAATCTGCAGCCGCCCTGGGCCGAAGCGGTCAAGGAAACGGCGGGCGCAGGCGGGTTGCTGCCGCAACAGCAGGCCGACCGCCTCGACGCGGCCAAGAAGAACGTCATCGCCACAGGCGTGTCGGGTGGGCTTGAGATAAGCGTCGCCGACAATAGCTCCGGTATGCGCTGGTTTGATGTCTGGATCGACCCCGACACCTCCGAACACGGCCAGGTCCAGGGCTTGGTCGTGACAGTCGTCGAGACGACCGAGCAGAAGCGGCGAGAGCAGACTCTGAAGGCGTTGCTGCGCGAGGTCAGCCACCGCTCGAAGAACCTTCTTGCCATCATCCAGAGCATCGCCAGCCAGACCGGCCACTACTCCGGCTCGATCGACGGTTTCCTGGTGCGCTTCCGCGGCCGGCTGCAGTCCATCGCCGCCTCGCAGGATCTGGTCACATCGTCCAACTGGCGCGGCGCCGGCTTCCGCGAACTCGTGGTCGGCCAGGTCGGGCGCTACAGCATCGATACCGACCGCACCATCCGCTTTTCCGGCGAAGACCCCTATCTCAATCCCAATGCCGCGCTGCATGTCGGTCTTGCCATGCACGAACTGGCCGTCAATTCGGTCAGCTACGGCGCCCTGTCCCGCGCCGATGGCTATGTCGAGGTCTGCGTCGACACGTCGGGCGGCGATGGCAACGAGAACATCACTCTCAGCTGGATAGAGGCGATCGAGCCGAGCGGCGACAAGGCCATCGGCAAGAAGCGTTTTGGCAGCGTCGCCCTCGAGCGTGTCGTGCCCGCCGCACTCGACGGACAGGCCGAACTGGAGATCGGAACTGACCGCCTTCAGTATCGACTCGCGATGCCAAAGGCCAATTTTGCAATGGACTGAGTTCGCCTTGTAAGCTTCCACGACAGACCCGCTTATATTCAACCGATTGATGTAGAGGCGGCGAGGAACTTTTCTGCGGGCCACATCGTTTCTTGGCGGAGGTGTCTGTCATGGAACACATCGCCGCCCTTCTTCTGGTCGTCTCCTGCTCCCCCGACCTTTCCGGTTGTCGCGAGATTCCAGCTCCTACCCCGCTGTTCGAAGTGTTCGAGGATTGCCAGGCCGAGTTGCCGCAGGCGATCAGGACGCTTGCGCCCAAGCATCCACGCCTCTTCGCCAAATGCCTGGAGGTCGATCCCGCGCTTGAGGACGACTACGACCAGCTGACCTGGAACGTGCTGCCCAACGGGACACTTGAAGCGAAGCTTTCGGTCTCGGAAGTCATCACGGCATCAGGGACGCCGGATACGTCAGCCCATGCCCACTGACCGCGCAACCTCTGGCATGCACTCAGAAAGGACCCACTAACATATTGAATCCATGCACCTGGCCCATGAAAAACGATTCCGATTTTCCTGACGATGCGCTAAGTGTCTGACGGGGACGATGTCAAAGTGAGAGGACTGACCACATGAAGAAAGTGATTTTGGCTCTTGCAGCTGTCGTTGCGATTTCCGGCTGCACGACCACTGAACGTGACGTAGCCACTGGCGCCGGCGTCGGCGCAGTGGCGGGTGCGCTCATCGGCGGCGGCCGTGGCGCTGTCATCGGCACGGCGGTGGGCGCTGCGTCCGGCCTGCTGGTGCGCAATCTGCGCAACGGCTACTGCGAATACCGCAACAGCCGCGGCCAGATCTATACGGCGCGCTGCCGCTAAGCAGCCAGCCCACGGCAAAACCCGGCGTCGACCCTGTCGACGCCGGGTTTTCTTTTGCTCCAGTGGCTGAATCTGCGCGTCGGAGATCGGTCCGTCTTTCGATGCGCTAATGGCGGTAGGGGATGTCGATCTCGACCCTCAGCCCGTCGTCGCCGAAATGCCGCTCGATACGGCCGTCAAGCTCGCGCGTGATGTTCATGTCGATGAGCCTCGTGCCGAAACCGGTCTTTTCCGGCTGCACGACGCCCTTGCCGTTGCGTTCGGCCCATTTCAGCACAAGCCGCGTTTCCTTGCCCTGGGGTTTCAGCGCCCACTCGACCTTGAGCACATCCATCGAATTGGCCGCCTCGCCATATTTCAGCGCATTGGTGGCAAGCTCGTGGAAGGTCAGTCCCAGCGCCTGGGTGGTGGTCTCGTCCAGTTCCACCGGCGGACCCTTCATCATGTCTTCGGGCAATTCCTTGCCAAACACCTGACCGAGCTCGATGCGCAGCAACTCGCCGAGATTGGCCCGCTGCCAGCGCGAACGCGTCAGCATGTCCTGGGAGGCGGCCATAGCCTGCAGCCGCGCCGAAAACGATGACGAGAATTCGTCGACGTCCTTGGCCCGCGCCGCCGTCTGCCGCGCCATGGCCAGCACGCGCGCGATCGAATTTTTGATGCGGTGCTTCATCTCCTGAAGCATCAGGTCCTTTTCGAGCAGGCTCTTTTCGGTCGTTTCGTGCAGTTGTGCCGCAGCCTCGTAGGCACGTTGCTGGTAACGCGCCACCAGCGCGATCGAACCGGCGAGAACCAGGCCGAACAGACCGAGCATCAGCGGCCCCGACCGCGGCGACGGCGGCTCGAAGGCCGAGCTTGGCCGGAAATTGATCACCCATTTGCGCCCGGCAACCGTCGTCTCGCGCGTCACCAGGAAGTCGTCGCTGAAATTGGTATCCGGCGGCGCTTCCGAGCGGAACAACAGCGCGTCGTCGCCCTTGGTGCCGTCGAAGACCTCGGCCGCGACCGGCAGCAGCGGCCCCCGGCCGAGCGCGGTCTGGAACAGTTCGGCCGTGCGGAAGGCAACGTAGAGGAAGCCGGCCGGCGCCGAGCCATCGCCGTCCTGCCGCGCCACTCTGGAGAACACGAGTATTCCGGGTTGCCGCGTCGCCTCGTCCTGGCCGAGCAGGACGCGCCCCGTTGCCCGCGGTTCGCCATTGGCGGCCATCGCCGCCTCGATGGCCGGCCGCCGCAGCGGATCGGCAGCCATGTCCAGGCCCATGGCGTCCAGGCCGGTCTTGCTCATCGGCTCGAACAGCACGACAGGCGCCCGCCACTCCAGGTCGGTGTCGGGAAATGGCATGCGGTCGATGCCGTAACCTTCCTTCAGTTCGCGCGCGATGTCGGCCTCATGGCCGCGCTCGATGAAGCGCAGGAAACCAATCCCCCTGAGGCCAGTGAAATTCCGGGAAACGTCGAGCGAGCTGAAATAGGCACGGAACTGGTCGCGCGACAGCTCGCCCTTCTGGGCTGCGAACATGGCCTGGGTCGCCCTGAGCAGGGCGATATCGAATTCCACCCGGCCCTCGATACGGTTGAGCGCGTCGTCGGCAATTGACTGGAACTTGATCCGCGCCGCCTCGACCGTTGCGAGATAGACAAGCGCCGCCATCGTCAGGCTGACGAGCGCGACGCCGACAAAGATCAGGCTGGGAAAGTACTTTCTCAATTCTGGCCGGCTCGTCTCAATGCCCGATCATTAAAGCATGATCGCGAAAAGTCGAAACGGCTTTTCGCGATCCTTGTTTAGGGCAGTGAGCCGGCAGGCGACAGCGGTCAGGCGGCGATCTGCATCGCCCCCGGCCCAGGCACGGCACCGGGCGGGCATTTGCCGAGGATGATCATGCCGAGTACCTCGTCCTTGGTTACGTCCTGAGTGCGGGCGGTACCCACCACCTGGCCGTTCTTCATCACGCAGACGCGGTCGGCGAGATCGAACACATCATGGATGTCATGGCTGATCAGGAAGATACCGATCCCCTCGGCCTTCAGCTGCTTGACCAGTTCGCCGACCTGCGCCGTCTCCTGAGGCCCCAGTGCCGCCGTCGGCTCGTCCATAATCAGGATGCGCGCGTTGAACAGGATGGCGCGTGCGATCGCCACCGACTGGCGCTGGCCGCCCGACAATTTGCTCACCGGCTCCTTGAAACGCTGGAAGCGTGGGTTGAGCCGGCCCATCACCTTGCGCGCCTCGGCCTCCATGGCGACGTCGTCGAGCGTGCCGTAGGCGGTCATGATCTCGCGACCGAGGAAAAGGTTGGCGGCGGCGTCGACATTGTCGGCCAGCGCCAGCGTCTGGTAGATCGTCTCGATGCCGTATTTCTTGGCGTCGCGCGGATTGGCGATCTGTGCCTCCTCGCCATTGACGAAGATCGCGCCGCCGTCGCGCTTGTAGGCGCCCGACAGGATCTTGATCAGCGTCGACTTGCCGGCGCCATTGTGGCCGAGAAGAGCAACCACCTCGCCGGGATAAAGATCGACCGAGGCATCGTCGACGGCGCGGATGCCGCCGAAGGCGATGGAGATGTTCTTGAGGTCGACGAGCGGGATACGGGTCTGTTCCATGATCTTGGTTCCCGATTTCGTTAGACGCGCTTGCGATAGAGCGTGTCGAGCCACACGGCCACGACCAGCACCATGCCGACGACGATGTTCTGCAGCGGCGAGTCGATGTTGAGCAGCACCATGCCCGACTGCAGCGACTGCATCAGCAGCGCGCCCAGCATGGCACCTGCAACCGTGCCGGAACCGCCGGCCAGCGAGGTGCCGCCGATGACAGCCGCAGCGATCACCAGGAGCTCATCCAGCGTGCCCAGCGAATTGGTCGCCGAGTTCAGGCGGGCGCTGGAGACCGCGGCGCTGATTGCAGCCAGGACGCCCATGATCATGAACACCTTCATGGTGATCCAGCGCGTGTTGATACCGGCAAGATTGGCAGCTTCAGGATTGCCGCCGATGGCAAAGACATAGCGGCCGAAGCGGGTGCGATTGGTGACAAAGGTCATGATGATGCCCACCGCCACCGCGATCAGCACGGGAATGGCAATGCCATGGGCGATGAACAGCCCGCCTTCGGGGATGGCGATGCCGTTGGTCTCGGCATATTTGCGCACGATCCCGACGGGCCAGGGATAAGAATTGGCAATCCACACCGCGCCCATGATCACGCCGCAGGTGACGGCGCCGAGAAATGCCTCGGCCCAGAGCGGTCGTAACGGGAACTTGAAACGCTTGCGTTGCTGGCGGCCGTTCATCAGCGCGAGGATCACGGCAAGGCACGCGACAAGGCCGATGATCCAGCTCCACGTCGCGCCGATGGCCCCCTGCGGACCGCCGCCCATGAGCTGGAAGTTCGCATCGAGCGGAGCGATCGTCTGGCCTGACGTGACCCACCAGGCAGCGCCGCGCCAGATCAGCAGTCCGCCCAGCGTCACGATGAAGGCGGGAACCTCCATATAGGCGATGACAAACCCCTGGAGCGCGCCGATCACAAGGCCGAGCGCGATGCCGATGAGGAGCGCGAGCGCCCAGATCCACGGATTGCCGAGTTCGAGACCGACGGCCTTTACCAGGAAATGCACCTGGGCGAAGCCCATCACCATGCCGATCAGGCCTTCGGCCGAGCCGACCGACAGGTCGATGTTGCGCATGACGATGACCAGAACCATGCCGGTGGCCATGATGGCCACAGCGGAAGCCTGAACCGACAGGTTCCACAGGTTGCGGAAGGTGAGGAAGGTGCGGCTGTCGAAATCGAACGGATTGACGCCCAGGCGCAGGCTCGAAATCACCTGCAGCCCCACCCAGATCAGCAGCAGCGCGCCGATCATGCCAAGCATGCGGGTGTCGATCTCAGTCGCTTTGAGAAAGCGTCCGACCAGGCTGAGCTCGGTCGTTCGCGCGCGGTCAGCCGGCGCGTTGGAAGTCGTGTCTGTCATTGCTACCTCCCAACCGGGTGGCCGTCTCCGCGGCAGCCGGTGTGCGCATGATAGGGGCAATCCGCCATGTCATGAAGCGGGCGCTTTTTGAAAAACGCCGCGGCTCCATCGGGGCCGCGGCGTTCGACCGAACAGGTCTGATAGGTGTTAGTTGCAGGCAGCGACCGAACCGGCGGCCACGCCCTGGCAAACGACGTCCTTGCCAACCCAGCCGGCATCGATGACGACGTTGAGGTTGTCCTTGGTGATCGCAACCGGCGTCAGGAACACCGAGTTCAGCTCGAGGCCGCCGGGCGTCTTGAACTTGGTGACGTTGGCAACCTCTTCCATCTTCTTGCCGTCGGCAAGCTGCGAGGCGATTTCAGCCGCGTTCTTGCCGAGTTCGCGCGCATCCTTCCACACCGACACGGTCTGGGTGCCGAGTGCGATGCGGTTGAGAGCGGCATGATCGCCGTCCTGGCCCGAGACCGGCACCGAGCCGGCAAGACCCTGTGCCTGGAGGGCTGCGATCGCGCCGCCGGCGGTGCCGTCGTTCGATGCCACCACCGCGTCGACCTTGTTGTCGTTGGCGGTCAGGAACTGCTCCATATTCTTCTGGGCATTGGCCGGCAGCCAGCCGTCGGTATAGGCCTCGCCGACATTCTTGATCTTGCCGCCGTCGATGGCTTCCTTCAGCACTTCCATCTGGCCGGCGAACAGGAAGTCGGCGTTCGGATCGGCACCGCTGCCCTTGATGAAGACGTAGTTGCCTTCAGGCTTGGCGGCGAACACGCCCTTGGCCTGCAGGCGACCGACTTCCTTGTTGTCGAAGGTCAGGTAGAAGGCGTCCTTGTTCTCGATCAGGCGATCGTAGCCGACGACAGGGATACCCTCGGCGACCGCCTTGTCGACGGCCGGGCCGATGGCCGAAGCGTCCTGCGCCAGGATGATCAGGGCGTTGGCGCCCTGCGAGATCAGGCTTTCGACGTCGGTGAGCTGCTTGGCCGGCGACGACTGGGCATCAGCCGAGATGTACTTGTCGCCGGCGGCCTCGATGGCCGCCTTCATGGCAGCTTCGTCGGTCTTCCAGCGCTCTTCCTGGAAGTTCGACCACGAAACGCCGATAACCTTGTCCTTCGCCTCGGCGACTGCCGCAAGCGACATCGACATGGCGACACCCGCCAGAATGGCGGTTGTAAATTTCCTCATAGTTTCCTCCCTGCGCCCAACGGGCGCGCTTCTGCGGTAGCCCTTGGAGAAGCTCATTTTTTCGAGCCTCGAAAAAATAGTGACTCAGCCATTGTCGGCTGTCAACATGGTTTCACCATGCCTTGCTAATTTTTTCGAGCGCCGAAATAAATAAAGACAATTTGCGCCGGCTCTGGCAGGATAAGAATGCGCTGGCGACTGCCCCTTAAGAAAGGCAGCGTTCCACCGGGAGGAAGACGCACACATGTCGGTCGGCATACGTCACGACGATCTGAGACGGCGCAACCGCGCCATGGTTATATCGGCAGTCCGGCGAGCAAGCCAGCCCTCGCGCACCGAGATCGCGGCCGTCACCGGGCTCAGCCACTCGACCATCTCGACCATATCCTCCGACCTCATAGCCGAAGGCATCCTTGCCGAGGCCAAGGGTGGCGAACAGTCGCCGATGAAGCGCGGCCGGCCCCAGGTGGGCCTGGCGCTCGAAGCCGACGCCGCCTCGGTTGTTGCCGTCGTCCTGTCGCTCAACCACCTGTCGGCTTCGGTCATCGACTATGCCGGCAACCAGATCGTCGAGGAGACCCGACGGCTGGTCACCCAGCGACTGCCCGCCAAGGCGCTGGTCGACGAATGCGTCGCCATCGTGCGTCAGGTCATCGCGCGCAGCGGGCGCCCGCAAGCGTCAGTACTGCGCATCGCGCTGGCCATCCAGGGCACCACGGATGCCGGCGCCCGCAAGCTCCTGTGGTCGCCGATTACCCCACATGACGACATCCAGTTCGCCGACAGGCTCGAGCGCGAATTCGGTGTGACGGTGACCGTCGAAAACGACTGCAACATGATCGCCGAGGCCCTGCACTGGCGCGACCCGGCGCGCTATCGCGACGACTTTATCGCCATCCTGCTTTCCCACGGCATTGGCATGGGCCTGGTCATCAAGGGCGAGTTGTTCACCGGCACGCAATCGTCGGGCGCCGAGTTCGGCCATATGGTCCACCGCCCCGACGGAGCGTTGTGCCGCTGCGGCCGCCGCGGCTGCATCGAGGCCTATGCCGGCAATTATGCGATCTGGCGCAACGCCCGGCTCGGCGACGAAAACGCCGAGCCGCTGGCCGACCTCTCCGACGAGGACATCAAGGCGCTCGCCGACGCCGCGCGCGACCATGACGGCCCCGAGCGCGAGGCCTTCCGCAAGGCGGGCGAGGCAATCGGTTTCGGCCTCGGCTCGATGTTCGCGCTGTTCGACCCCGCCCCCCTCGCCTTCGTCGGTGTCGGCGCCACCGCCTTCGACATCATGGAGCCGTATGTGCGCTCGGCCATCGCCAAGACGGCCGGCGGCACGCACTCCAAGGCGATCTCTTTCGACACCGAGCCGAACGAGGTCCCCCTGATCCGCGAAGGCTGCACCATGCGCGCCCTGCTCTATGTCGACGAGGAAGTCTTTGCGGCGGGCTCGGTGCCGCGGCGGGCCGAGGCAGACATTCCGCTCAAGGACATTTGATTTCGGCCGTCGCAATTAAGACGATCGCCGCGACCATACTGCCGTGCTAGACGACAGTCCGCGACCGCCCTTGAAAGGCCCAGCCTGGCAAAGAGGCGGAACCAACCCTGGAACCGACGTGTCGTCCGTTTCGGAGACGTTGCGATGACCAGTCTGCTGCGTAACATCCTGGCCGGCGTAGGCCTTTTGTGTGCCTCATCGTTTTCAGCATCAGCCACCCCGAACCCCATGCCGCTTGTCGCGGGAGATTCGGCAATGGTCATTCCCATTGCCCAGGGCTGCGGGGCGGGAGGCTGGCGAGGGCCATATGGCGGATGCCGCTATGGGCGTGTCGTACACCGTGCACGTCACGCTTACGGGTGCCCTCCGGGCTATTGGCGCGGCCCATACGGCCATTGCCGCAATACGCCGTATCACGGGCGGTTGCCATATGGCGGATGGCGCTGACCGCCCGCTGCGCGAACGTCTGATCATGTTCGATAAGCCGGCGAGCCAAATTTAACTGTCTCGCCGGCCGGGCGCCTAATCCTCGCGGATGGCGTAGCCGGCACCGCGGATGGTGCGGATCACGTCGGGCATGCGGCCGTTGTTGACCGCCTTGCGCAGGCGCCCGACATGCACGTCCACGGTGCGTTCGTCGATATAGATCGTCTCGCCCCAGACATTGTCGAGCAACTGGCTGCGCGAGAACACGCGGCCCGGATGCCGCATCATGAACTCGAGCAGGCGGAACTCTGTCGGCCCGAGCTTGATCTCGCTCTTCTTGCGGTAGACCCGGTGCGACTCGCGGTCGAGCAGGATGTCGCCGACCTTGAGGATGGACGACAGCACCTCGGGCTTGGCCCTGCGCAGCAGAGCCTTCACCCGCGCCATGAACTCAGGCGTCGAGAACGGCTTCACCAGATAGTCGTCGGCACCGGTCGACAACCCGCGCACCCGGTCGCTTTCCTCGCCGCGTGCCGTCAGCATGATGATCGGCAGCCGCTCGGTCTCCGGGCGCATCCTCAGCCTGCGGCACAGCTCGATGCCGGACAATGCGGGCACCATCCAGTCGAGCACCAGCAGGTCGGGAACGTTTTCCTGCAGACGGATTTCGGCCTCGTCGCCACGGGTGACGACCTCGACCTGATAGCCTTCGGATTCGAGATTGTAGCGAAGCAGCACGCCCAGCGGCTCTTCGTCTTCAACGACCATGACCTTTGGAGCGATCATCGCCTGTACCTTGTCCTTGCGCACGGCCCGATCAGGACCATGCGCTGGTTTAACCTATGCAGCGCCCCCGCGCCAAACGCATGCGGTGCGGAAGTTCTCAGTTCGAAACCGTCGTGGTTTCGTCGACCTTGGGCCGATTGAGCGGAAGCTGCTCGCCGGTCACCACGAAATAGGCGTTCTCGGCGATATTGGTCACATGGTCGCCGATGCGTTCGAGGTTCTTGGCGCAGAACAGCAGATGGGTGCAGGCCGTGATGTTGCGCGGATCTTCCATCATGTAGGTCAGGAGTTCGCGGAACACGGCATTGTACTGGATGTCGATCTTCTGGTCGTCGATGCGCAGGCCTTTCAGGCCTTCCGGCTGACGCGCCACATAGAGGTCGACCACGCCACGCACCTGTCCCAGCACCAGCTGCGACATGGCATCGATCGAGTGCGCCAGGTTGCGCGGCGTCGGCATCTGGCCGACGGCGCCGACGCGCTTGGCTATGTTCTTGGCAAGATCGCCGATGCGCTCGAGATCGCCAGCCATGCGGATGGCGCCGACCACGGCGCGCAGATCCTGCGCCATCGGCTGGCGCTTGGCGATCAGCGTGATGGCTGCGTTGTCGAGCTCACGCTGCTTGGCGTCCATGATCGCGTCGTCGGCGATCACGTTCTGGGCCATCGCCTGGTCGGACGACAGCAATGCCCGGATGGCGCCCGCGACCATCGAACCGGCGAGATCGCCCATGTCGCGGATGAGCTGGTCGACATGCTTGAGTTCTTCGTCGAAGGACCGGACTGTATGATCGCCCATGATCGTTTCCTCGTCTGCTTACTGTACGCGACGATCACTCAGCCGAAGCGGCCGGTGATGTAGTCCTGCGTCCGCTTGTCGTCTGGATTGGTGAACATCTTGTCCGTCGGCCCCTCCTCAACGAGGTAGCCGAGGTGGAACATCGCCGTCCGCTGCGACACGCGCGCCGCCTGCTGCATCGAGTGGGTGACGATGACGATGGTGTAGTTCTCGCGCAATTCGTCGATCAGTTCCTCCACCTTGGCGGTGGCGATCGGATCGAGTGCCGAACATGGCTCGTCCATCAGGATGACCTCGGGCGAAACCGCAATGGCGCGGGCAATGCACAGGCGCTGCTGCTGGCCACCCGACAGACCGGTGCCCGGCTCGTGCAGGCGATCCTTCACCTCGTTCCAAAGCGCCGCCTTGTGCAAACTCTGCTCGACGATCTTGTCGAGATCGGCCTTCGACCTGGCGAGGCCATGGATGCGCGGGCCGTAGGCGACATTCTCGTAGATCGACTTCGGGAACGGGTTCGGCTTCTGGAACACCATGCCGACGCGGGCACGCAGTTCGACCACGTCGATCTTGGGATCGTAGATGTCCTCGCTGTCGAGCGTGATCTTGCCGCCGACGCGGGCTGCGTCGATCGTGTCGTTCATGCGGTTGAGGCAGCGCAGGAAGGTCGACTTGCCGCAGCCCGACGGGCCGATCAGCGCCGTCACCTGGTTCTGGCGGACGTCGAGGTCCACGCCGAAGAGCGCCTGCTTCTCGCCGTAGTGCACGGTCACCTTGTCGCCGCGCATCTTGATGATTTCGTTCGGTTTGTTCATCTCGGCTGTCACCGCGTCTTCGAGGGTTTTCTCGCTCATGATGTTCATAGCAGGGTGCTCCTTGTCCACGTCTACCAGCGACGCTCGAAACGGCGGCGCAGGACGATGGCGACGATGTTCATGGCCATGAGGAAGATCAAAAGGATGATGATGGCGCCCGACATGCGTTCGACAAAGGCGCGTTCGGCCTCGTTCGCCCACATGTAGATCTGAACCGGCAGCGCCGTCGCCGGATCGAAGGGGGTCTTCGGATAATCGGCAACGAAGGCGACCATGCCGATCAGCAGCAGCGGCGCCGTCTCGCCGAGCGCACGCGCCAGTCCGATGATCGTGCCGGTCAGGATGCCGGGAGCGGCAAGCGGCAGGATGTGCTGGAACACCATCTGCATCTTCGACGCGCCGAGGCCGAGCGCCGCCGCGCGGATCGACGGCGGCACTGCGGCAAGTGCCGCACGCGTCGCAATGATGATCGTCGGCAGTGTCATCAGCGTCAGCACCAGGCCGCCGACGAAGGAAGCCGAGCGTGGCAGGCCGAGGAAATTGACGAAGACAGCCAGGCCGAGCAGACCGAAGACGATCGACGGCACGGCCGCGAGGTTGTTGATGTTGACCTCGATCAGGTCGGTGAAGCGGCTCTTCTTGGCAAACTCTTCGAGGTAGATCGAGGCGGCGACGCCGATCGGCAGCGCCAGGAGCAGCACGATCACCATCATGTAGAACGAGCCGATGATGGCGACGCCCACGCCTGAGGTTTCGGGCCGGCTCGATGCGCCGAACGTGAACAGGCCGGTGTTGAAGTGCTCGCTCATGGCGCCTTCGGCCTTGAGCTTGTTCATCCACTCGACCTGCTGGTCCGACACCTTGCGGCGGCTTTCCGGCACGGTCAGGTCGATCTGGCCCTTGTAGGCGGAGTCGAGATTGGCGGCTGCCAGGATGTCCACGCTCTGCGTCGTGCCGATGATCGAGGGGTCGGCCATCACGATCGAGCGCAGCTGGACGCGCGATCCTTCTGACAGGAAGCCCTTGAGCTTGCGCACGGCGGCCTTGTCGCTCGGGTCGATGCCAAGCTTGGCGATCAGCGCGGTCTCGGCGAGCTTGGGATAGTTCGCCGTGATCAGCACGTTCGGATCGGTCGCCCGCTTGTTCTCGGGATCGATGATCTTGGGGTCGAATTCGACCTGTAGCGTCACCGTCGCCTGCCAGAAGGCAGTATAGCCCTTGGAGACGATCGAGGTCAGCATGATTGCCAGGAACACCAGGCCGACAGCGATCGCCAGCACGCCGTAGAGGCGGAAGCGGCGTTCGGCGGCATAGCGCTTCTTGAGGCCGATGTCGCGGCGCGCGGGCGCGGCGGACGTGGTCAGCGTGTCGAGCGAAATGTCGGTCATTCGTACTGCTCCCGGTACTTCCGGACGATGTAGAGCGCGACGATGTTCATCACCAAGGTCAGCGCGAAGAGTGTGATGCCGAGCGCGAAGGCCACCAGCGTCTGCGGCGTATTGAACTCAAGGTCGCCGGTCAGCTGGTTGACGATCTTGACCGTGATGGTGGTCATCGCCTCGAAGGGATTGAGCGTCAGGTTCGCCGCCACGCCCGCCGCCAGCACCACGATCATCGTTTCGCCGATGGCGCGCGAGGCGGTGAGCAGGATGGCGCCGACGATGCCCGGCAGCGCGGCTGGGAGGATGACGCGCTTGATCGTTTCCGAGCGCGTGGCGCCGAGGCCGAGCGAGCCGTCGCGCATGGCGCGGGGCACGGCGGTGATGATGTCGTCGGAGAGCGACGAGACGACAGGGATGAGCATCACGCCCATCACCAGGCCGGCGGTCAGGATCGACTGCGCCTGGATGAAGGGGGTGCCGCCGGCAAGGGCAGCCGAGATGTCACGCAGGAAGGGTCCGAGCGTGACGAGCGCGAAGATACCGTAGACGATGGTCGGGATGCCGGCGAGCAGCTCAAGCGCCGGCTTGACCACCGCGCGTACCTTAGGGGCGGCGTATTCGGACATGTAGACCGCCGACATCAGACCGATCGGCACGGCGACGAGCAGCGCGACAAGAGCGATATAGAGCGTGCCGGCGAGAAGCGGGATCAGGCCGAACTGGCCCTCTGCACCACCGGAGCCCGCTGCAGCAAAGCGCGGATCCCAGACGGTGCCGAAGAAGAAGTTGGTAAGCGGCACCTTCTCGAAGAAGGCGATGGTCTGGAACAGCATCGACAAGACGATGCCGATGGTCGTGAGGATCGCGAGCGTGGAGGCGCCGAGCAGGGCCCACAGCATGATCTTCTCGACATTGTTGCGGGCACGGGCACGCGGGCTGATGCGGCTGAGACCGTAGACCGAGCCGACCGCGGCGAGCCCGATCGAGATGATGGCGGCGATCCAGTTCATCCGGTCGGAGATGCGATTGGCATCCGCTGCGATCGGGATCATGTAGTCCTGGGTGTCAGGCGCCAGCGCCACGCCCTTCTCTGCGAGCTTGGGCTGGAGTTCGGCGAAGCTCGAAGGCAGCGCGCCAAGCGTCTGCGCGTCCAGCCGGCGCATGCCGTTGGCCAGGCTCTTGACCAGGCCGGCAGCGAGGTCCTCATGTGCCACCGTGCCATCGGCGACATCGGCGGGCAGCAAGGCGTGGATGTACCTGTTGAGATAGGCGTTGGCGCCCACGTCCCAGCAGACCAGGAAAATGACGGCCGGCACGACACCGACGAGGAACGCCCACCAGCCATGGTAGTGGGCCCGCGAATGTGGCTTGACGGATCCATCATCCTGCGAAAGCGCCCTCTGGCGGCCGAGCACGAAGGCTGCGAGGCCGATTGCAAGCACTATGGCGAAGACGAGCAGGAATGACATGGGCCGGCCTCGGTGAATTCGGATCTTTGTGCCGAACGGGACAGTCGGCGGAATATTCCATGGGGCGACGGATTTTCCGCCGCCCCATGGCAATCAGTTCATTACATGGTCTTGCCGGCGCCGAAGGCTTCGCGCTGGGCAGCGCGCTCTGCGTCCGGAGCAGCAACCAGGCCGTAGTCGGCGAGCGGGCCTTCCGGGCCGACCATCTGGTCGTCGAGGAAGAACTCGACATATTCCTTCAGGCCGGGAACGACGCCGAGATGCGCCTTCTTGACGTAGAAGAACAGCGGACGCGACACCGGATACTCGCCCTTGGCGATGGTCTCGACCGAAGGCGTCACGCCGCCGACGGTGGCGACCTTCAGCTTGTCGGCGTTGTTTTCGTAGAAGGCCAGGCCGAACACGCCGACGCCAGTCTTGTTCGAGTCGATGCGAGCCAGCGTCTCGGTGTAGTCGCCGTCGATGTCGATGGCCTTGCCGTCCTTGCGCACGGCCTTGCAGGCTGCTTCGGCGGCCTTGTCGTCGAGGCCCGAAGCTTTGCCGGCTTCAACGCCGCCGAGCTTCTTGCAGCCGGCGATCAGAAGCTTCTCTTCGAAGACTTCGCGGGTGCCGTGCTTTTCGCCCGGGATGTAGGCGGCGATGTCCCAGTCGGGCAGGTTCGGGTTGACCTGGTTCCACTTGGTGTTCGGGTTGTCGACCAGCTTGCCGTCGACAGCGATCTTGGCAGCCAGGGCCTTGTAGATGTCTTCGGGGGTCAGCGCCCAGTCCGGGCCCTTGACGTCGGTCGCGAAGACGATGCCGTCATAGCCGATCTTCACTTCCTGGATGTCCTTCACGCCGGCGTCGACGCAGGACTTGATCTCGTCCTTCTTGATCGGACGCGAGGAGTTGGCGATGTCGATGGTGTTTTCGCCGACGCCCTTGCAGAATTCCTTGATGCCGGCGCCCGAACCGCCGGACTCGACCACGGGGGTCTTGAAGTTCGAGAAGGTCTCGCCGAACTGCTCGGCAACGATCTTGGCGTAAGGCAGAACGGTCGACGAACCTGCAACCTGGATCTGGTCGCGAGCGGACGCGTAACCAACCGAGGCGGCAATCGCGAAGGCAGCAGCCGACGCGGTGAGAAGAGCTTTTTTCATTGGGGCCTGCTCCTGTGGGAGTATCTCGTTTGACGCCATTCTTCGGCGCCCGGTGAGCCAATAGCCCCCCTCTATTACAGTTAGATGACAGTTTCGTGTCACCCCGGTAACGGTCGCTGTGCATGGCGGCCAAGGCTTCGCGCAGCCGGTCCTTTGCCGGCGCGAGGCAAACAACAATGGCCAAGCAAAAGCAAGCCGCCTACCTAAAGGCAGGCAGCCGTTTCACACGCCGTTCTGTCACATTTCCACAGTCTTGGGTTCTAGCCGGGTCTGACGACGCTTACATGACGCCGCGTCGTTCCTCGTCCTGCCACGACCAGCGCTCGATCTTTTCCAGCAATGCCCTGGGGCTGATCGGCTTCGGCAGGTAGTCGTCCATGCCCGCCTCCAGGCAGCGGTCCTTGTCACCCTTCAGCGCATGTGCGGTGACGCCGATGATCGGCACGCGCGTGCCGGTGCCGCGTTCGAGCTTGCGGATTTCATTGGTCGCCTCGAGCCCGTTCATCTCGGGCATCGACACGTCCATCAGGATCATCTTCGGGCGGCGCTCGCCGAAGGCAGCCACCGCGCGCCGGCCGTTGTTGACGATCTCGAACGACAGCTCGGTCTCGGCAAGAATCTGGCTGAACACCATCTGGTTCACCTCGTTGTCCTCGGCCACCAGGATGTCCAGCCCGCCCTCGCCAGCCGGCCGCTGGCCGCCGCGCAGCCGCGCCACATTGCGAGAGGTGCTTTCCTCTTCCTTTGCCGGCACCTGTGCCTCGACCTTTTGCGCCGGGGTCAGATTCGGCGTCCGCCGCCGCTGGATTGTCGCCACAAGTGCCTCGAGCAGCGCCGACGACCGCGCCGGCTTGATCAGTTGGGCATCGATGGCGAGATCGCTGAAGCCCGGTCCCGAAAGCGACTGGTCGACCGAGGTCAGCATGACGATGGGCGTATCCGCCAGTTCCGGCATCTGCCGCACGATCCGCGCCATCTCGGCGCCGGTCATGCCGGGCATCTGGTAGTCCAGCACCACGCAGTCGACCTTCACACCCATGCCATGCGCCGCATGCAGCACGCGCAGTCCCTCGTCGCCGCTGCGCGCCGCACAGGAATCGAAGCCCCACGACACCATCTGTTCGGTCAGAATGGTGCGGTTCACCGCGTTGTCGTCGACGATCAGGATGCGCGAGCCGCTGACGTCGATCAGCGCCGACGGCTGCGTGTCCAGCCGGCCCGCATTGGGTAGCGTCAGCGTGAACCAGAAGGTCGAGCCTGCGCCTTCAACGCTTTCCACGCCGATGGTGCCACCCATCATGTCGACCAGCCGCGACGTGATCGCAAGGCCGAGACCGGTGCCTTCGTGGCGGCGGGTCGACGACGCATCGACCTGGCTGAACTTATCGAAAACGAGCTTGAGCTTGGCCTCTGGAATGCCGATGCCGGTGTCGGTCACGGCGATGCGCAGCTTCGTCGCCTCGCCAGCGTGCTGGCCGGTCACATCGACCAGCACATGACCGGCGTCGGTGAACTTCACTGCGTTGCCGAGCAGGTTTGTGACGATCTGCCTGATGCGGCCGACATCGCCGACATAGAGATGCTTGAGGTCGGGCTGCATCCTGACGATCAGCTCGAGGTCCTTCTCCTTGGCGCGCGTCGAAATCAGCGTCGCCACGTCCTCTATCGCCTCGGACAGGTTGAACGGCACCGGATCGAGCACCAGCTGGCCAGCGTCGATCTTCGAAAAATCGAGGATGTCGTTGATGATGGTCAAAAGCGCATTGCCCGACTTCACGATGATGTCGGTGAAAGTGCGCTGCTTGGGGTCGAGGTCGGATTTCGCCAGAAGCTCGGCCATGCCCAGCACGCCGTTCATCGGCGTGCGGATTTCGTGGCTCATATTGGCGAGGAATTCCGACTTGGCGCGATCGGCCAGCACCGCCCGGCGCTGCGCTTCCTCCAGCTCCTGCTCGCGCTGCTTGAGTTCGGTGATGTTGGTGGTCGAGCCTATCAGGTAGAGCGAACCGTCGGAGGCGACCATCGCGCTCTTGCGCGCAAACTGGTGGCGCGTCGCGCCGTCGGGATCGGTGGCTGTTTCCTCGACATCGACGGTGCCGCCGGTGCGCATCACCTCGCGGTCGGCGCGCATGAAGACCTCGCCTTCGGGACCGAAGATCTCGGCGTCGGTCTTGCCGATGGCGTCCTGCTTGGAATAGCCGGTCAGTTCGCACCAGCCCTGGTTGACATACATGAGCCTGAGGTCGTCGTGCTTGGCGTAGATCGACACCGGCACGTTGTCGATCAGGCTGCGGAACACCTCGTTCTCGCGCATCGAGTCCTGCAGCGCCCGTTCGCGCTGCTTGAGTTCGGTGATGTCGACGCGCACGCCGATATAGGTGCCGTCGGGCAGCCGCTGGTCGAAGACCTGATACCAGCGTCCATCGGGGTTGCGGCGTTCGCGCTCGCCCTGGGTGGTGTGATAGCGGGCGACCATGCCCTCGACCCATTTGTCGGGGTCGGCGTCATAGAGGCTGTCGAGGCTGTAATCGCCGGTATCGCGGAAATAGCCGTGCTGTTGCGCCAAAATGAGGCTCTGGTGCAGCGTGCCGCCTTCGGCCATCGCCGGCGCCAAAGCAGGAAGCACGCTCCGCAGTTTTTCGTTCGCCAGCACGAAACGGTCTTCGGCATCGTAGATGACGACGCCAGCCGGCAGGGATTCCAGCACCTGGGCCAGGCGCCGCCGCGCCTCCACGGCCTCGGTCTCCCGCTGCTTCAGCCCGCTCACGTCGTAATAGGAGACGAGCCGCTTGCCGCCGGAAAGTGCCGTCACCGAATAGATCATAGTGCAGCCGTCGGCGCGGCGGAATTCCCGCGGCACCACGTCGCCGGCCGATATCTCGGCCTGGCGGGAGGCTACATAATCCTCCCAGTCGACATCGGGGATGGCATAGACGCCGCTGTGGCGGTTCACATCCATCAGCGCCCGGAAGGTGCAGCCGGCCGCAACCTGATCGGTCGAGACCTTCCAGATGTCGTAGAATGCCTTGTTGATGAACAGCACATTGAGGGCAGCGTCGACCAGCACCACACCCATGTTCATCGAATCGATGGTGCGTTCGAGATCGGCATAGGGCAGGTTGGCCTCGGCGCCGACATGCACATTGCGCACGGCTGCCGTTTGCCTGAAATGATTAGCCGGCTTGTCGGCGGGCTCGATGCCCTGCCCCCAGTTTTTCCGCATCCCACACAGCCCTGCATGCAAGGGCAGGCCGCTCCCCCGCAACCCACCGCAACAGACCTTGCCGGATAAGCATTAACGACTGACTAACCTTAACGACGGAAGGTCTTAGTCGTCGTTGGCGGCGTTCAGCTCCTCAGGCCGCAGGCCGCCATCGGGATCGCTGAGCCCCTCGACCGTGCCGAGGATAAGCCGCCGCGACTTGAGCAACGGCGATGTCGCCTTCTGCACGTCGGGCATGCGTGGGTTGCGCTCATGCGCGGCCACGGCCGACATATCGGCATAGAGCTCGCTGACCATCACCCTGTTGGCAATCGGCGTGCCGTCGCGCTCCACCGGCCTGATCACCTCGAAGCGCAGACAGCCCGGCTCCTCCTGCAGCGTCGCCCGGGCATGTTCGGAGATCAAGGCGAGAAACTGCTGTTCGGCGCCCTCGAGCGTCTCGAACTCAACGATGATGGTCATTTCAGGCACGCGTTCTGTCCTCCATAGCCAGCAACTCGGACATCGCTCCGGCGCTCGACGGCGCCCACGCCGCAAGCGTGGAGCGTTCAGGCTATCGCATCGGTCCGAAAATCGGAATCGATTTCGGAACACGATCAGCAGCCTCAAGCGCCCGCAGCTTTGTTCGTCGATGACTGGAAACGGTTTCGCAACGCACCGGCGGGCGGAAGGTTGTGCAGCCCGCCGGGCGTTGCCGAAGACGCGCACTCGATACATTGCGCGAGGTGGATGGTGCGGGCGGATGGTGAACAATTGGTGAATGCGGGCCGCCATTGTTTTGTTCCTGCACAGCCCGTCCCGGCACACCGGGTCGCACCGTCGTGATTGCCGGGGCTGGAAGACAGCGACGTTCGCCGTGGCTTTGGAACTTCCGGGCCGGTCAGGCGTTCTTTCTGCAGACCGAGCGTGGTCCTACCTTTCAGCCACGTTCCGAAAGGCCTGCCGCCTCTCCCCCCGCGGCAGGCCTTTTCGTTTGCCGGTTTTTGCCCGGTTTTCCGCCTTTCCCGCAATCCGGGTGCAACCCAGGGTGACTCGACATCTTTCAGGTTGTGGAGCAAGCTTCGCCCGGAAATAGAAAAGCGGCGCCCTGCAACCAACGCGCTTGGGAGATACGTCGGTGCAATCGGTCGAGACCGGTGCGATTTTCAATCCGGACATGGCCGTTTACTGCATCTCCTATGCCCTGGGCATCGGCATCCGCTGACCTGAAGCAGTGAATTGGCCTGGCATGTGCTGCTTGAGTGCAGGTATGCCGGCAAGATGCCTGAATGCCTCCGGTCGAATTCGCAGTGCATGCTGTCAGGCGCACGCACCTGTCCGTCAGGTGAGACCGCCCTACATGATGAAGCTTCCGATTGGTCAGTAGCCGAGTAACGTTATGGGAGAAAACTATGGAGCACGTACTTTTCACCCGGCCTAACTCCCCGATTTACCCCAAGGACCTCGCCCTTCTGCAACGCACCTTCGACCAGATTTGCGTCGAACGCGGCGAAGACCCGAGTTCCATCTGGGCGACAGAAATTGCCAGGACCCTCATCTCCCTCTACCGGTCAGGAGTGCGCGACGAAGAGAAGTTGCTGGCAAGCGTTCCGCGTTTCCGGGCGAAAAGCGCAGCCTGATCGTTCGGTGCGAATGCCAGGCATCCCGGCTCGAAGCCATCAGGCACCAGAGCTTTCGGATTGCTTGGGTATGAGCACCGGCCGGGCCGCATCTGTGGGGGATGTATTCGTGTGACCACGCGGGGGCTTGGTGTGTCGCGAATTGGCCGCTTGCGATGTTCCGCCGTTTGGGTGGGCGCGCTGGCGTTTTTCCTGCAATTGCCGCCTGCCGCATCCGGCACGGAGAACCGAGCACACCACGAGCTCGGCGATCCGCAGCAGCGCGGGCTCGCTCAGCTTTACGGACCGTGGCCGATGATCGCCGCCGACTATGTCACGGCGATGATGCGCTATCGCAACGCTGCGACCCAGGAGAGCCTGCCGCCGCGCATCTATCCCTTTGTGCTGCGCGACCGTCCGCCCTTCGGCGGCCCCTGGACATGGACCGCAGCCAACGGCTCGCATGCCCGCCGCCTGTCCGATGGCAGCCTGCATCTGAGCCTCACCCATCAACTCGGCAACTGGTTCGTGGAGATAAGTTGCCTCGACGCCGGCTGGCCGGTGTTTTCGTGCAGCGACGGCATCGAGCGCGTGGCGTCCGCTCCCGACCCGCGTCTTCTGGTCATCGACGGCATCGAGTTTTCGCGCGCCCTGCCCGCACGAACGAGCCCTGAAACACCGGACCCGTAGCGCTCGCCACGGGTCCGGCTTCGTTGTCGTCACCTGGCGTAGAAGTAAGCGGCAACCAGCACGATGCCGATCAGCGCCAACATCAGGGCCCAACCCTTCAGTGCATCCCTGCCACCGGCGGCGTCGGCCATGCCGGCCGGGTTTTCGTTCTTGTCGGTCATGATATCCCTCTTCGGGCAATATTTTGGTGCAGCTGCGCAAAAGCCCTCCGCTCGGCGGAACAGGCGTTTCGACATTGGCTGCGAGTGGAGTCTTGGTTCAGGCGCGGAGCGGTGGTGCGCGGGCCGAAAACGCCGAGAATTGCTGGGCCTTGACCGCAGCATCGCGCGGCCGCGACAGTTCGAGGCGACGGGGCCCTGGCTCGGGAAGCCCTATCTCGGCATTGCGGATCGCGCTCTGGCTGCGATCGTAGTTCGACAGCACGAGCCCGGCGGACCCGTTGTTCACGACCGTCTGATGCGCCTGCTGGTCGCCAACGGAGATCGGCAGGGGGCCGAGGCTTGCCGGCAGCAGCACCAGCGCCCAGGCAAGCACGAGCGCGATCAGGCGCAGCGGCACAGCCCCGCCCATCGCTCTCAAAGCCCGTTCTTTAGCCGTCCCGGTGCTGATGGTTTCCTGTCCTCGTTCCCGGCCTTTGTCGCATTTCGGCGGACGGGCTTCAACCGAAGGCCCGAGCGCCTGCGCTCTCGGGCTGCCGACAGCTTGTCTCCAGAACCGGATCTTCTTCCAATGACAGCGCAATGATGGGGCGCGCCGCAGCAGCCGTAATCCTCAGGGTACGTCGTCGCTGGCGACCGGCCCACCCTCGCTTTCGAGCGTCGACAGCCGCTTGGTCACCGAGCGGCTGAACTTCAGCCTCACGCCGGCGCCATCGGCGCCTTTTTCGGGGATGAAAACCGCGCCCAGTTCCTCCAGCGCCGACTGCAGCGCGTGGATGGCGTCGTCGGCCGGCGTCGAGATCTTGCGCTCGAATGCCTCGATGAGGTCCTCGCCGATGCCGGATGCGGTCGCCAGCCTGGCCCGGTTGATTTCGACGATCGCCCGCGCCGCCCTGCAGATCGGTCCAGTGATCATGGGGTCTTCCTCCTCAACTGCCTGCACCATCGTCCATCGCTTCGGCAGAGGTTACGCCGAGCTTCACACCCCTCGCAACTGCCTGACAAAAGCCCGGAATTGGCGCCGGCAACCGTGCGTGGCACGCAGCCCTTGGCTGCAAAAATGCGGAACCCATCCCCGCCCCGGGCATTGTTCCCCTGCAACAGGGAAGGAAAATACGATGCTGAGAGGTTTTGTTTTGTGGCTGCTGGGTGTCCCGTTGATCGGGATCATCATTCTCTACGTGCTCGGCTATCTCTGATGCCGACACGAATGCCTAGGGTGGTCGGCGCGCGATGCGCGACGATGTAGTGGAGCTCGCCAAAAAGTAGGCGGAAGAGCTTCACGTCGGCCTGATTGCGATGGTGCTCGCGCGGTGGAGCGACTTCATGGGGCGCATGAAGAGCACTATCAGGAGAGGAGGCAAGGGCACCATTGACACCATTGGTCCCCTGACCTCTGCCATTCTCGGCCTTGGGGAGCCGTGCAGCAGCTTCATGCGATGCCTATCGGCGGCGGCGCTGCCCTGCTTGGGGGCTTTTAGTCTTCGCGGAAGGCGGATCCGGTCCCGGCACGTCCACGTCCGATAGCATTCCGGCCATGCTGTCTGATGGCGAGTTCGTCGTGAACGCCAAATCCACCAAGCGCCATCGGGCGATGCTGGAAGCCATCAACTCCGGGAAGACCGTGGTCCTTGCCGCTGGCGGCATCGTGAACGGTTCGACCTTTGCCCCGTCGAACACCTACGCGCCATCGCTTGCCATCAACGTCACCGGATCAGGAAACCGGAACGATCACCTGCTTGCCGACCGCATCGCCGGGGCCGTGGACAGGGCGTTGAAGGCCAATCAGCCGGACAGCTTTAAGCGGACGGAAGGGCAGAAAATGGGCGACCTTGCAAACCGGCGTCGCCGTGATGGGGGACGTTACACGTGAGCTATTTTGCCGGAGTTGTGCCGAGAATTTCGTTGACCCGGTCTTCTTTCGTCTGCTCCTCAGTCTTCAATTTCGCAATCTCAGCCTGTTTCTGCTCGACAATCGTTGACATTTTTGCTGCAAGATCGGCAATCACATCTTGTTCAGCAGCAACGTCCACGAATATGCGTTCACCTGCAAAGCGCCCGACCAATGTATTGCTTATGTAGCCGTCGTCGTAGATTTCATAAACAGTCGTGGAGGCAAACACACCGTCCTTCATTGAAATGTCTGCAATGCACTTCGCTGATCGTTTTTGATTGAACGTGAATTCCGAAACCCAAGGACCACAATCAAGATCGTATACATATTTCTTGACCATCGGGTCCGAGATAGTTTCTGGATACGCGCTGAAGAATGACCCATCAGCAGAAGAAATGTAGGCGTCCTTATGTGACATGGCCGAATATATTTCGGCATCGTAGGGGCGCGGTCTCTCGTCCGTTTCCAAGCAACTTCCCGCAGCCGCGTCTGTTTTGCAGCGCGTATAAGTCACAGAAATTCGAAAAATCTGTCCGGCCCGACTATAGCTGCGGACAAGAGCTGACCCCGGCATTTCGCACGTGGTAACGCCAATTAGCGAGTACGTGAACTCACCACTACCATCGGCGGCAACAGAGTTCCCAGGTACCGGATTGAACAAATCAGAGCGCACCTCTGTGTGTGCATCCACTATTGGCAATCTGATAGTGTGAGGGCCGTCTGTGCACGACGCCACACCCGCCAACTCTGTCCTTAGAGCGGCATTATCCTTTCCAAGGAACGTGCCGAGACCGGCGGAAAGAGCTGGGGAGCTTAGGCCGATACAGGCTAGGGCAATTGTACAGGTGCGCATATTAGCCCTTCCGAAGTCCAACACTGTCGAGTTCATCCTTTTTTGTCTCGCGTCTCTATTGCAGCAAGTACGTTTGGTGGAAGTGTAGCATAAATCTTATCAACGTGCTTTGGCTCGGAAATCATATTTTCCGAGATTAGGTTTAGGAGCCGGAACAGGCTTTCCGCCGTCGCCCGATCATCGCGAAGATCAATGCTGCCCGGATGAACGGCGTTGTTGTCGATCACGCGCACCGCGCGATAATGAAGGCCGATGCGGCGTTCACCGACCTGTCCGCCGCCATGAAGTTTGCCCGCGAACAGGCAACCAGCCTCGTCAATCTTGAGCGTGCTGCGTTGGCCGACAGAACACTGACGCACGAAGGCGCGCTGTTGCAGATCGCCAACGCCGCGCCGAAGTCAGGCGAGCGCGTAGCAATGCGTCTTGATGCTGCGCGCGCCAAGGCAAAGGCCGAGATTGACGGTATTGCCAAGCGCACGGCTAGCCCGCCGTCGCCAAAAGGACGCTGTCGGCCTGGGGCTTGAGCAGGAGACCCGTGCGCGCCTTGCGTCGATGCCTGAAAAAGAGCGACGCGATGCTGTCGCGTGTGCCTTCAGCGGTGGCGGTGCTGCGCGGACCCGTGATGCTGGTCGGGATGGTCCACCAATAGCACAACCATTGCTCGCGCCGTCGGCTTGTCAGCCCTATTGCGGCTGATGGACACTTTCATGCGACTTCGCCTCCATCCGATCTTCGCAGGATTGCCCGGAATCAGTGGGAACCTCAAGCGCGAGACCGCAGAACGACCCAGCTAGACCACTCCGCGCCGGAGGATACTTGCTGACATTCCACAAACATTGGACAGAAAGACAGGGGGAAGCAGCTAAGTGCTCTAAATTGTTGGTACGCCCAAGGGGAATCGAACCCCTGTTCCCGCCGTGAGAGGGCGGTGTCCTGACCGCTAGACGATGGGCGCAGCCGAGGACCGCGATATAGGCGGCCATTTTTGAAAAAGCAACAGCCCCGGCCGGGTTATTTACAGCCAAAGCGATTTCAGCGCTTCGGCTCGATCAGATCCCACAGATTGCCATGGAGATCGGCAAACACGGCAACGGTGCCGTAAGCCTCGCGCCGCGGGGTTTCGCGAAACAAAACGCCTCTTTCGGTCATCAACGCGTGGTCTCGGGCAAAATCGTCGGTCTCCAGGAACAGGAAGACGCGGCCGCCTGTCTGGTTGCCGATGCTGGCTGCCTGGCTTTCGCCATCGGCCTTGGCAAGCAGAAGCCGCGCGCCCTGCCCCCCTGGTTCGACCGTCACCCAGCGCTTGCCGCCGCCGAGGTCGACATCCTCGGCAAGCCGGAAGCCGAGCTTGCCGGTGTACCAGGCGATCGCCTCGTCATAGTCGGAAACGACTACCGCGACGGTGGCGACGCGCCGGCCGGTGCCCGAATAAGCGCTCATTTGTTGCGGATCGAGAACTGGCCGACGATGCGGCGTTCGGCGATGTCGTAGAGATAGATGACGCGATTGCCGTCGACGAGTTCGGCATCGATGGTGATGCGGCCGCCCGACAGCGACTGCGAAACCACCTTCGCACCGACAGGCAGCACGATCTCGCCGGTCAGCTGACCGCCGGCAGGCGCGGGAATGTCGCCGCCGATCTCAGGCGTCGCCACCGAGCTGGTGCGCGCTTTGTAGACAAGTGCGCCGACGACCGTCATAAGGGCCAGCAAAAGCAGCCCGAGATTGATCGCCACGAACCGGACGAGTTTCCTGCGAACGCGTTCCACCGCCGGGTCGAGCGGCTTGTCCTCTTCTGCTTCGTCGGCGTAAGGGCCTGTCATGGGCAAGGCTTCCGGAATTGTTGTAATGAGCGCATCAGATAGCGAAGAGGCAGGCACATTGATAGTGCTGACGGCCGACGCCGATGCCGCAGGCCAGCGGCTCGACCAGTGGTTGGCCGCCCGGCTCGGTCCCGACCTGTCGCGCAGCCGCGTCCAGGCGCTGATCAAGCAGGGGGCCGTGCACGTCGCCGGCAAGCTTGTCGACGAAACCAAACGCAAGCTGGCCGCTGGCGACGAGATCTCGATCGACATGCCCGAGCCCGAGCCGGCCGAGCCAGTGGGCGAGGACATTGCGCTCGACATCCTCTTTGAGGACGAAGAGCTGATCGTCATCAACAAGCCGGCCGGCCTCGTCGTCCATCCCGGCGCCGGCAACTGGACCGGTACGCTGGTCAACGCCCTCATCCATCATTGTGGCGACAGCCTTTCAGGCATCGGCGGCGTCAAGCGGCCGGGCATCGTCCATCGCCTCGACAAAGAGACGTCAGGTGTCATGGTCGTCGCCAAGACCGACCGCGCCCACAAGTCCCTGTCGGAAGCCTTCGCCGACCACGGTCTCACCGGCGACCTCGAACGCGCCTATTCGGCGCTCGTATGGGGCATCCTGCCGCGCATGACCGGCACCATCGACGCTCACCTGGGCCGCCATGCCGACCGCGTCCGCCGCGCCGTAGTGCCGGAGCATCGCGACGATGCCCGCCATGCGGTTACTCACTACACCGTCCAGGAGCGCTTCGGCGAGGACCAGGCCGAGTTCACCACGGCTAGCCTCGTCGAGTGCCGGCTCGAAACCGGCCGCACCCACCAGATCCGCGTCCACATGGCCCATATCGGCCACCCCGTCGTCGGCGATCCCGACTACGGCCAGGCCTTCCGCACCAAGTCCAACCGGCTGCCGGAGCCGCTGAAGTCGGCCGTCCAGGCGTTTCCACGCCAGGCCCTGCACGCCCGCCTCCTTGCATTTCGCCACCCGGTTACCCATCTATTGATGCGGTTCGAGGCGCCGTTGCCTCGCGACATGGGGGAGCTGGTCGAAGGTTTTCGGAATCTCTGAACCCTCGATCAAGAAACTTGACTGGCATTGTTCACTTTGGCGTGACACTCTGTTTCGCGTTGAACAAAAGCTGTCTTTTCTGGTTTTGTTCCTGTATGAAACCCGTGGCGCGGTAGGCAGTCGGCATCCGCGCCTCATGCTCGCCTGGATCAGGGAGCAAATTCTCGTAGAGAGGGAGGGTGCTTTATGGCCCAGTCACTACCCAGTATCGTTTCCGGTGAAGGCGGCCTCAGCCGCTACCTGGAAGAAATCCGTCGCTTTCCGATGCTTCAGCCGCAGGAAGAGTACATGCTCGCCAAGCGGTACAATGAGCATGAAGACACCGGCGCCGCCCACAAATTGGTCACCAGCCATCTGCGTCTCGTGGCAAAGATCGCCATGGGCTATCGCGGTTATGGCCTGCCCATCGGCGAAGTGATCTCGGAAGGCAATGTCGGCCTCATGCAGGCCGTCAAGAAGTTCGAGCCGGAGCGCGGCTTCCGGTTGGCCACATATGCCATGTGGTGGATCAAGGCCTCGATCCAGGAGTACATCCTGCGCTCGTGGAGCCTGGTCAAGATGGGCACCACCGCCAATCAGAAGCGTCTGTTCTTCAACCTGCGCAAGGTCAAGGGCAAGATCCAGGCGCTCGACGATGGTGACCTGAAGCCTGACCAGATCACCGAGATCGCCACCCGGCTGAACGTTTCCGAAGCCGAAGTTGTCTCGATGAACCGCCGCCTCTCGGGCGACGCCTCGCTCAACGCGCCGATCCGCGCGACCGAGGGCGAGTCGGGCGAGTGGCAGGACTGGCTTGTCGACGACCATGACAGCCAGGAAGAGATGCTGATCGAGCAGGACGAACTCGAAAACCGTCGCGGCATGCTGGCGAGCGCCATGTCGGTGCTCAACGACCGCGAGAAGCGTATTTTCGAGGCCCGTCGCCTGGCAGAAGAGCCGTTGACGCTCGAAGAACTGTCGGCCGAGTTCGACATCAGCCGCGAGCGTGTCCGCCAGATCGAGGTCCGCGCCTTCGAGAAGGTGCAGGACGCAGTCAAGGCGGCAGCCAAGAAACAGGCCCAGGCGCTCCGCACCATCGACGCCTGAGATTCCGGCTCGCTGATCGCGCTTCTGAACGCATCTGCAAACGAAAACGCGATCTGAACTGCCTCTATAGCGCCGTGCGTCATCCGTGACGCACGGCGCTTGTGTATTGGCACCCGGCGGGCCACCTATCGGCCGGCCATCTGCCTGCATGGCCTTTCTCCACGGCAGTTTCGGGAACGCCGTTAACAGAGGAATTCCGGCTGGCTGCAGGCCGGTAACCGCATCTCAATGCTTGGCGCATAGCGTCAATCGATGTTCTGGAATGACCTCCGAAAAGCGCTCGTGACGGCAGTGCTGAGCCTGGTGATGCTTGCATCTCTGGGTGCCGGCCCCCTTGGTGCGGCTGAAGCCATGGACATTCGCAGCTCCTGCTGGACATCAGGCAGCTTGTCGGAGGATCTGAGCACAGTGGTCCACTCGTCCGGGCGCTGGACCTGCGGAGACCGGAGCTATTCGCTCGAAGGCGAACGTACGCTGCTGCGTTTTGAAGTCGGACCAACCGATGCCCTTCCCCAATATTTCTTTTCAAGGCGAAGTGCGCTCGCGGCCGTGCATCTGCTGGCGATCGACCGGGATGGCGCGATGCGTCAAACCTCCTTGCCGGCCGGTGAACTGCCTAGCGCTTTGCGTGGCGGCTACTTCAAGGCCCCCCTGCCTGATGTAACCCGAGAAACGGTGCAGGTCGTCGTCGCGATCGATCTGCCGAGCCACCAGATGACGCTGGAGAGAGCCTATCTGTCGCCGTCTGACATCGCTCTCGGCCCGGACCTTGTGCGCTCGCTGATTATCCTGGCCATTCTTGCCGGAATGCTCTCTATGCCGCTCATTTTCAACGCGGCCTTCTACCGGATCCTGCGCGAGCCATTCGTGCTTTGGCATTCCATGCTGACGATCTCCTTGCTGTTGACGATCCTTGTCTCTTCGGGTCTTGCAGCCATTCTCTTCGATCCGCCAGCCATGACGTTGAGCTGGCTGACGACAGTGATCTTCGGCTTCACGGTCGCGTCCGGAGCGATGTTTACACACAGTTTCATCGAACCCGGCCGCTTACATCCGCTCCTGCGGCGGGCGCTGCTCTGGTGCGCCATATGGGCCATGTTTCTCAGCACGTCGCACGCGGCGTTTCCATTCGTCGGGCGCTCGTTTCAGTCCACAGCGTACACCGCAGCTTTTGCGCCGGTGGTCGTCATTTTCATATTGTCGGTTGCCGACGCCCTGCGGCGCGGAAGCCGGGCCGCCAGGTTCCAGGCGGTCGGCTACATACCGGTGATCATGGTTGGACTGGTACGCCTGGTCACGGGTGTGGTACCCGGACTGGAGAGCAACGATGCCATGCTCCTGTTTTATGTGGGCTGCGTATGCGAAGTTCTGTTCACCACGCTCGGCGTGGCAGACCGCTTCATGACGATCAAGCGCCAGCGCGACAGCGCACGCTTCGAAGCCGACATGCTTGAGCGCCTGTCCGAGCGCGACGCGCTGACGGGATTGCTCAACCGGCGGGCAATCGAGCAGAATTTCGAGAGGTTCCGCGCCGAGGGCTACCGCACGCTTGCCGTGCTCGACCTGGACCACTTCAAGGCGATCAACGATGTTCACGGCCACGTGATCGGCGACGCCGTGCTGAAAGCCGTGGCCGAAGCCCTCCAGGCGGACCCGCAGGTTCATGCGTTCCGCCTCGGCGGAGAGGAATTCGTACTGCTTGTACGCGGAGAAGATGCCCAGCTTCATGCCGAGCGTCGACGCCAGGCGATCCCCGCTGTCGTGGCCAATGCCGTTCCAGGCCTTGGACGACCCGTAACTGCAAGCATGGGCATGACGGATGCGTCGCTAAATGCGGATATGGAGTTCGCAAAGCTCTACGAACAGGCCGACAGGCTACTTTACAACGCCAAGCTTGCTGGTCGCAATCGAACCCAGACGGCATTGGCGCAAGGATCGAAGGATGATGCCGAGCCAGTCTTTGATGCCTGGCCGGACCGGGCGACGCGGGTCATGGTGAGCAGCGGCGGATCCGCTCGATAGATCGAGCTTGCCCGTCCCTACCCTTTCCTGACCAGCTTGCCGGCAAGGTCTTCCATGCGCTGAGCCAGACCACCGAGCGCGCCGATGAGCGCCGCGTCGTTCTTGTCGGCCTTGGTCAGCGCGTCGTCGCGCGTCTTACGCAGGGTCTGGACCTCGGTCTCCATGCCCTTGACCCGCTTCTGCAGCTCGTTGAGCTCGTCCATCACCATGATGCCGGCCATCACGGTCAGCCGCTGGTCGCCGATCTCACCGAATGAATCCTTGAGATGCATGACATAGCGGTCGAACCGGCTGGCGAGATCGATCAGATGCTCTTCCTGCCCTTCGTCGCAGGCCATGCGGTATTGCTTGCCGTCGATGGTGACTGTGACTTGCGCCATCTCCACCCTACCTGTCCAGCACCGCGCGGATCGTCTCCATGGCGGTCACGAGCCGCCGCGAGACTTCCTTGTTGGCTTCTTCGAGCCGCTCGGCCCGGGCTTCGGAATTGTCGAGTTCCTGGGCCAATCGCGCACGGTCGGCATTCATACGCTGGACCTCGGCTTCAGCTTCGCCGTAATCCTGCTCATGCTCCAGGCGTGCAGCGGCAGCGCTTTCCAGCGTCTCGATCGCCCTGCCGAGCCGGCCAATGACTTCCTTGAGTGTCGTTTCCCCGGTCATGGTTCCTTTATGGACCCTCGCCCATCACCGAATCGCGCACGTTTCAGAACGCGTTATGCCTGAAACATTAGGCACCGGTTGAACGGGGCGTCAACAAAGCTGTTCGGCCTTTCCCCCGCTAACCGCGCCGGCGTCCGCGATCGAATCCGTCACAAGCGTGACTTGGCGCCGCAAATGCCGCCGAAAACGCACCGATTTGTTGACTCAAGCCCTGTGCCTGCTATGTGTCGCCCCACCTTTCTGGGGCCCCGGCGGCCCCCTTTTCTCGGCTTATGGGAGGGACGATGTCCTCGCGCGAAAAACACGACCGGATGGCCAACGCGATCCGCTTTCTGTCCATTGACGCCGTAGAGAAGGCCAATTCCGGCCATCCCGGCCTGCCCATGGGCGCTGCCGACATCGCCACGGTGCTCTACACCCGCTTCCTCAAGCATGACCCGGCCAACCCGCATTGGCACGACCGCGACCGTTTCGTGCTCTCCGCCGGCCATGGCTCGATGCTGCTCTACTCGGTGCTCTACCTCTCGGGCTACGAGGACATGACCATCGAGCAGATCAAGAATTTCCGCCAGCTCGGCTCGAAGACTGCCGGCCACCCCGAATACGGCCATGCCTCGGGCATCGAGACCACCACTGGCCCGCTCGGCCAGGGTCTCGGCAACGCAGTCGGCATGGCGCTCGCCGAGCGCATCATGAACGCCCAGTTCGGCGATGCGCTGGTCGACCACTACACCTACGTGCTCGCCGGCGACGGCTGCCTGATGGAAGGCATCTCGCAGGAAGCTCTGACGCTTGCCGGCCACCTCAAGCTCAACAAGCTGATCGTTTTCTGGGATCACAACAACATCTCCATCGACGGCCCGATCTCACTGGCCGACTCGACCGACCAGCTGGCGCGCTTCGCCGCTTCGGGCTGGAACACGCTCGCTATCGACGGCCATGATCCGGAAGCGATCGCCGGCGCAATCGAGGCCGCCAAGCGCTCCGACCGTCCGACCCTGATCGCCGCCAAGACCACCATCGGCTTCGGCTCGCCGGCCAAGGCCGGCACCAACAAGGTCCACGGTTCACCACTCGGCGCTGCCGAGGTCGAAGCCACCCGCAAGGCGCTCGGCTGGGAATACCCCGCCTTCGAGATCCCCTCCGACATCCTCGACGCATGGCGCCTCGCCGGCCTGAACTCGGCCAAGAAGCGCAAGGAATGGGAAGGTCGCCTGGCTGAGGCCGGCACCGAAACCCGTGCCGAGTTCGAACGTCGTATGCGCGGCGACCTGCCGGCCGGCTTCGACGCCGCAATCGCCGACTACAAGAAGAAGCTCGCCGTCGACAAGCCGAAGGTCGCCACCCGCAAGTCGTCGGAAATGGCGCTCGAGGTCATCAACGGCATCGTGCCCGAGACGATCGGCGGCTCTGCCGACCTGACCGGCTCGAACAACACCAAGACCAGCCAGACCAAGAACATCGCCCCCGGCGACTATGGCCAGCGCTTCGTCCACTATGGCATCCGCGAACTCGGCATGTGCGCCGCAATGAACGGCATGTCGCTGCATGGCGGCGTCATCCCCTACTCCGGCACCTTCCTGTGCTTCTCCGACTATGCCCGCCCCGCCATGCGCCTGGCCTCGCTGATGGGCATCCGCGTCGGCTTCGTCATGACCCATGATTCCATCGGTCTCGGCGAGGACGGCCCGACCCACCAGCCGGTCGAGCATCTCGCCGCCCTGCGCGCCATTCCCAACCACATCGTCTTCCGCCCGGCGGATGCGACGGAAGCGGCCGAGTGCTGGCAGCTGACGCTCGAAAACCGCACCACGCCGTCGACGCTGGCGCTCACCCGCCAGAATCTGCCTGCGGTGCGCACCGAATACACCGAGGACAATCTCTGCGGCTACGGCGCCTATGAACTGGCCACCGCCAATGGCGAAGCCAAGGTCACCATCTTCGCCACCGGCTCCGAGATCGAGATCGCGCTGAACGCCCGCGACCTGCTGCAGGCCGCCGGCCACCCGACCCGCGTCGTCTCGGTTCCGGCATTCGAGCTGTTCGAGAAGCAGAGCCCCGAGTACCGCACGGCCATCATTGGCAACGCCAAGGTCAAGGTCGCCATCGAGGCCGGCATCCGCATGGGCTGGGACAGCTTCATCGGCACCGACGGTATCTTCATCGGCATGCACGGCTTCGGCGCCAGCGGCCCGATCGAAGATCTCTACAAGCATTTCGGCATTACCGCCGAGGCAGCCGCCGACGCTGCCAAGGCACGGCTTCAGGCTTAAGACGTCCCCCAGGAGGATCAGACATGACCGTTAGAGTTGCCATCAATGGTTTCGGCCGCATCGGCCGCAACATCGTCCGCGCGATCTTTGAATCGGGCCGCAAGGACATCGACGTCGTCGCCATCAACGATCTCGGCCCGGTCGAGACCAATGCTCACCTGCTGCGTTATGACAGCGTGCACGGCCGCTTCCCGCATGAGGTCAAGGTCGATGGCGACCAGATCATCATCGGCTCCGAGAAGTTCAAGGTCACTGCGATCAAGGACCCGGCGCAGCTGCCGTGGAAGGAACTGAACGTCGACATCGTGCTTGAGTGCACCGGCATCTTCACCTCCAAGGAGAAGGCTTCGGCCCACCTCGCAGCCGGCGCCAAACGCGTCATCGTCTCGGCTCCCGCCGACAACGCTGACCTGACGGTCGTCTACGGCGTCAACCACGAGAAGATCACCAAGGATCACATCGTCATCTCCAACGCCTCGTGCACCACCAACTGCCTCGCGCCGGTGGCCAAGGTCCTCAACGACGCCTTCGGCATCGAGAAGGGCTTCATGACGACGGTGCACGCCTACACGGGCGACCAGCCGACCCTCGACACCATGCACAAGGACCTGTACCGCGCCCGCGCAGCGGCGATGTCGATGATCCCGACCTCGACCGGTGCTGCCAAGGCCGTCGGCCTCGTGCTGCCGGAACTCAAGGGAAAGCTCGACGGCGTGTCGATCCGCGTCCCCACCCCGAATGTCTCGGTCATCGACTTCAAGTTCGTGTCCAAGACGACGGTCACCGTGGACGAGGTCAACGCAGTGCTCGTCGCCGCTGCCAACGGTCCGCTCAAGGGTATCCTCGCCTTCACCAATGAGCCGCTGGTCTCCATCGACCTGAACCACAACCCGGCCTCGTCGACCTTCGCGCTCGACCAGACCAAGGTCATCGACGGCAACCTGGTGCGCGTCATGTCCTGGTATGACAACGAGTGGGGCTTCTCCAACCGTATGGCCGACACGGCCGTTGCCATGGGCAAGACCATCGCCTGATCTCGACGCCGTTTCGGCATCGCGAAACGCCCGGCTCCGGCCGGGCGTTTTTGTTTTTGCTGCAGTGCATAAAAATCTTTGGCCCAACTTGGCAAAATCGCATTCTTGCTTGCCGATGGCCTTTTCTTCGCCGCACTCTGAACCGACGCAGCAAAGAGCATGTTCCCGAACCGCAGGTCCGCTTAGCGAAAAGTGGAATCGAGTTTCCGGACGGGATCATGCTCCAGCTAGGATGTTGGAGCCCATTCCGATCTGGTTGGAATGGAACAGGCTCCAAAGCTGCATTGTGGACGGGGCGGGATGGAACAGGCGATATATCTGATCACGCTGGTCGGAACGGCGCTGGTGGTGGCAGCGGCCTTCTCGAGCCTGATCGCCTTCCGCTTCGGCGCCCCCTTGCTGCTGCTCTTCCTCGGCATCGGCCTCGCCAGTGGCGTCGATGGCCTCGGCATCGTCTTCGACAACGCCCACCTCGCCTATTTCGTCGGCTCGATAGCGCTCGCCGTCATCCTGTTCGATTCCGGTTTCGGCACGCCGCTTGGCGTGCTGCGCCTGGCCGGTATGCCGGCGCTGACACTCGCCACCATCGGCGTCGCCATCACCACCGTCATCTTCGGCGTCGCCGCCTATTACCTCACCGGCTTCACCTGGCTGGAATCCTTCCTGCTCGGTGCGGCCGTCGCCTCCACCGACGCGGCCGCCGTGTTCTTCCTGCTCCGCGCCGGCAACATCAACCTGCGCGAACGCGTCCGCTCGACGCTCGAAATCGAGTCCGGCACCAACGACCCGATCGCCATCTTCCTCACCATCACCCTGGTCGAGATCATCGCGCTCGGCGCCAAGCCCGACGCCGACCTCCTGCTCATCGACCTGGTCATCGGCTTCTTCGTCCAGATGATCCTGGGCGCCGCCATCGGCCTGCTCGGCGGCTTCCTCATCGTCAAGCTGGTCGAGCGGCTCAATCTCGATCGCGGGCTCCTGCCCATCTTCGTGCTGACGCTGTCGCTGCTGGTCTTCGCCACCGCCGGCGCCGTCGGTGGCTCGGGCTTCCTCGCCGTCTATCTCGCCGGCCTCGTCGCCGGCAACTCCGACATCCGCGCGGTGTCGACGCTGAAACGCTTCCAGGAGGGCGTGTCCTGGCTCGCCCAGATCATCATGTTTCTGGTGCTCGGCCTCTACGCCACGCCATCGCAGTTTCCCGCTATCCTGGTCACGGCGCTGGTGCTGGGTCTGTTCCTGATGTTCGTCGCCCGACCGGTGGCCGTTTGGCTCTGCCTCATCCCGTTCAAAATCCCGCGCCAGGAAACCGCCTTCATCTCCTGGGTCGGCCTGCGCGGCGCGGTTTCGATCCTGCTTGCCATCACGCCGCTGCTCGGCGGACTGGAAAACGGGCGGGCGATCTTCAACATCGCCTTCATCATCGTCCTGACCTCGCTTGTCATCCAGGGCTGGACGGTCGGCCCGCTGGCCCGCCGCCTCGGCCTCATCGTGCCGCAGCGCTACGGTCCGCTCGACAAGGTCGAGCTCGAGCTTCCGGGCTCGGCCCATCACGAATTGCTCGCCTATCGCGTCGTGCCTGGCAGCCCCGTCGCCAAGGGCCAGCGCATCCCGCGCTGGGCCCGCCCTTCCCTGGTGGTCCGCGAAGGTCGCTCCATGCGCTTCCAGGACATGGGTCGCCTGCAGGCCGGCGACAACGTCTATATCTTCGTGCCCGACCGCTATCCGCGCCTGCTCGACCGGTTGTTTGCCAGCCGCGCCGAGGTCGATGCCGAGGACGAGGATTTCTTCGGCGCTTTCACCGTCGATCAGACCCACCTCGCCGGCGAGCTGGAAGCGGTCTATGGCGCCACCGTCAAGGAAGAGGAGCGCAAGCTCACCATCGCCGACCTCATCAAGCAGCGGCTGCGCGGCCATGTCGAATATGCCGACCGCGTCTCGCTCGGCCTCATCGATCTGATCGTCCGCGACGTCGACGAAAAGGGCCGCATCGTCTCGGTCGGCCTCTCCATCGAGCCCGCCCCACCGCCGCCGCCGGTGCCGGTGTTCCTCAGCGGCGGCGAAATCAGCGACCGCATCCGCCGCTTCTTCGCCAGGCGCAAGGACAAGGCCCCCAAGCAGGAGACCGCAACGACCTCGGAAGGGTTATCCGAGGACGCCTGAGGCGCGTCAGGGACGACGCAGCAAGCTGCACCATCCTCACCCGGCCGGGATGGCCCCAAGCAGCGCCAGCCGCTCCGACCGCGTCCCACGCAGCTCGATAATGTTCGGGCCGTCTTCGAGCAGACCAAGTTCATCGTCGCGGATGATCGCCTTCAGCCGCGCGTCCACCTTGCTGCGCAGCCGGGGAAGCTCAATCGCCACGTCGATCTCATCCGGCCGCGACAGCGGTAGGAAGACCACGAGGTCGAGTGACCCGAGCGCCTTCTCGATCCTGCCGAGCAGCTTGCCGCTCGGCGTCCACTCGAATCCCTCCTGCACTGCGACCACCTCCAGATAGGCGATGAAATCCAGCGGGCAGCGGTCGTAGACAATGTCAGGCGACGCGGTTGAAGCCAGGATCATCCCGCAGCTCTGATCCAGTTGCTCCTCAAGATCGGCCGATGTTGCACCGTCGGCGAATGGCGTGCCTAGCTGTGCCAGCGCCCAATAGGGCTCCTGCTCGTGCTCATAGCCGGGATATGCGGCAATGAAGTCGTCGATGAGGGTCGTCTTGCCGCTGCCGTGCGTGCCGGTGACCGCGATGCGCATGCTTACCCCTTGTTTTCCCGGCGATAGCCGCTCATGGCCGCGACCGGAAGAGCATCCAGCATCAAAATTTCGCCCACGCCCCTGCGCAAACCTTGCATCCGCGCCCGCGATTTGTATGGTCCGCGCGATCTCTCCATCGGAAAGGGAACCCCATGGCCGCCTTCAAGACTCTCGACACCATCGGCAACGTCAGCGGCAAGCGGGTTCTGGTCCGCGTTGACCTCAACGTGCCAGTCGCCGACGGCAAGGTGACGGATGCGACCCGCATCGAGCGCATCGCTCCCACCATCACCGAACTCGCCGACAAGGGCGCCAAGGTCATCTTGCTGGCCCATTTCGGCCGCCCGAAGGAAGGCCCCGATCCGGCCCTGTCGCTCGCGCCCATTGCCAGTGCGACGTCCGAGGTCATCGGCCGCCCGGTCGGCTTTGCCGCCGATTGCATCGGCGAAAAGGCAGCCGCGGCCGTCGGCGCAATGAAAGACGGCGACATCCTGCTCCTCGAGAACACACGCTTCTACAAGGGCGAGGAAAAGAACGACCCCGCCATCACCGAACAGCTGGCAGCCAATGGCGACATCTTCGTTAACGATGCCTTCTCGGCCGCCCACCGGGCGCACGCTTCTACCGAAGGCCTCGCCCGCAAGCTGCCTGCCTATGCCGGACGTACCATGCAGGCCGAGCTCGAGGCGCTGGAAAAGGGCCTCGGAAACCCGGTCAAGCCGGTCGTAGCCATCGTCGGCGGCGCCAAGGTCTCGACCAAGATCGACCTGTTGATGAACCTGGTAAAGAAGGTCGACGCACTCGTCATCGGCGGCGGTATGGCCAACACCTTCCTCGCCGCGCGCGGCACCAATGTCGGCAAGTCGCTGTGCGAGCATGACCTGGCACCCACTGCCAAGCAGATCATGATCGAGGCGGCGCAATCGGGCTGCGCCATCATCCTGCCGTCGGACGGCATAGTTGCTCGCGAGTTCAAGGCGGGCGCCGCCAACGAGGTCGTCGCCATCGATGCCGTGCCTGAAGATGCCATGATCCTCGACGTCGGCCCGAAGACAGTGGCCTCGATCAACGACTGGATCGACCGTGCCGCGACCTTGGTCTGGAACGGCCCGCTCGGCGCCTTCGAGATCGCGCCCTTCGACAAGGCAACCGTCTCGGCGGCCCAGCATGCGGCAGCCCGCACCAAGGCCGGCAAGCTCGTCTCGGTCGCCGGCGGCGGCGATACGGTGGCAGCGCTCAACCATGCCGGCGTTGCCGACGACTTCTCCTACGTCTCCACCGCCGGCGGTGCCTTCCTCGAATGGATGGAAGGCAAGGAACTGCCTGGTGTCGAAGTGCTCAAGGCGTAACGCCGAGCGGGAGACCTCCCTCGCAAGGCGGGGGAGGGCTCTAACCCCAACCCGCCTCGCCCCTCACCTCGCCGCAACCTTCGCCATGGCCCGCCTAAGCCGGCTTGGCGTATTGCTCGGCGCTCATCACCTCGATGCAGACGAAGCGTTCATTGCCCTCGACCCAGGCATCGTGGCCGGGCGGGATGGTGTAGGACGCGCCCTTCACCAGCGTCTTCTGCGTCCCGTCATTCAGCCTCACCGTCAGCGTGCCTGAGACGACATAGCCGACATGCGACACCTGGCAGCTGTCTGTCTTGACCACCGGCTTCACGCATTCCGACCACCGCCATCCCGGCTCCATGTTGAGCCGCCCGAGCGTGAAACCTGCCAGCCGCACCACCTCGACGCGCGTCTTGGCAGGCGAGCGGACCTCATCAGGCTCGTTGTGGGACTTGGTCTCGAATTTGGTGACGTTCATTCCTCCATCGGCCATGGCATCCTCCCATCGTGTCACGCGTGGACACACGCGGAAGGATATATTTTAGCACTTACTTATATAATTGGTAGCAAGCCCCTCGCAGATCAGGCGGGTTCAGCCACTTCAGACGCCAATATGTACTTTCGTACAATCAAAAAACTATAAGTTCATATACTTGCCATCCATGCGAAAACCTCGCTCGTAGCTAAAACGATTGAAATAATTTCAATCGGTTATAGGCTTCCCGACGGCATTCCGTTCGGGAAAACCATCTGCTATGCGCGCCGCATCTGACCAGGAGGTAATTGTATGAGCGAACGTCTCGAAGACATCGCCGTCGCCATGGTGGCGAACGGCAAGGGCATTCTGGCTGCGGACGAAAGCTCCGGCACCATCAAGAAGCGTTTCGACGTCATCGGCGTCGAGTCGACGGCCGACAGCCGCCGCGACTATCGCGAGATGATGTTCCGCACCAAGGAGGCGATGACCAAGTACATCTCCGGCGTCATCCTCTACGACGAGACCATTCGCCAGAACGCTGCCGACGGCACCCCGCTGGTCGAACTCATCAAGGCCGCTGGCGCGATCCCCGGCATCAAGGTCGACGCCGGCGCCAAGGCCATCGTCAACTTCCCGGGCGACACCATCACCGAAGGCCTCGACGGCCTGCGCGAGCGCCTTGCCGACTACTACAAGCTCGGTGCCCGCTTCGCCAAATGGCGCGCCGTGATCGACATCGACACCAGCAAGAACGTGCCGTCGACCTATTCGCTCTCGGCCAACACCCAGGCCCTCGCCCGCTATGCGGCGCTCTGCCAGGAAGCCGGTATCGTACCGATCGTCGAGCCGGAAGTGCTGATGGACGGCGCCCACGACATCGACACCTGTTACGACGTCACCAAGGCGACGCTGGTCAAGCTCTATGACGAGCTCTACGCCGCCCGCGTCGTGCTCGAAGGCACCATCCTGAAGCCGAACATGGTGATCTCCGGCAAGAAGGCCGCCAAGCAGGCCAGCGCCGAAGAAATCGCCGAAAAGACCATCAAGCTGTTCCGCGAGACGGTTCCGGCTGCGGTCCCGGGCATCGCCTTCCTGTCGGGCGGCCAGTCCGACGAAGAGGCAACCGCCAACCTCAACGCCATCAACGCCATCGGCCCGCATCCGTGGAAGCTGACCTTCTCCTACGGCCGTGCGCTGCAGGCAGCGCCGCAGAAGGCATGGTCGGGCAAGGTCGAAAACCTCGCCGCCGGCCAGGCCGCTTTCACCCACCGCGCCCACATGAACCACCTGGCAGCCCTTGGCCAGTGGAAGTCCGCGCTGGAAAAGGCTGCGTAAGCTTCGCCCTCATGGCTTGAAATGAAAAAGCCCCGGAGCGATCCGGGGCTTTTGGTCAAACGGCAACCGGGGCTCAATCAGAACGAACCATTCCGGCTGTCGTCGTGATCGGCGAGCGCGTAGTCCAGAAGTAAAAGAAGGCAGCCAGCAGCGCCGCCAGATATTGCACACACCGAGCACCAGCTGTGCGATATCCAGATTGCCGGACACCCGGCTGCCGGCAGCGGCCAGCAACACAACCACGAACATCCAGAACACCGGGCGCGGCTGATACGCGTCGAAGGCCATATCGCAGGCCTGGCGCGCGGACCACATTCCGGCGACCGAGCCGAGGACCGCACCGATGAGGCGGATCAGCGGCGCATTTGGATCACCAAGCAGCCACTGCGCAGCGGAGACGAGCACCCCCACCGCCAAGGTCACCGCCAGCATGACGACCTATGAGGCAACCACATAGACGACAAGCGCCAGCAACATGGCGCCCAGCGTCTTTGGCCCGAACGCGACGCGGGCAACACCTTCGTCGTGCATGATCTTCCCCCCAGAAGAGCCAAGACCTCACCGGCCGTCAGTCGATTGGTCCCTCATCTATGATATCGGGCATCCTTCCCTCCCGCCAGAACAGCGCGTAGGCCATGCCCACAGCCGTCACGAACTGCGTCGCCACGGCCATCTGCTGTCCCATCGACGGCGCCCCGAATTTGCCCAGCGTCATCGCCCCCAGCACGCCAGTGAACATCCAGAACACCGGCCGCTGTTGATACGGGGTCAGCGTCAGGTCGCACACCGCCTTGGCAATCCACATGCTCGATACCGCGCCGAAGACGGCGGCGATCATCTGCACGACATTCGGCCGGACGCCCATCAACACGAGTGCAAACAGATCAGGAAAGGCATCCTGGGCGACCAGCACCAGACTGACGGCAACGTAGTAGACAAGCGTATAGGTCCCCAGCGCCACCACCATGGCGGCCGCCGTCTGCACCCCTTGTGGGATCTTGATGTCCCCGCCCGCTTCCATGGTCATGTCAGGTCCCGGTCTTCACAAACAGATGCAGGAGGTCGTCAGGCGCGTCGAGATCGGGGTAGGCCGCACCGCTTCGCACGAAACCGTTCGCCTCAAGCACCCGATGCATCGCTGCGTTTCCGATCAGCGTCGTCGCATAAACAGGGGCCGTGCCCCAGGAGGAAAGGGCCTTCTCGGCAAGCATTTGGCCCAGCCCCCGATTTCGATGGCTGGGAGCGACCACGACATAGCCGAACTCGCAGCGGAAGTTTTCGGGATCGAGCACCGAACCGGCCTCGGCGAACTGGTAGGCGCGATAGTCATCGGACGGCGTCTTGATCGCCGAGGTGGCCACGATGCTGTCGCCGTCGGAGATCGTCACCAGCAGCTCCGCCTGCCGCACCTTGTGCGCGAGCCCGTCGGTCGGCACCTGTCCACCCGAAGCCACAAGCGCAGCGAAGGCGGCAAGTTCAGGCTCCGAGAAGGCCTCGGGCCGGTTGGCAAGCAACGTCAGGCCGTCTGGCATGGCGCATCTCCCTGAGCAGCGACGCCGCCACCAAACCACCACGCGCGCCTGCTGCCAAGCGCCCACGCAGGCGGGACCGCAGTCACGCCGACGGACCTAGTCCATGTAGGTGTACGACGCACACATCTCGTCGCTGCTTTCAGGCGGCTCGTCGCCGGTGAACACTGCAACGACCGTCAGGCCCTCGCCGCCAGACCAGGTCGCAAGATAGGAAACGTCGCCCGCCCCGCACAGTCGGTTGCCGTTCTCCAACTCGGGGTCGGACGGCGTCTCGACACTGTAGACCGACGCGTTCACCCGCTGGCCGTCGACGACGAAATGATCGCCCAGCAAAGCCGAAAATTTCAGTCCCTCGCCATTGGCGAAAGTGATGGAGAAATCGTCCATCGTGATGTCGCCGGTGATGCTCTCGGCGGTGGTGCTGAAGGCCCGGTAGCGGTCACCCTCGGCAAGGGCCGGCGCGGCGCTTGCAAGCAAAAAGCCGAAAACGGCTGACAGGACCTGTTTCATTTTTTCCTCATCCCATCTTGAGCGGGTGGCGGCCGCGCCAACCGCGCAGCCGTAGTCTAGTGCCATGCTCACGAAACCCAGAATCGATTCTCGGGAGGGATCATGGACGAATTCAGGGTTTGCAGCACCCTTGCGCGTCCGGGAGGACGCGTGAGCTTACTGGCATTCCGAAACGATGATCTTGCAGTTCGGACAGTCTTCAAGCGCCTTGCTCTCGGCGATCTTCTTGGTCTCGCCAAAGCCGATGCCATAATTGACCCGGTCGCCGGCATAGGCGCCGCATTGCTCGAACCAGACCGCGACTTCGCAAGTGTCGTTGCCCACTGCCTTGCAGGCCGACACAGCGTTGTTTTCGGCTTCCTTCTGCGTCGAACCCCAACCCAGGCCGTAGCCGGCCTCTTCGGCCGACGTGCCCTGCGAGTCGTTGACGGCAATCGCACCGAACGCCAGCGCCGACGTGGCCTGCAAGCCGACGAGCGCGGCGATGATCAGGCCGGTTCTGATTTTCTGAAACATAGATAGTCCCCCAATGCGACGAACCCCAACGGTCCGCCACGCGCCCGGTCTTGCTGGCTTTCCTCCCATGCACGTCCCGCTGCCCGATCGGCCGACAGACGCACAAACGCATGTGATTGTTCTGGCCCTACGGCCGCGGTTGCCGGCTTCAGTCCAAGGCGGCCATCGTGCCAAAGCCAGCCGCCGGCGCAAGCGCAAGACCATGCAAGGTCAAACCACAAAAACTGGCCTTGATTGCTGAAATGCTGGACATGAAATGTTGTCTCATTGCCTGAAATGACAGGTTTTGTCTGTCACGGCAGCCAAAGCCCGACAAGGCCCCAAAGCATATATCCTTCCGCTAAAATGGCCTGTGCGGGCGCTTGGCGTCGCTTGGCTTAATCCGCCTCGCTTCCCGCGCCGGTTTGGCGTATGAGCGGCGATGGAAAATATCAGGTTTGAAACGCCCGTCACCGTAAAGGGCGATGCCGCCGGCACACCGCTGCTGCTGCGCAGTGCCAAGGAGGCCTCGGCTTTCCTGCTCAACAATTGGCCCGGCAAGAAAAGCCCCAAGCATCGCGCAGCCCTTCAGGCATGCTCCGACGCCATCTCGGGCGAAAAGCCGGCCATGGCTGCCCGGCGGGCCTTCGTCGCTGCGGCGCGCGAGGCGGGCATCTTCATCAACGACAAGGATTGATCGGCGCACCGGCCCGACGATCACGGGCAGGGTGCAATAGTTCGGCGTCCCGATGCACCCACCGGTGCATCGAAGCCCTACTCTTCGGTGTCGCCTTCCGGCTCCGGCTGGGCATCCGCGCCGGTCTTGCCGCGCAACTTTGCCTCGGCTTTGGCGGCCAGCTTGTCGGCCTTCTTCGCCGCCTTGGCGCGATCACGGTCGCGGCGTTCCTGATTGTAGTTCGTCGGTCTGGGCATGCATCGTCCTCTTGTTCCGGTTCATGCCTGCCTAGGGCCATACGCCCTCGAACACAACCGGCCACGTCGGCGCCCGCCACCCCACCTACCCCTCAACCACCCGTGGCGACAAAGAAATTGTCGTTGATGCGGCTGGCCGTCTTGCGGAACGCCTGTAGATAAGGCGCGACCGTCTGGGCGAGACGCGCCGCCGCCTCCGCCCCAAGCGCCTGCTTCAGGCTCGCCGCATATTCGGGGATCTTCGACCAGTCTCCAACCGTGCGGTCGGTGATCTCCATGTGATACTGGAAACCGTAGGCATTGGGGCCGACGCGCATCGCCTGGATGGCGCAGGCGGCATTCCCGGCCAGCACTTCTCCGCCTTCCGGCAGCATCGACACCTCCGCGCCGTGCCACTGTAATGTCTCGATCTTCGGCTCGACGCCGGAAAACAGCCGGTCGCGGCGGCCCGCTTCGGTCAATTCGACCGTCGCCAGCCCGACCTCCGGCGCTTTCATCAGCCCGACCTTACCGCCCAGCGCATCGGCCAGCAGCTGGTGCCCTAGGCAGATGCCGAGATAGGGCCTCCGGAGCTTGCGCACCCAATGCCTGATCGCCGCCTTTTCAGGCACGAGCCAAGGGTGCTGCTCCTCCTGCCACACATCCATCGGCCCGCCCATCACGGCCAGCATGTCATAGCCGTCGAGGTCGGGGATCGCCTCGCCCTCGTCCAGTTCGACGATGTGCTCACTATGCCCGGCATTGCGCCAGAACTCGGCGAAGATGCCGCTGTGTTCGACCCTGAGATGCTGGAATACAAGGATTTTCATCGGATGCCCTCGGCCGCTTGCAGCCGCCAATGTGAAACCAATGTCCGTGAGGCGCGATAGGTCACGGCGTCAGCGCAAGTTGGCGCAGGCACCTCTCCTGTAGCCGCGGCGCAGCCGCTCCGTTTCAGTGGTATTCTTGTGCCGTTTCGGGATGGAGGAGAGGATGTCCCAGTTTGACAAGGCCGTAGTCTCGTTGCCCGACAGCGAGTGTTTTGGCCGCGCGCCCTTCGGAGCCAGGGTCGTTATCCACGCCACCGCTGCCGACACCAACGGCGCCTTCGGTATGTGGGAGACCTTCACGCCGCCCGGCCGGGGCCCGGAACCCCACACCCACACACGCGAGACCGAGGTCTTCCGCGTCATCAAGGGCACCTACAGGTTTCGCTGCGGCGGTGACGAGTTCGACGCCCCGGCCGGCACGGTGGTAACCCTGCCGCCCTTCGTCGAGCATTCCTGGAAAACCATCGGCGACGAGCCCGGCCAGATGTTCGCCATCGTCACGCCAGGTGGCTTCGAGCAACTGTTCATCGACATCGAGGTGGCGAACGCCGATACCCCAGAAAAGATAGCTGCGATCGAAGCCCGCCTCGGCATCGTCAACGAGGCGACAATGGCACTTTGAACCGCCTTTATCCCATTTCGGCACACACCCGGCTGGCACGCTTGATGCAACGTTTCGGTTGCCGGTGAAAGCCGGACCCGGTCTGCATCAGATCGGGAATAGGCTCGCCGGGGTGGGGAAGGGGTTTCTCTCCGGCGAGTTCTGCAGCCGAGGCAAGTGTGCGGGCGCCGCTTGCCTCGGCCCCCTCGCCCTCCATTGCCCCAACTCCGGGATCGATGCATCTTCGCTTCATGCTGGAGCCCTTACTGCTGGTCGCAACAGTCGGTGCGGTCTTTGTTCTTGCCGGATTGGTCAAGGGCGTCGTCGGGCTTGGCCTGCCGACAATCGCCATGGGGCTGCTCGGCCTCGTCATGCTGCCGGCCGAGGCCGCCGCGATCCTGCTCCTGCCCTCCTTCGTCACCAACATCTGGCAATTGCTGGCCGGCCCGAATGTCTCCGCGCTGACGCGTCGCCTGTGGCCGATGATGGTTGCGGTCTTCCTCACCACCCTCGCCTCGAGCGGCCTCATCACCAGCATCTATACGACTACGGTCACGGCCAGCCTCGGCCTTGTGCTTCTCGCTTATGCCGTGCTCGGACTGCTCAGGCTGCGCATGTCGGTGCCCCCCGCCATCGAGCCCTGGGCCAGCCCGCTCGTCGGCGCCGCAACCGGAGTGATGACGGGCGCTACCGGTGTCTTCGTCATTCCGGCCGTGCCCCATCTCGGCGGCCTTGGCCTTGGCCGCGACGACCTGGTGCAGGCACTTGGCCTGTCCTTCACCGTCTCCACGGCAGCACTTGCCGTCGGGCTCTGGATGAACGGCGCGGTGCCCATGCAATCGCTCGGCATCTCGGCCTACGCTGTGCTGCCGGCATTGCTGGGCATGTGGCTGGGCGGCTGGCTGCGCGGCCGCATCGAACCGGAAACCTTCAGGCGTTGGTTCTTTGCCGGGCTCGCCGTCCTCGGCGCCCATATTTCCTGGCAGGGCCTGGCGCCAGCCTTCTAGAGCAATTCCAGGAAAAGTGCGCCGCGGTTTTCCGTCCGGAATTGCGCAAAAACAAAGAGATAGAGGATTTTTGCGATTCGAAGAAAAGCGGAAATGCTCTAGTGCCCGAGAAGTGCGGTGATCGAGATCGCCGCAAGCGCTGCTACCGCAAGCTTCCAGAAATCGCGTCGCTGCCTGAGCCCTGGCAGACCGAGCGGCTTGATGATCTGGATGGCCATCATGGCGATGATGACGAGCGACAGCGCTTTGGACATGCCGTCTTTGACCAATTTCGCGCGCCGCTGTCAAAGCGCCCCACGCTGCCGGCGATCTGCTAAAGTGGGCGCTACGAATTGAGAACAGCGGCCTTGCGCGGAAGCGCCTCGAAAAGACGGTCGAAACACCATTTTCGGAGCCGCTGTTAAACCAAGGTCAAATGGACGCCGCCGCCGCAAGGACATTACAAAATCCGCCAACCATAAAAGGCCCTCGAGGGCAAAGACATCCTGGGAAGGAGACGCCATGTCATCTCGCTATCATGAGGTCTATGACGGCTGGACGCGTGACCCCGAGCGGTTCTGGGCCGAGGCGGCAGAAGCAATCGACTGGTCCAAGCCCTGGGACAAGGTGTTCGACGCCGGTGCGGGCGTCTATGGCCGCTGGTTCACCGGAGCCGAATGCAACACCTGCTACAATGCGCTCGACCGCCACGTCGCGTCCGGCCGCGCCGACCAGGTGGCACTGATCCACGACAGCCCAATCACCGGCACGATCAAGAAATTCACCTATGCCGAACTTCTGGCCGAGGTGAATGCGCTGGCCAGCGTGCTGCGCGACCACGGCATCGGCAAGGGCGACCGCGTCATCCTCTACATGCCGATGGTGACGGAAGCAGCCATAGCCATGCTCGCCTGCGCTCGCTTGGGCGCCATCCATTCGGTCGTCTTCGGAGGTTTCGCCGCCAAGGAACTCGCCACCCGCATCGACGACGCCACACCGAAGCTGATCGTCTCGGCGTCCTGCGGCATCGAACCCGGCCGCGTCATCGCCTACAAGCCGCTGCTCGACCAGGCGATCGAACTCTCGGCCCACAAGCCCGAGCGCTGCCTCATCCTGCAGCGCCCTCAGCTGCCATGTGACCTCGTCGCCAGCCGCGACCTCGACTATGCCGAGGCGGTGGGGGCGGCACGCGCCGCTGGCCGCACCACCGAATGTGTCTCCGTCGCCGCCACAGATCCGCTCTACGTGCTCTACACCTCGGGCACCACGGGCCAGCCCAAGGGCGTAGTGCGTGACAATGGCGGCCACATGGTCGCGCTCAAATGGTCGATGGAGAACGAGTTCGGCGTCAGGCCGGGCGAGGTCTTCTGGGCCGCATCGGATGTCGGCTGGGTGGTCGGCCATTCCTACATCGTCTATGGCCCACTGCTGCACGGCGCCACCACCATCCTGTTCGAGGGCAAGCCGGTCGGCACACCTGACGCCGGCACGTTCTGGCGGGTCATTTCGGAACACGGTGTCGTCGCCCTGTTCACCGCGCCGACCGCCTTCCGCGCCATCAAGAAGGAAGATCCGCAAGGCCTCTTCGTTCCGCAGTATGACCTCACGAAATTCCGAACCCTGTTTCTCGCCGGCGAGCGCGCCGATCCCGAAACCATCAAATGGGCTGAGCAGAAGCTGAAGGTTCCTGTCATCGATCATTGGTGGCAGACAGAGACCGGCCACCCGATCAGCCAGAACCCTGTCGGGCTCGGCTTGCTGCCGGTCAAATACGGCTCGCCCTGCGTGCCGATGCCGGGCTACGACGTGCGTGTGCTCGACGATGCCGGCCATGACGTTCCGCGCGGCACGCTTGGCAATGTCGTGGTCAAGCTGCCTCTGCCGCCCGGCTGCCTTCCGACACTGTGGCACGCCGACGAGCGCTTCTTCAACGCGTACCTCGCCGAGTTCCCCGGCTATTACAAGACGGCCGATGCCGGCTACATCGACGACGACAACTACCTCTTCATCATGGCTCGCACCGACGACATCATCAACGTCGCCGGCCACCGCCTGTCGACCGGCGGCATGGAGGAAGTTGTGGCCGAGCACCCCGATGTCGCCGAATGCGCCGTCATCGGCATTGCCGACGCCATGAAGGGCCAGGTGCCCTGCGGCTTCATCGTGCTGAATTCCGGCGTTTCCCGCGACATGGCAACGATCGAAAAAGAAGTCGTCGGCCTCGTCCGCGACCGCATCGGCCCGGTCGCCGCCTTCAAGATGGTGGTCACCATCAAGCGCCTGCCCAAGACGCGCTCGGGAAAAATCCTGCGCGGCACCATGCAGAAGATCGCCGACCACGAGGAATGGAAAATGCCCGCTACCATCGACGATCCTGCCATCCTCGACGAAATCACGGAGGCGCTGAAGGCTCGAGGCATCGGAGTCTAGCGCCCTCGTGGCTCGACAGGCTCACCATTCGACACGCCATGAGCCCGTCGAGCAGTATTGGGAACGCGACGACGCTTCATCCTCCGCACCCGCAGATTTGGACGCTGTGCCATTGCCTGCACGCCAACCTCAAGGCAAGTTGCCCCTGATTGCATGAGGGGCACCGGAATATGCTGCGCAACTGGATCGTCAGATACTGGTACTCGTTCTCGCTGACGGGCCTGTTGATCGGCACCCTGTTCTTCGCCGCCTCGCTGACGCCGACGCTGATCCCGCGCAACTATCTCACCCAGGGCGTGCTGTCGGGCTGCTCGGCCGCCGCAGGCTACGGTGTCGGCTTCTTCCTGCGCTGGCTGTGGCACTATCTCGGCCTGCCCGAGCCGAAGGCGCGTTTCCTGCGCATCTCCAAGATCGTTGCTGTAGTCGCCTGCGCCGCAATCGGCCTTGCCTTCCTGTGGCGCGCCTCCGAATGGCAGAATTCGATCCGATCAGTCATGGGCCTCGAGCCGGTCGACAGCGTCCATCCGCTCGAGGTCGGCGCGCTGGCGCTGGTCACCTTCGTCATCCTCATCACACTCGCCCGGCTGTTCAAGATCACGCTCTATTTCGTCTCACGGCACCTCAACCGCTTCGTGCCAAAGCGTGTCTCTTATGTCGTCGGCACCACCATCGCCGTCATCGTCTTCTGGTCCATCGCCGACGGCGTCGTCTTCCGCTATGGCCTGCGCTTTACCGACAGCTCGTTCCAGCGCCTCGACCGCCTGATGCCGCCGGACGAGCGGCAACCGACCGATCCGGCCAAGACCGGCAGTGCCGCCTCGCTTGTCCGCTGGCAGGATCTCGGCCGCATGGGCCGCTCTTACGTCGCAACCGCGCCGACCGCTGCCCAGATTGGGGCACTCACCGGCAAGCCAGCCAAGGAACCGGTCCGCGTCTATGTCGGGCTGCAATCCGCCGAAAAGCCACAAGAGCGTGCCCGCCTCGCACTCGAAGAACTCAAGCGCACCGGCGGCTTCGAGCGCTCGGCCCTTGTCATCATCACGCCCACCGGCACCGGATGGGTCGATGAACAGGGCATCGATCCCGTCGAGTTCCTGCACAATGGCGACATCGCCAGTGTCGCGGCGCAATATTCCTATCTGGCCAGCTGGCTGTCGCTGCTGGTCGAGCCTGGCTACGGCGCCGAGCAGGCCCGCGCCCTGTTCACCGAGGTCTATGGCTACTGGCGCACCCTGCCCAAGGAGACACGGCCGAAGCTTTATCTCTACGGCCTCAGTCTCGGCGCGCTCTCGTCCGAGCTGTCCAACGAGCTGTTCGAGGTGCTGGGCGATCCCTACCAGGGCGCACTATGGGTCGGCCCACCCTTCCCCAGTCGCATCTGGAACGCCATCACCACCGACCGTAATCCCGGCACGCCCCAATGGCTGCCCGAGTTCCGCGACGGCTCCTATGTCCGCTTCACCGCCCAGAAGAACGCGTTGGCCATTCCCGGCGCCGTCTGGGGCCCGCTGCGCATCGTCTACCTGCAATATGCCAGCGACCCGATCACCTTTTTCGACGCGCACGCCTTCTACCGCGAGCCGGACTGGATGAAGACGCCCCGCGGCCCCGATGTCTCGCCCGAACTGCGCTGGTATCCGGTCGTCACCTTCCTGCAACTCGTCCTCGACATCGCCATCGGCACCACCTCGCCCATGGGCCATGGCCACGTCTACGCCGCTGAGCACTATATCGATGCCTGGCTCGAGGTGACCGACGTCAAGGACTGGTCACCGGAACAGGTAACGCGGCTGAAGCAGCACTTCATCGACGCGCGCAAGTAGCGCAGGACGCCGGGGGTAACGGATCTGCGCGTCAGGCCCCCGACCGCGCTCCGCTCCTGGCGGCACGTGCAAAAATCCGCCGCCAGGCGGCCAGCTCCTTCAAGCCGATTTCAGCGGATGAGGTCGGCCACCTTGGCGCCCAGTGCGGCGATCAGGTCGTCCGGGCGCATGCGGATCTGCAGGCCGCGCTGTCCGCCGTTGAGGAAGACCTCGTCCTCCAGCGTCGCCAATTCCTCGATAGCAGTCGGCACCTGCTTACGCTGGCCGAAGGGGGAGATGCCGCCGACCTTGTAGCCGGTCAACCGCTCGGCATTGTCGGGCTTCATCATCTGCGCCGCCTTTCCGCCGAAGGCCGCCGCCACCTTCTTCATGTTGACCTCCTGGTCCGAGGGCACCACCACGCAGGCCGGTTTGCCGTCGACCTCGACCATCAGCGTCTTGAGCACGATGCCAGGTGAAACCCCCATCGCCTCGGCCGCCTGCAACCCGACACGCTCGGCCCCGGCATCGTAGTCATAGGTCGCAAGCGCGAACGGGATGCCCGACTTGGAGAGCACGAGCGTAGCGGGAGTGGTCTTGGACATGCCCCGTTGTGCAACACTGCCCCAGCCTTTCGCAAGGCGGCGATGGGCGCCTGGCTCGCGAAGCGCGCCACCTGCATCGCCAGGAAATGCGCTCAATCACCGTATCGGTGATTTTCTTGACAAAATCAAAATCACCTCCTAAGTGATTGAAGTAAGGAGTTGAGCATGAAGTCTGCGAACTACAAGCTTATCCTAGATGAAAGCGGCCGCAACGACCTTGCCGATACGTTTCGTGCCTATGCAGGCGTTCGCGACATCTTGGATGCGCTCACGCCGTCCAACCGTGCCGACACTTTCGAACTGCAGCGCCTGGCCTACGAGCAGATCAGATTGCAGACAGGCTTGCCTGCCCGCCTGGTGACCAACGGTATCCGCGAATACGCCGCCGGCCTGTGGTCGGCGGACCGGCTGCCGCTCGACGAAAAGCTGATGTCGTTCAAGGGCGTGGACAGCGTATCCCTGGCCACCCTCCACGGCCGCCTGATCGCCAGTTTCCTGGTAACAGGATACAGCGAAACAACTGAAAAGATTTCACTTTCTCACCTCATCCGGCAGGATGGAACCTATTCGCTGTCAGTGCCTCTTTCCCGAGAGATGCAAAACAAGGAGATCGACGCCATGCAGACCGAGTCCATTTCCGGTCGAGTGTCCCGCCTCGCGGCAGGCCTCGTGACCACCGTCATCGACAGCCTCGAGCGCAAGGCACCCGAAGCGGTTGCCGAGCAGGCCATCCGCGAGATCGACAAGGCTGCCGACGAGCTCAAGTCCGGCCTTGCCGCGCTCATCGCCGAGCGCAAGCGTTATGCCATGCAGCGCGAAGATCTACTTGAGGAACATGTCGGGCTCGACGCCAACATCCGTGTTGCACTGCGTTCCGGCCGTGAAGACCTGGCGCGTGCAGGTATAGGCCGCCAGGACGATATCAATGCCCAGGTCGCTTCCATCGACAAGCTGGTCGATGATGTCGATGTCCGCATTGCGGACTCCAGAGCCGCCCTCAATGCCGCTGCCGCAGCCCGCCGCGATGCCGAGGAGCGGGTGAAGATCGCACGCCGCGCCAGCCAGCATCAGACGCAGGGCCAGGCCACGGCCGCCGCGATCCGTCACCCCTCCCCTGAAGACAGGATCGCCGCTGCCCTCAGCGCCGTCGGCCGGCTGACCGACTTGCCGGCGGGTGCGTCCCGCAGCGAAGATCTTGCCGAGCTCGAGGCATTCGGGCGAGATCGAAGAATTGACGACCGGCTGGCCGCCCTGCGCGAAGAGATCGAGAACAAGGAATAAGCGATGCTTCAGGACTTCACGTCCGCCTCAACGCTTTATCTTTACCCATTGCTCGCCGGGCTGAGCCTCGGCGTGCTGCAAATTGTCGTCTACTTCGCCGGCAGCGTCTCGCTCGGCGATTCAGTGGCCGACATGATCGACGGTACCAGCATCGGCGAGTTGTTCGACTGGCTGAACTTCGGCCGCGTGCCGTTCTCTATTCTCGGTATGCTGCTGCTAACCAGCTTCGGTGCAACAGGCATGCTGCTCGACGGCACGATCTCGGCCCTGCCGGCTTGGACCTACGCCATAGTTGCAGCACCCGTTGCGGTCGGCGTCACCAAGCTGGTCGGCAACGGCATCGCCAAGGTGTTGCCGCGTGACGAAAGTTACGCGGTGACGCGCGAGCACATGATCGGCCGGCGCGGCATTGTCACCCTTGGCCCGCTCGACGACGGTGTGCCCGGCGCAATCCGCGTTCGCGATGAGCACGGCGACCTGCACACCGTCAAGGCGCGGCCCGCCGACCCTGGCAGCGTTATCGACAAGGGGGCCGAGGTGGTCGTGGTTTCGGCCGTGCCCGGCAGTGATCGCATCTTTCTGGTCATCCCCTTCACCAGCGAGTGAAGCGACCAGGGGCCTTAGGTTTTCTGGTCGGCACAGCCGGCCTGCACGTCACATCTGCATGTCAAAATAGGAGCGGACTTTGGAAGCTATCCAGGAATTCCTGATATGGGCCGCTATCGTTGCGGTCATCGTTGCCGCCATCGGCTTCACCTTCGGCCGGCTGTACCACCGCGCCGAACGTGACGAGGCCTTCGTCCGTACTGGCGTCGGCGGGCGCCGCGTCGTCAAGGACGGCGGCGCGCTCATCCTGCCGGTTGTCCATGCGCTGGCACGGGTCAAGCTCAACACCGTCAAGCTGGTGGTCGACCGCCGCCGCGAAGATGCCTTCATCACCGCCGACCGCATGCGCGTCGACATCCGTGCCGAATTCTACGTCCGTGTCGACGGCACCGACGACGGCATCGGCCTGGCCGCCCAGACGCTGGGCGACCGCGTCAACGACCCCAAGGCGATCCAGGATCTGGTCGAAGCCAAGCTCGTCGATGCCCTGCGCTCAGTGGCTGCCCGCAACACCCTCGACCAGTTGCATGAAAGCCGCTCCGACTTCGTCAAGGCGGTGCAGGACGCCGTCGAGACCGATCTGCGCTCCAACGGTCTTGAGCTGGAATCGGTCAGCCTCACCGGCCTCGACCAGACGCCGAAGGAGTTCTTCAACGAGACCAATGCGTTCGATGCCGTCGGCCTGGCCAAGCTCACCACCATCACCGAGCAACGCCGCAAGGAGCGCAACGAGATCACCCGTCAGACCGAAGTGGCGATCGCCGAGCAGGACATGACAGCCGCCAAGCAGCGTTTCGCCCTCAAGCGTCAGGAAGAAGAGGCCCGCCTCGACCAGCAGCGCGACGTCGCCAACAAGGAAGCGCTGACCCGCGCCGAGAAAGCCAAGGCCGAGGAAGACGCCAAGCTTGCCGAGCAGAGCGCACAGATCGAGCGTGAGCGCGAGATCGCCGAGCGTTCGGCTGCCGCCAGCAAGGCCAGGGAAGAGGCCCGCATCAACTCCGAACGCGATGTCGAACTGAGCCGCCAGACCATGGCAGTCGCCATCGCCAAGAAGAGCGAAGAGACGCTGCGCGCCGAGGCCAAGGCGCGCGAGGCAGAGGCCCTGAGCGTTGCGGCCCACGAAAAGGTGCAGACGGCCCGCGAGCGCGAAATCGCCGACCGTAACCGTCAGATCGCCATCCTGCAGGCGCAGGAGGCGGCCGAATCCGAGGCCGTCACCGTCACCGTCAGCGCCACCGCCGAAAAGGCCGCGGCAGAGGATCGTGCCGAGGCGACGCTCGTCGAGGCACGTGCCAGCGCCGAGGCGATGAAGGTGCGCGCCGAAGGCATCCAGGTCGAGGGCGAGGCCCATGCCCAGACCATCCGGGCCCGCAACGAGGCGTCGAACACGCTGTCCGACAAGATGATCCAGTTCGAGCTGACCCAGGCCCGCATCAGCATGCTGCCGGAAGCGCTCAAGGCGCTGATGGAGCCGGCAAGCCGCATCGAGAGCATCCGCGTATTCGACACGCAGGGCTTCTCCGCCGGCCGCTCGGGCGGCGACGGCGCCAACCGCTCCGGCGCGGGCGACCTCGCCGACCAACTGCTGCGCTTCACCGGCAACAAGCCGCTGATCGACGCGCTGCTGGCCGCGGCAGGCATGGACGGCGCAGGCGGAACCCTCAAGGATCTCGTTACGCCCAACCCGGCCTATGCCGACGCAGAGCCTGAACTTGTCGAAGCCTACGACGTCGACGAAGAAGCGACGGCGACACCACAGGGCTGATCGAGCCAGAAGACGACGTAGCGGAGGCGGTGCGCCCACTTCCGCTACGAGCCGTATCGGCACCAGCAAAAGAGAATGGATCGCAGCCGGTGGCAATACCTGCGATCCTTGGGCATGATTGTGGCGTGACGACAGCCGGACCATGCCGATCATGTCGATTTTCGAATTCGCAGGTCACACGCTCGATCTCAGGCAAGGCACGCTGCGAAACGGCGCTGCCGAACTCAGACTGCGCCCAAAATCCCTCTGCCTGCTCACCTACTTTGTCACCAACCCCGGCAGGGTCATCGACAAGCACGAGCTGATCGAGGTCGTCTGGCCGGATGTCATCGTTTCGGACGACTCGCTCAGCCAATGCCTGAAGGACATCCGCATGGTCCTAGGGCCGCAAGCGGAAGGTCTGATCCGCACCGTGCCACGACGCGGCTACATCCTCGATGCGGCGCGCCTCACGTCCCGCTCAGGCGACACCGCACTTCCGGATCTCTCGCCGGCCGACAGACCTTCGATCGCCGTTCTGCCGTTCGACAACTCCGGTCCCGACCAGCAATGGTTCTCCGACGGAATCGCCGAGGACATCACGACCGCGCTCGCCAAAAGCCGGAAGCTCAGGGTCGTCTCGAAGAACTATAGCTTCGCCTTCAAGGGGCACGCCGTCAGGGGCGACCAGATCGCCCGCGAACTCGGGGTCCGCTACCTCCTCGAGGGAAGCGTTCGTCTCTCGGGCCAGCGCGTCCGCGTCTCCACGCGCCTGCTCGAGGGCGCGACCGGGGAATTGCTCTGGGCAGAGCGCTTCGACCGTGAGCTTGCCAACGTCTTCGCTATCCAGGACGAGATCACCGAAGCCGTCGTCGGGCACCTGGAACTCGAACTGCTGCCGGAGGAGAGGCAGGCCATTCACCAGGCCCGTACCGCCAATGTCGAGGCCTATCACTGCGAGCTTCACGGCCGACAGCTGGCGCTGGCACTGACGAAATCACGCCTCATCCTGGCCCGGCGCATGTTCGCCCGGGCGGCCGAGCTTGATCCCTCCTATGCCCGCGCCCATGCCGGTCTGGTCATCTGCGACTGCTATCTGCGCGACTGGCATGGCGGCGGCAGCATCCCGGCGGATGCCATCCTGGCTATTGCCGACAAGGCGCTGGAGCTCGATCCCGGTCTGCCGGAAGCGCATACGGCCAAGGGCTTTGCGTTGTTCTGCAACGAAAACTACACCCAAGCCGACCAGTCTTACCGGCAGGCGCTGGCGATCGACCCCAATTCCTACGACGCCAATTTCTTCTTCGCCTCGACCATGGCACGTTTCCGCAACGATCGGGAGCAAATGGTCTCGCTGTTCAAGCTGGCCTCCCGGCTCCGACCGGACGACTATGTGTCGCCGATGATGATCGCCGCCTTCGTCGAACGGGACGATCCGGAACGGCTGGAGTGGGCAGGTGTCTGTTTCGAGCGAGCCCAACGTGCCACGGCCCTCTATCCCGAAGATGCTGCGCCGCTGCATCGCGGCGCTTTGGCGCTTACCTATCTGGGCAACAGGGAAAAGGCGCACGCCTGGCTGACGCGAGCGCTGGCAATCGAACCCGACGAATTCATCGCCCAGGTCAACGCAGCCTGCATTCACGCTTTGTCGGGCGAGGTCGAACAGGCGCTGGACTACCTCGAAAAGGCCGGCAGGAAAGTCCCGCAGAACACCATCGACATGCTGCGCAGCGACGCCGATTTTGACACCCTGCGTGATCATCCGCGTTTTGCGCAGGTGCTCCGCCCCAGGATTTCCTGATCCGGGATCGCATTGACACACCCATACCCGATTGACTATGTATCATCGCATAGCCATTTGGGTATGAGTTATGACGGAACCTCAGGACGCGATTTTTCGCGCGCTTTCCGATCCGACGCGGCGCGGCCTGTTCGAGCGCCTTTGCCGCAATGGAGACACCACCGTCGTGGGCCTGCTGGCCGAGGCAGGCGTCTCGCAACCCGTGGTCTCCAAGCACCTCAAGATCCTGAAGACGGCTGGGCTGGTGCGCGACCGGCATGAGGGCCGCTACACCTATTACAGCGTCGAGCGCGATGCGCTGAAGACGCTGATCGACTGGACATCAGAGATGTCGGGCTTCTGGACCGACCGCTTCGACGATCTCGAAAATTTGCTCAGGAGGATGGACCAATGACCGAAACAATGGACACCACGCGCTCGGTCGTGGTCGAGCGCGATTTCCCCTATCCGCCCGAAAAACTCTGGCGCGCGCTGACCCAGCCCCATCTCATTGCCGAATGGCTGATGAACAACGACTTCAGCCCGGTGGCCGGCCGCCGCTTCACGCTCTCCGCCGACTGGGGCCAGGTCGACTGCGAGGTTGAGACGGTCGAAGAGAACCGCACCCTGTCCTATCGCTGGGACACCAAGGACCTCCGGAGCATCGTTACCTGGACATTGGCCCCCACCGCGTCGGGCACCAGCCTGCGCATGGAGCAGCGTGGTTTCACCTCCGCCCAGAAGGCCTACTTCCAGGGTGCGTCTGTCGGCTGGCCGCGCTTCTTCGACCAGCTGGTCAATGTCATAGCCAGGTTCGATTGACCTCGCTGCACCATCGATTCCAGGAGTATTTGCAATGAGACAAGTGATCCGCACGGTCCATCGCTGGACCTCGCTCCTCTTCTGCCTGATCGTCGCATCGATCTTTGCCGGAATGGCGCTCAGCACCTTACCGGAGTGGTTCTACTACCTGCCCCTGCCGCCGCTGGCCGTGCTGATCCCGACTGGCATCTACATGTTCTTCCTGCCCTATTTCAGCGACAGGCAGGACGCCCTACCGGCTGCCAAGGGACGCGCCTGATGGCCAAGGATGCGGCGCCCAAACTGCTGTCGGGCGGCAACCCGCAGATATCAAAGGGTTACGGCGATGCCGTCGTCCAGTCCTACATCGACGCCATGCCCGGATGGAAACAGGATATCGGGCGGCGCATCGACACCCTCGTCACCGAGGCGGTGCCCGGCGTGATCAAGGCGGTGAAGTGGAACTCGCCCTTCTACGGCACCGAAAAGGACCTCTGGTTCCTCGGCTTCCACTGCCTGACGAAATACGTCAAGGTCGCGTTCTTCAAAGGCGCGCAGCTCTCGCCGCCGCCGCCGGGCACGTCGAAGCAGGCCGACGTGCGTTATCTTGATATCTACGAGGACAAGCCGTTCGACGAGGCCCAGTTCTACGACTGGGTCAGGCAGGCCAGAGCCTTGCCTGGCGAAAAGACGTGAGGCGCAACTGAGCGAGAACACGGAACCCTCGATGATCGTCATCCGGCGCGCTCGGGTCGAGGACAGGGACGCCCTCGGCGCGCTCAAGCTGCGGTCTTCGCTGGCCTGGGGAGACCATGTCGAGGAATTGCAGGCAATGCCGGAGGCGAGCGAAGTTCCGGCCGCGCACCTGTCGCATGTCGTGGTAGCCGAACTGGGCGGAGAGACCATCGGCTTCGTGACTGTCCTTGCCGGCAAAAATGCCGCCCGAGCTGAACTGGAAGATCTCTTCGTCGCGCCGGAAGCATGGCGGAAAGGGATTGGCAGTTTGCTCGTCGCCGAAGCCGAGCGCCGCGCCAAGGCTCTCGGAGCGCAAACGCTCGACGTCGTTGCCGGACAGCGGGCGCGCCCGTTCTACGAGGCCTCAGGCTTCCGCTTTGCCGGGACCGTGCAGACCGACATCGCACCCGCTGTCCGGTTGCGAAAGGATCTTCCCTAGCTCAACGATCGGTTCCTGGTGGCCCCTCACCCGCCCTTGGCAAAGCGCGCCCACGCCTCATGCGTTCGGGCGATCATCCCTGTCCAGCCAGACCGCGATGACCGCCGCAAGCAGCGCCAGCAGTGCAGACGCCAGCATCGTCGTTGCAAGTGCTGCGATGGCGCCATGCCCCTCAAAGAACAGGCCAGCGAGCGACACGACGAGTGCACCGCCGCCAATGGACATGGCGGCCGACAGGCCGGCGGCTGTTCCGGGCAAGTCCTGCCGAATTGACATCACGCCCATGTTGGCCGTAGGCATCGTCAATCCGTTGCCCACGCCGATGAACATGCAAGGCACGAAGAACGCCAGCGGGTGGGATGCGGCAATCGCCGCCAGTCCGAGACAGGCCAGCAGTCCCAGACATGTCAGCGTCCGAGCCAGGACAAGGATCCGGCCTCGGGCAAACCTTGCGCCGATACGCCCGGCCAGAAAGCTGCCGCAAATGAAGCCGGCAGGGACCAGCCCCATATACAGTCCTAGCACTGCACTCGATCCGCCAATGGCCAGCGGAGCGCCGGCAAGGAAGATGTACAGCGTTCCCATAGAGAACGTCATGCACAGCACATAAGCCCAGAATTTCGCGCTGCGCAGAAGCAGCTTGTACGCGCCGAGATATCCAGATCGATCAGCCACTGCAGGCCTTTCCCGCAACCCATGCCCAGGTAGCAGGAGAACAAAAAGACCGGCAGCGGTGAGGCCAAGGAAGATCGACCGCCAGCCGAACAACGCGTCCAAAGTGCCGCCGAGTGTCGGACCGACCATCGGCGCGATCGCCCACACCATGGCAGCATAGCCCATCCGGCTGGCCCCGGTCTCGGCGCTCGACGTCGACTTGATCCCGACAAGCGCCACCGAAAAGCAGGCAGCAATGGCCGCCTGTGCGGCACGGCACAGCAGGAACGTGGTGATGTCGGTCGCAACCGCACATCCAACAGACGCCGCGACGAAAAGCGAGATCGACACCCGTGCTACCGGCGGCCGTCCGAAGCGATCAAGAAGGCCGCCGGAGATCAGCCCGACAAAGGCGGTGACGAATGCATATCCTGCGACGGCGAGGTTGATGACGGAAGCATCGGCCCCGAACTCCTGAGCGATGTTGGGCAGCGAGGGAGCGATGATGTTGACCGGCAGCACCGAGAGCGCCGACAGCGCCACAAACATCGCAAACCGCGACGAGCCGTCATCGCCGGCCCTTCCGGACGAAGCAACGAGGCTCGGTGAGGCATCAGGTTCCTGGCGATCCATGGCAGGGTCTTTCGTCCGGGGAATTGCACCGCAGACGCATGTCCGGCGGCGGGCACAAAAAAGGCCCCGCGAGGAGCCTGTTTGCCGCGCATGGGTGCTTTCGCCCGGTGGTTACGCCACCTTGCCCATGCGCTTTCCTACCACGATAAGACGCGAGATCATGCTCATGCCGAAATTCATACGGACCAACTATTGGCTGGTCAACGGGAATGGTTGCCAGCCATGTCCGCCCTGCCGGTCGCGCCGGCAGGGCGCACTGCGGCTATCAGGCCGACTTGTCACCCGCGCCGGGCCGCCTCGATCGCGGCGACATCGATCTTCTTCATGTCCATCATCGCTGCAAAGGCGCGCTTGGCCTCACCGCCGCCGGCAGCCATGGCCTCGGTCAGCACGCGCGGCGTGATCTGCCAGTTGACGCCCCACTTGTCCTTGCACCAGCCGCAGGCGCTTTCCCGCCCGCCATTGCCGACGATGGCGTTCCAGTAGCGGTCGGTCTCCTCCTGGTCGTCGGTGGCGATCTGGAACGAAAAAGCCTCGTCGTGCTCGAAGGCGGGCCCGCCATTGAGGCCGAGGCAGGGGATGCCTGCGACAGTGAATTCGACCGTCAGCACGTCGCCTTCCTTGCCCGAGGGATAGTCGCCCGGCGCGCGATGGACGGCATGTACCTTACTGTTGGGGAACACCGTTGCGTAGAAACGCGCCGCGGCTTCTGCGTCCTTGTCGTACCACAGGCAGATCGTGTTCTTGGCGATGGCCATGTCTGATCCTTTCCTCGTTGATCTCAGCCGCAGGCCCAACGCATCAGCGTCTCAGGCGTTCCGAACTGGACGGGCACCCGCCACGGCCGGTTGCTGGATCGGGCCGGGCGACGCCAGGAACTATGCGGCCCGCGCGGCAGCTTTGTCGAGCCAGGCCGCGATCACTGCTGCCAACAGCGCCAGCAGGGCCGACGCAGGCGCGGCAGCTACGATGAAGCGGTGCAGGAGCCGAGCCCTCTTGCCGGGCGACATCACCTGGCGTAAACAGCGTTGTCGCGAAAAGCGACCGCTTCCCTTGATCCGCTCAGTGGCGGAGTAAACAGGTGGACGAATAGTCGTCCAGGCGGTCAAGCATAAGCACCCATGCCGTTTCGAGCGTGGGTCGCCAGCGTCTCCCGAAAATCATCCCGCCTGATATCGATCAGGCCCCGTTGCGAGCAGCCATCGGCGCGAGGCGCTGTTGTACGCTCGCGTTCATTGGAGTCCGCCATGAGCAGACCGCTCATCGTCATCTATGTTGCCATTGTCCTTGATGCCGTCGGCATAGGCCTGATCTTCCCGATCCTGCCCGCGCTGTTGCGCGACGTCACGCATGCCGACAATGTCGCCGTCTATATCGGCGTCATGACCGCGCTTTACGCAGCCATGCAGTTCGTCTTCGCACCGGTTCTCGGTTCGCTGAGCGACCGGCTCGGCCGCCGGCCGGTGCTGCTGATCTCGCTCGCGGGTGCAGCCGTCAACTACCTGTTCCTGGCCTTTGCCCCGAGCCTCTGGATGCTGCTGCTCGGCCGCGCCGTCGCCGGCCTCACCAGCGCCAACATCTCGGTGGCCACCGCCTACATCACCGACATCTCGCCCAAGGAACAGCGAGCCCGCCGCTTCGGCCTGTTCAACGCCATGTTCGGCGTCGGCTTCATCATCGGGCCGGTGCTGGGCGGTGTGCTCGGCGACCATTGGCTGCGCCTGCCCTTCATCGCCGCCGCTGCGCTCAACGCCTGCAATCTCCTGCTGGCTTTCTTCATCCTGCCGGAGTCGCGAACGCCCAGCCGCGAAAAGATCGACCTCGCCGCCCTCAATCCGCTCAAGCCACTGCGCTGGGTGTTTTCGGTGAAGAGCCTCTTGCCGGTCATCTTCGTGTTCTTCGTCTTCAGCGCCACCGGCGAGGCCTACGGCACCTCCTGGGCTCTGTGGGGCAGCGATACGTTCAACTGGAACGGCCTCTGGATCGGCCTGTCGCTCGGCGCGTTCGGCGTCTGCCAGGCCCTCGCCCAGGCCTTTCTTCCCGGACCGGCGGTGAAGCTGCTCGGCGAGCGGGCCACCATCCTGATCGGCATCGCCTGCGCCTGCACCGCACTGGTGGTCATGGCTTTTGCCACAGACGGCTGGATGATTTTTGCCATCATGCCGGTCTTTGCCCTTGGCGGCATCGGCGTGCCGGCGCTGCAGTCGCTTGCCACCCGTCAGGTCGATGAAAGCCAACAAGGCCAGTTCCAGGGCGTGCTGGCGTCTGCCCTGAGCCTGGCCTCGATCGCAGCACCGCTCGCCTTCTCCAGCATCTACCTCGCGGTTAGGACTCAATGGCCCGGGGCGATCTGGCTCTCGGTCGTCGCCGTCTACGCGCTCAGCGTGCCGTTTATCCTCGGTTTGAGGTTCAAGGAGCCCGCAGTGGTTCCAGCAACCTAGCGTGCCCGACTGGAAGCTGTTCGCTAGGCCGGCTGCACCTCGATGGTCACATGCGACAGGTCGTGGATATGGGCGAGCTTCGACTTGTAGGTCTCGGGCGTCGCCGGCGCGCTCGACTTGAGCGCCACGATCGCCGCATGGTGGCCCGGGCCGACCTGCCAGACATGCAGGTCGGTGATCACGTCCTTGTCGGTCTGCACCGCGTCGCGGATCTCGTCGGGCAGGTCCTCGCCTGACGGGACATAATCGACCAGCACACGACCGGCGTCGCGGATCAGCGTCCACGACCAGCGGGCGATGACAAGCGCACCGACTGTACCCATCAGCGGGTCGATCCAGCGCAGGCCATAGATCGCGCCCATGACCAGTGCGAAGATGGCAAGCACCGAGGTCAGCGCATCGGCCAGCACATGCACATAAGCTGCACGCAAATTGTTGTCATGACCATGACCATGGGCATGGCCGTGGTCATGTGCGTCATGGCCGCCGTCATGCAGCAACCAGGCGCTGGCGAGATTCACCGCAAGGCCGACCATCGCGATGATGGCCGCCTCGCGGAAATTGATCGCCACCGGGTTCATCAGGCGGACGCCACTCTCCCAGCCAATGTAGATCGCCACGATCGCCAGGATCACCGCGCTGGCAAAGGCGGCGAGATCGCCGACCTTGCCGGTGCCGAAGGTGAAGCGCGGATTGTGCGCCTGCCGGCGTGCAAAGACATAGGCGAGTGCTGCGATCAGCATCGCTGCCGCGTGCGTCGACATGTGCCAACCATCGGCCACCAGCGCCATCGAGCCATAGATCGTACCGGCAACGATCTCGACGACCATCATGACCGCTGTCAGCGCGATGACGAACATCGTGCGACGCGCATTGCGGTCGTGGCGCTCGCCGAGGAAGACGTGACTGTGCGCCGCCTCGAACGCGCGGCGATGCCCATGCCCGTGATGATCATGATCGTGATGGGCGTGCTCGCCATGGGAATGGCCGTGGCCGTGCGGATGATTGTTGCTCATTTCAAGTAGGTCCTGATGACGTCGATCAGTTCGTCGCCGCCGCGCTGGCGTTCGGCGGCGTCGGTGGGTTGAAGCACGTGGTCGCGGATGTGGTCTTCCATGAGCTCGGCAGTCAGACCGCCGACAGCACCCCGCACCGAGGCGACGAGCTGCAGCACGTCGGCGCAGCCGAGTTCGGCCTCCAGCGCGCGCTCCACCGCTTCGACCTGGCCCTTGATGCGCCTGACACGGGCGAGCAGCTTGGCCTTTTCCTTGACGACATGCGACATCGCTACCTCACATAATATAGGGGGGTACCCTATATCCTGCGGCGAATGTTGGCAACCAGCATCGATCTCAGCCCTATCAGGCGAGCCCGCTCCCGCACCTGCGTCGCCCCGAGGCCACCCGTTGACCTCAGCCCCGCTTCCCGCCACTGTCCGCCTCCCCAATGGCGGCTGCAGGGAGTGCATCATGAAGCTCGACGGCAAGACGGCGATCGTGACGGGTGCAGCCAAGGGCATCGGTTTTGCCATCGCCGAGCGCTTCCTGCGCGAGGGCGCGCGCGTGGTCATCGCCGACCTCCAGCAGGACGATGGCTCCGCCGCCGAGGCCGAACTGGAGAAGCTCGGCAAGGCGCTGTTCGTCCGCGCCGACGTCGCCAAGCGCCTCGACGTCCACAATCTCGTCGCTGCCTCGCTGGACGCCTTCGGCGACGTCGACATCCTGGTCAACAACGCCGGCATCGACCATAAAGCCGACTTTCTTGACCTCGCCGAGGCCGATTTCGACCGCGTGCTGTCGGTCAATCTCAAGGGCTCGTTCCTCGCCGGCCAGGCCGTGGCGCGTTTCATGGTCGAGAAGGTCAAGTCGGGCGGCGCGCCCGGCGCCATCGTCAACATGTCCTCTGTCAATTCGGTCGTCGCCATCCCCGACCAGGTGCCCTATGCCGTGTCCAAGGGCGGCGTCTCCCAACTCACCACCGTCATGGCGCTGGCGCTCGCGCCTTGGGGCATCCGTGTCAACGCCATCGGCCCCGGCTCCATCGCCACTGACATGATGGCCCGCGGCATCGCCGATCCGGCAGCCCGCAGCCGCGTGCTGTCGCGCACCCCGCTCGGCCGCCTGGGCGAGCCGGAGGAGATCGCCTCGGTCGCCGCGTTCCTGGCGTCCGACGACGCCGGCTACATCACCGGCCAGACGATTTTCGCCGACGGCGGCCGCCTCGCGCTCAACTACACGGTGCCGGTGAAGCCATGAAAACAAAAGACGAACAGGCATCCGCCAACTCCTGACAGACTGCTGTCAGGAGGGGTGTGAGATACTCCTCCCGTTCAAGAAATGGAGGATTTGTCATGCCCAGCTTCACGCCCGATCTGTTCCGCTCCGTCAGGCATTATGCCGGCAAGCTCAGGACCATCCACAATGAGATCCGCACCGAACGTTTCATGAATTCGTTGCCGGAAGACATCCGCAAGGACATCGGTTGGCCCGACCGCTTCGCGCGGCGCAACGACTACAACTGACAAGGCCACAACGGGGAAAGACCATGACCAAGACCATTGGACTGCTGTTCATCGAAGGATATGCCGACTGGGAATATGGCCTGCTGGCTGCCTCGGCGGTCGAATGGTTCGGGCTGCGCGTGGTGTCGCTGTCGCCGCATGCCTCGCCGCTGACCTCCATCGGCGGTCTCAAGCTCATCGCGATGCGCAGCGCCGACCCTGTTGACAACACCGACCTCGACGCCATCGCCGTCATCGGCTCCGACGGCTGGACCAGCAAGGATGCACCCGATGTCTCGGCCATCCTCCATGCGGTCAGGACGCGGGGCGGCGTTGTCGGCGGCATCTGCGGCGGCACGCTGCCGCTCGCCCGCGCCGGCCTGTTTGAAGGTGTCTCCCACACCTCCAACGGCCGCGACTGGATTCTTGGCCACGAACCCGCCTATGCCGGCGCATCGCGCTACAGCGACGTGCTCCATGCGGTTGCCGATGGCAGGATCGTCTCCGCCCCCGGTTCGGCGCCCGGCACCTTCGCTGTCGCCTTTCTCGAAGCCCTTCTGCCTGAAAACAAAGAGCAATTCAGCCAGATGCGGACCATGTTCGCGCGCGAATATGCGCAAGCCTCCTGACAATATGCTGTCAGGAGCACTGTGCGATGATACAGTTGCATTGTCCCGCCATGGCCGCCTGACCCGCCCCAGTCAGGAATGACGCAATGGGACTGCCGGAATAACGCATCGCCTGAAGTCGCGGCGACCCAAGGGGTGACGATGTGCGGAAAATGACCTTGGACGTTATTGCGCTGCCATCGAGGACGCGCGACGTCCCGGATTTCGAGGGATTTTCATGAGACGGGCCGACAGGCTTTTCCAGATCGTGCAGCATCTTCGCGGCGGCCGCCTGGTCACCGCGCAGAAGCTTGGTGCCTGGCTCGAGGTGTCCGAGCGCACGATCTATCGCGATATCGCCGACCTGCAGTCGACGGGTGTGCCGATCGATGGCGAGGCCGGCGTGGGCTACATGATGAGGGAGGGTTTCGACCTTCCGCCGCTTATGTTCACGCGCGATGAAATCGTTGCCCTTGTCGCCGGCGCCCGCATGGTCCGCGCCTTCGGCGGTGCTGCCATGGCGAGGGCCGCCGACGAGGCTTTGGTCAAGATCGGTGCTGTCCTGCCCGACCAGGAAAAGGATCGCATCGCCCGCACCGAGATTCACACCCCGATGTGGGTGGTCTCCGATGCCGACCGCGAGGCCATCGACCTGATCGAGCGCGCGGTCGAGAAGCGCCAGGTGCTCAGCCTCGACTACAATGACGAGGCAGGCCGCGGCTCGGCCCGCGACGTGCGCCCGCTCGGCCTGTGGTTCTGGGGCAAGGTCTGGACGCTGATCGCCTGGTGCGAGATGCGCAACGACTTCCGCGCCTTCCGCATCGACCGCATCTCGACCGTCACCTCCGCCGGCCGCAGCTTCAAGCCCGAACGCGGCAAACTGCTGGTCGACTATTATCGCAGCGTCGAACGCAGCGAGACCTTCGACAGCGACCGCAGCTCCCGGGTCTAGCCGGGCTTTCCCTTCACCTCCCAAGTCAAGCCCGGCCCCGTGCCGGGCTCTTTTTTTGCCCTGGCACAAGGGACCGGCGTCCGCGCCGTCTTGATCCGGCTGAAACGAACGCTCATTGGATGGTCAGTATCCAGTGAAGGACTTCGCCAATGAACATGGACCTCAAGGAAATCGACGGTGCCTGCCATTGCGGCACGGTGCGTCTGCGCGTGCGCCTGTCGAACGGCCTCAACTCGGCCCGCCGCTGCACCTGCTCCTATTGCCGGATGAAGGGCGCGGTCGCCGTCTCCGCCGATCTCGGCGGCGTCGATGTCGTGGCAGGCGCAGAGGCGCTCACCGTCTACCAGTTCAACACCATGTCGGCGAAGCATCACTTCTGCTCGAAATGCGGCATCTACACCCACCATCAGCGCCGCTCGGACCCCAACCAGTATGGCGTCAACGCCGCCATCCTCGCAGGGGTCAGCCCATTCGATTTCACCGAGCTGCCGGTCATGGACGGCATCAACCATCCGTCCGACAATGGTGGCGGCCCGCGCGTCGCCGGAACGCTGAAGTTCATCCCCGCCGGCTAGAGAGCCAGAAACGGTAGCGAGGTCGGAGGCAGCCCCGCCGCAATGCTCTCGCAATCTGTTCCGGTCAAAGGCTTTTCGAAAGATCCGTTCGGAAAGTCCTGCCCGGAGACAGCAACGCCATGCACTCTCGAAGAAAACCGTCCGCCCTCAAGGGCGCCCTTGTTGTCGCGACCGCCATTGCCTCCGTCGCCGCCTTTGCCGGGGGGCTGCTCTACATCGACAAGCTGATCGGCGGCCCGCTGCTTTCGGCCGCCACACCTGCATTGGCGAGCAGCACCGGTGACGGCAGCTTCCCTGCCGATGCCGACATCCTGAACATCCTCAAGAGACGCATCGACGACCAGGCCCAGAGCGTCGGCATTGTCGTCGGCACGATCGGCCCGGAGGGGCGCAATATCCTGGCGCATGGCCGGTTCAGCGCCGCGGACCAGCGTCCGGTCGACGGCAACACGCTTTATGAGATCGGTTCGATCACCAAGCTGTTCACCGCCCTTGTCCTTGCCGACATGGATGCACGCGGCGAACTCAGGCTCGACGACCCACTGGCCAGGCATCTGCCGTCAGGCGTCTCTGTGCCTAGCAAATTCGGCGCGGAAATCACTCTTGCCGACCTCGCGACGCATCGCTCCGGCCTGCCGTCGATCCCAGAGACGATGGCGCCCACTGATGACGCCAATCCCTATGCCGACTACACCACGGCCCAGCTCTACGGGTTCCTCTCGTCCTACACACTGCCGCGCGCCATCGGCGCCAAATACGAATACTCCAACATCGGCTTCGGCCTGCTCGGCGACGCGCTCGCCCATAGGGCCGGCGTCGACTACGCCACACTGGTCAGGCAGCGCATCACAAGCCCGCTGGGCATGAACAGCACCGTGATTGCGCTATCGCCAGAGCTCAAGGCGCGCATGGCGGGCGGCCACAATAGCTGGCTCGAACCCGTGCCCAACTGGGACCTGCCGGCCCTTGAGGGCGCCGGCGCCCTGCGTTCCTCGGCCAACGACATGCTGAACTTCCTGGAAATGGCGATCGAACCCGACAAGAGGCCCCTTGCAGCGGCCCTCGCCAGCTCGCTGGTGCCGCGCAACGACGTCATCGGCGGCAGCAGGATCGGGCTCGCCTGGATGCTGACCGACACACCCAATGGTCAGGTCGTCTGGCACAATGGCGGTACCGGCGGCTTCAGCACCTTCATCGGTTTCAACCCCAAGACCAAGGCCGGCGTGGTTGTGCTGTCCAACTCGGACGCTGGCGTCAATGACATCGGCATGCACCTGCTCGACGCCGCAATCCCCCTCGACGATCCAAAACCCAGACCCAAACAGGTGTCGGTCGATGCGTCGCTGTTCGACGGCTATGTCGGCCGCTACGCTGCCATGCAAGGCCTTGTCTTCACCATCAGCCGCGATGGCGACAAGCTCTACGCCCAACTGACCGGCCAGCCCCGGCTGCGCCTGTTCCCCGAGAGCGAGCGCCGCTTCTTCTACAAGGAAGTCGATGCGGCGATCACCTTTGCGGCAGGCGACGGCTCTGCCCCAAGCCTCACCCTGCACCAGTCCGGCAAGGATCTCCCAGCCGTCCGCGTCCAGGAGTAGCGGCAGTTCGAAGCCGGGACGCCATCCAACCTGCTCCCGCAAGAAACAAAAAAGGCCCCGCATTGCGGGGCCTTTTCATGTGTGAGCAGCCTGGAGCATTCCAGCAAAAGTGCGCAGCGGTTTTCCATCAAGAATTGCGCAAAAACAACGACATAGAGGGGTTCCGCGATTCGAAGAAAAGCGGAAACGCTCTGGGCTCAGAACTTGTCTTCGTCTTCGTCCTCGGGCTCCTTCGACTTGAGCGCCGAAAGCTTGGCGAAGACGGCATTGGCGTCGAGTTCCTGGTCCTCGTCCTTCGGCGCCATGGCCGCGGGCGTCAGGCGCTCGGTCAGCGCTGCCGGCAGCAGGGTGTCGCCGACAGGCGCCGGGGCCTCGCGGCCGCGCGAAGCGCGCTGCACTTCGATGTCGAGGTCGATCTGCGAGCACAGGCCGAGCGCAACCGGGTCCATCGGCGTCAGCTGGGCGATGTTCCAGTGCTTGCGCTCGCGGATCTGCTCGATCGTCGCCTTGGTCGTGCCGACCAGACGCGAAATCTGCGCGTCCTTGAGCTCGGGATGGTTCTTCACCAGCCAGTAGATGGCATTCGGGCGATCCTGGCGCTTCGACAGCGGCGTGTAGCGCGGGCCCTTGCGCTTGGTCTCGGGCACGCGGACCTTGGGATCCGACAGCTTGAGGCGGTGGTTGATGTCGCCCTCGCCCTTGGCGATCTCGGCGCGCGTCAACTGGCCGGTCATGACAGGGTCCATGCCCTTGATGCCCTGCGCCGATTCGCCGTCGGCAATCGCCTTCACCTCGAGCGGGTGCAGCGAGCAGAACTGCGCGATCTGGTCGAACGACAGCGCGGTGTTGTCGACCAGCCAGACGGCGGTCGCCTTGGGCATAAGCAGCGTATTGGCCATGCGATATATCCTCTTCGCTCGCCCGCGTCCCTCACGCGGGCGGTGGTCAGACCACCAGAAAATGGGAAATTCGGGCTGTATATAGACGTATTCGCCCTGCTCCGCAACGATTTTGGGCAGAATGGCCAATTGCCCACAAACAGCCTGCCGCAACGCGCGCGCTGTCTCTCAAAACGCCTCTCCACGACAAAAGCCCCGCCTCCGGAAACTCCGAAAGCGGGGCTTTTTGTATCGGCCCGAAAACCGGTTTTGGCTTTCGGGACAGGCAGGCCAGGCCCACCGGCCGGACCTGATACCGGCGAGCCTGGTTCAATCGAAGCTGCTTACTTCAGCTTGTCGGCAACGGCCTCGATCGCCTTGACCGCGCAGGCCTCGTCGAAATTGCCGCCGGGCGCGCCGCCGACGCCGATGGCGCCGATGACCGCATCACCCGCCTTGATCGGCATGCCACCTGCGAGCACCAGGAAACCCTTGATGTCGACCAGGCCGGCCGCACCCGGGTTCTTCTGCACGTTCTCGGCCATCTTCGAGGTCGGCGTGCGCGACGAGGCCGAGGTGAAGGCCTTGTCCTGGGCGGCGGAAACGGTGTGGGTGCCGGCATTGTCGGCGCGGACCAGCGCGCGCAGCACACCCGCACGGTCGACCACGGCGGCGGTCACATTGTACTTGTCGGCGGCACATGCCTGGACGGCGGCCTGGGCGATCTCGACGGCGAGGCTCGACGAGATGTTCTTCTCGGTCAGAACCTGGGCGGAAGCGGCGCCGGTGACGGCGACAGTGGTAACGGCTGCAAGGAGGATGTTCTTGATCATGACTGGGTTCCTGTCCTGATGTTTTCTCGGGAGAAAGCGTTTCGCTTGTCCGGACAGAGAACTACCCGCATCGCACCGCAGGCTGAATCCGCGATGCCACCACCTGGCCTAGGTAGGATTACCTACTGCTGCGACCGCCAAGGGCATGACCCCAAAAAGTGGAGGCCGGCTTTCAGAAGGGGTCATGTCCACTAGGAGATCAGCGCCAGCCGCACCTGCTCGGCCACCGAACTGGTGCCCAGCTTCTCGGCGATCTTCGCCCGGTGCGCGTCGATGGTGCGGGCCGAGACTTCGAGTGCTACGGCGATTTCCTTGCTCGCCCAGCCGCGCGCCACCATGTCGAGCACCTCGCGCTCGCGCTCCGTGAGTTTTGCCAGAAGAGCGCGCGCCTCGCGTTTCTCCAGCCCGGCATCGAGGCTCAAAAACCCCTGCTGCAGCGCATCGACCAGCACCTCGCCGTCGACCGGCTTGGTCAAAAAATCCTGGATGCCAGCCTTGAAGGCGCGTCGGCAGGCCGCGACATCGCCATGCCCAGTGATCATGATCGTCGGCCAGTCGATTCCACGCTCGCCCAACTTCTGGTGCAGTTGCTGCCCAGACACCAAGGGCATGCGCAAATCCACCACCAGCACGCCCGGCTTGTTCTCATCGACATGCGCGAGAAACGTTTGCGGATCGCCAAAAGTCTCCGCCACAATCCCATAGGTCGAGAGCAGGAAGGCCAGCGCCTCGCGCACCGCCTCGTCGTCGTCGACCAGATAGACCCTATGCGTCATCCGTTGCTCTCCGTGGCCGACGCTCCGCCGCTCCTTGCCAACGGCAAACTCACCGTGAACCGCGCTCCCCGCGCCCCGTTCTCCGCCGCGATCCGCCCGTCCACGCGTTCCACCAGCGATGCGCACAAGGACAGTCCCAGCCCCATCCCGTCGGCTTTGGTGGTGAAGAACGGCGTGAACAGTTTTGGCAGCACCTCGGCAGGGATCCCCGGTCCGTCGTCGCTGACGACAACCTTCGCCTCGCGCCCAGCCCGCCCAGTGGCGATCGTCACCACCCCGCCCGACCCCGTCGCCTCCGCCGCATTGCGGATCAGATTGTGCAGCACCTGTTCCATCTCGATGGCATCGACCACCGCCTCAGGCGCGGGCTCGCCAAGCTCCAGCACCAGCGCCACCCCGCGTCGCTCGAGATCGGTGCGGGTCAGCGCCACCACCTCGGCGACGATGGCATTCAGGTCCTGCAGTGCCCGCTCGGGCGCCTTGTTGGAGGCATAATCGCGCATCCGCTTCAGCATCTCGCCAGCGCGCTTGGCTTCGCGCACATTGACGTCGAGCGCCTGCGAAATCATCGCCATGTCGGGCCTATCCGCCCGCGACAGCCGGAGCGCCGCCTGGCTGCGGCTGAGAAGTGCGGTCAGCGGCTGCGTCAGCTCATGCGCGATGCCCGACGCCAGCTCGCCCATGGCATTGACGCGCGAGGCGTGCGCAAGACGCGTCTCCCGCTCCTGAACGTAGAGCCGCTCCTCGGCCTCGCGCGCCGCAAGCTCGGAGCGCTTCACCTCAGCCCGCTGCCCGAGCCCAAAGCTCAAGGCCGCAGCCAACAAGCCCGCCACCACGGCAAAGCCCAAGAACCGCCCCGGCGGTACCAGCGCCGCCAACGGCAACGACCGGTCGAGCGACAACAATAGCCGTTGCCCCTCGCCGTCGATCACCTTCTCGAAATGTGGCGGCACAAGCCACGACACCCCAGGCCCAACCGACGCCTCGGCCGGCAAATCCACCAGCTCGTCGCCATCAAGGCTGATCCTGAGATGCGCAAAATCAGGCCGCTCCTCCGGCTCCACAAGCTTCGCCGCATCGATCATCAGCACCACCGCGTGGTCGGAAGGCTCCGGCGCGCGCTTGGCCAGGAGATAGCGCCCCGCGCCAGCGGCATAAACACTCGGCCTGCCCCTCACCTGCGCGGCGATGTTTCCTCCCAGGGGCGCCAGATCGACGCCACCGCCTGGTGGCACATCCACCGCCTCGCGCACCGCAACGCCCGAAGCGGTGACGCCGGCTGGCTGCGATGCCTCCAAACCGCCGGGTACGGCCGATCCCTGCTCCGCGCCTGCGGCACCACTCGCCACTCCATCCGGCTCAAGCGAAACCAGCGCCAACCAGGTAATGCGCGGATAAAACCGCGAAATGCTCTCCATCACCTGCCGTACGGCTCCGTCGGACGCAGGCTCGGCCCCGCTCGACAAGGCGATCAGCGTGGTCAGATGCGCATCATGCTGCGCCACCCGCTGCGAGATCAGCCGGTGCAAGGTCCGCCCCGTCACCTCCAGCTCGTCCGCCATCCGCGTCCGCGACGTCTCCACCGACACGGCGATGAAAGCCGCCAGTGCGGCCAGCCAAAGCGAGAGAGAGAGGATGCGGGGATTGGAGAGGGGTGAGATCACGTGGGACGAACGCTGAGCCTGAATTTGGTGTCACCATAATCGCGGACCAGTCAGAAGGGAACGGCGTGTCGGCTCAACGAAAAGGCTCTCCTCGTCAAGCTGTGCAGACTCCAGCGCCAAAGGCCAGTCCCTGAAAACTGCCATTGGTGCGCAGAATGGTCATTCGCGAACCAAGCCCGCATAGAGCGGACTTGGCCAACAGACCTTCCCATCTCCCACACCCCGGCCTACCATGCCTCCAGGCATAGGAGGCTTCGATGGCATCAAGCTTCAACGTGCAGGACGCGGCCGGCTATGAGCAGCTGATGGGCCGCTGGAGCCGAAAGCTCGCGGTTCCGTTCATCGATTTTGCCGGGCTTGCCGATGGCGAAAAGGTGCTCGACGTCGGCTGCGGCACCGGCAGTCTGACCTTCGCGCTGGCCAAGGCTGCAAACCTCAGCGCAATCACGGCAATCGACTTCTCGCCGGTCTTTGTTGCCGCAGCACAGGCGCGCAACTCAGATCCGCGCATAAACATCAGCCAGGCCGATGCCTGCGCGCTGCCCTTTGACGACAACGACTTCGACCGTGCGCTGGCGCTTTTGGTGCTGCATTTCGTGCCAGAGGCGCCCAGAGCGATCGCGGAGATGGCCAGGGTGACGCGGCCGGGCGGCGTGGTCGCGGCCACTGTGTGGGACCACTATGGCGGCATGCCCGGCATGCGCATGGTGGTCGACACCCTTGCCACACAAAGCGAAGCCGGCCGGCAGTTGCGCGCCCGCTATTGCTTCCAGCCGATGATGCAGCCGGGCGAGATGAAGGCGGCCTTCGCAGCGCAGGGACTGTCAGGCGTCGAGGAAACGCAGCTTTTGCAGCGCATGGACTATGCCGACTTCGCCGATCTCTGGGCGCCCATCGGCGCGGGCGAAGGCCCGATCGGCAAGTTTGTCGCCACGCTCGACCAAGCGGACAAGGCGCGTACGGAGGCGGCCGTACGGGATGCCTATGAGGCCGGTCGGCCCGACGGCCCGCGCTCCTTCGCCAACATCGCCTGGGCCGTGCGCGGCACCGTCAGCTGAGGCATGGGGAAGCCTCACCCCACATCGAGCACGATCTTGCCGATGTGCTCCCCCTCTTCCATGCGCTCATGCGCGCGCCAGGCTTCCTTGAGCGGGAAGATCATGTCCATGACCGGGGCAACGCGGCGGACAGCGAGCAGCGGCCAGACCTGGGCCTCGAGCGCTGCAGCGATTGCGCCCTTGAACTCGGTGGTGCGCGGCCTGAGTGTCGAGCCGGTATGGGTCAGGCGCTTGACCATCAGCTTGGAGAAATCGGTGCTTGCCACCGCCCCGCCCTGCGTCGCGATCTGGACGATGCGGCCGTCGACGGCGGCGGCATTGTAGTTGCGGCCGACATAGTCGCCGCCGACCATGTCGAGGATGACGTTGGCGCCCTTGCCGTCGGTGGCTTCCTTCACTGCCTGGACGAAATCCTCGTTCTTGTAGTTGATCGCCCGGTCGGCTCCGAGCTTGAGGCAGGCAGCGCACTTGTCGTCCGAACCGGCAGTGACGATCACATAGGCGCCGAAGGCCGAGGCAAGCTGGATCGCAGTGGTGCCGATGCCCGACGAACCGCCATGAACCAGCAGCGTCTCGCCGGCCTTGAGCGCACCGCGTTCGAACACATTGTGCCAGACGGTGAAGAAGGTCTCGGGCACCGCCGCTGCTTCCGTGTAGGTGAAGCCCGCCGGCAGCGGCAGCGCGTTGGTCTCATGCACCCTGGCATATTCGGCATAACCTCCGCCAGGGGTCAGGGCGCAGACCTGGTCTCCGATGCGCCAGCGACTGACACCGTCGCCAAGCGCTGCCACCTCGCCCGCGACCTCGAGACCCGGCAGGTCGGAGGCGCCTGAAGGTGCGGGATAGGCGCCCTTGCGCTGCTGCACGTCGGGCCGGTTGACGCCGGCTGCATGCACGCGGATCAGGATCTCGCCGGTGCCCAGTTCCGGCAGGTCGCGCTTTTCCGCCTTGAGCACGCGCGGTCCGCCCGGTTGCGTGATCGCCACCGCGAGCATTTTCGCCGGAAGTTTGGCAGCGTTGGCCATCTCTGTCGTTCTCCGTTCCGTCCGGCCTGAACCGGCATTTGCATGTCCTTGCCCGCACTATGTATTCTCATTGGCAAATCAGGCAAACGCCTGTCCGAGGATGGAGACATCGAATGGCGCTGTTCGACGACGACCCCAAGAAGAAGCCCCTTGCCCACGAGATCGGCCAGGACCTATCGCTGCTTTCGGTCGGCGAACTGAACGAGCGTATTGCCCTGCTGCGCAGCGAGATCGCGCGGCTCGAGGCCGAGCTTGGGGTCAAGGGCTCGACCAAATCGGCAGCCGAGGCGCTGTTCAAGCGCAACTGACATCCAGTCGTCGCCGAAAAGCCCCAAAGGGGCGGTCTTCACGACCTGGCGCTCTATTGATTCTTGGTGGGACAGTTCGATGCTCGCAACCTACAGGCCGATCCTTTCGCTGCTTCGCGGCACAGCTTTCCTGCTGGCAGCGTCCGGGCTGCATGGCCTTCTTCTGCCGCTTCGCGGCCAGGAGGAGGGTTTTTCCACCACGGCACTCGGCCTGATGGGAACCGCCTGGGCCGGCGGTTTTGTTGCCGGTTGCTATTTCGCTCCGCGCGTCGTGCGCCGCGCCGGCCATGTCCGTGCCTTCGGCACCTTCGCGGCGTCGGCGGCGATCGTCGCCCTGCTGACCGGGCTGATCGTCAATGAATATGTCTGGATCTTCCTGCGCGCCTTCACCGGCTTCGTCATGGCCGGCGCTTTCATGGTGATCGAGAGCTGGCTCAACGAGCGCGCCACCAACGAGAACCGCGGCACCGTCTTCGGCCTCTACATGATGGTGACCTACGCCTCGATCATGGCCGGCCAGATGATGGTCGCCGGCGGCGACGTCAAAAACGCGTCGTTGTTCATGGTGACAGGCATATTGTTCTGCCTGTCGCTGATCCCGACAGCGGTCTCCAGCGCCGCCCACCCCAAGCCGCTGCAGGACGTATCACTCGACCTCAAGGGGCTCTATGCCAATTCGCCCGTAGCCTCCGTCGCCTGCTTCCTGATCGGCGTGGCCAATGGCGATTGGGGCACACTCGGCGCCGTCTACGGCGCCCGCGTCGGCATCTCGACACCGGAGATCGCCCTGATGATGAGCCTCGTCGTCATCGCAGGTGCCGCGCTCCAGATCCCGGTCGGCAAGATTTCCGACAGGACCGATCGCCGCTACGTGCTGATCGGCGCCTCGCTTGCCTCGGCTGTCGCCGCTGTGCTGATCTTCCTGGTGGCGCCGCGTTCCGGCCCGTTCGTCATCGCCATGACAGCCTGCTATGGCGCCTTCGCCTACACGCTCTATTCGCTGGCGGTGGCGCATGCCAACGACCACGCCAAGCCCGAGGACTTCGTCAAGGTTTCGGGCGGTCTGCTGCTGCTCTACGGCTTCGGCACCATGGTCGGCCCGCTGCTCGGCGCCTGGCTGATGGATGCGCTCAGGCCAGAGGCGCTGTTCCTCGCCACAGCCGCCGCGCATTTCGGCCTCGCCGGCTACACCGCGCTCCGCATCAGGCGCCGCGCAGCGGTGCCGATCGAAGAGCGCGAGGCCTTCAAGACCACGCCGGCCGACCGCGCCGCAACACCTGAATCGCTGCGCCTCGACCCCCGCCAGAAGGCCGACGCCGACGCATGATGGCCGGCCTCGGCCAGCATCGTGCGAGTGCCCGCGAGCAGCGGCGGAACTTCGACTCATGGTTGAGATTTCGGACATGTTGCGGCACAAAGGAGCCATGAAAGCTGACGACTCCTTCCTGGCCATTGCCGACGCCAACCGGCGCCATCTGCTGGAGGAATTGCGTCGCGGTCCGAAAACAGTCAGCGAACTCGCAGCCGGCCTGCCGGTGTCGCGCCCGGCGGTCTCGCAACATCTGAAAGTGCTGCTCGATGCCGGATTGGTCAGCGCCCGCGCCGACGGCACAAAGCGCGTCTATGCTGTCAGCACCGACGGCTTCAGGAAGCTCAACATCTGGCTTGATCAGTTCTGGAACGCCTGACCGACGCCTGTGGTGGCCCCGGCCGCAGCAATTTGTCAGAAAACAGCGACTTTGCGCTACATCACATCAGTCAGGCCCAAAGGCCTCGCCCTGAATCGACCCGTTGCAAGTATGTCAGCCACTGGTCCCGGCGGCAGTAGATTCCGCCGCCGGCTGACTGATCCGCATGGGTTCATGCGCACCTATGAAAAAGATGAATTCGACGACCTTTAGTGCTGGGTCGGCTTTCCTTTCAATTTCTCAATCTCGTCCTTGAGGGCCAGCTTGCGACGCTTCAGCGCGACGATCAACAGGTCGTCCACGGATGGATGGTTCATCGCTTCGTCGATCTGACGAGAGACATCGCCATGCTTCCGCTGAAGCTCTTCAAGATGGGATACAAGAGACATGAATGGTGCTCCCTTTCATGGTTTCCTCGATGCACCGCACGCGAACCCGCCCACCGCAGACGTGGCTCTGTGACGGAACCGTGACAGTCTGCCACCAGCCACCAGCAATGTCGAATAAAGTGTGGTAGCATTTCCTGACGAGGTGAAATGTGGTAAGGGCTTCGCGCCGGCGACAGGGAGTCGTCGACCCGCCTTCGGAGCGCCCCGGGTGCGCCAGTGAGTTTGCAGACGGTAGACATGTCGGAACAGGAAAAGGCCGAGATTCGTCTCGAGTTTGCACGCTTGAAGCAGGAACATGCTGATTTCGATGCCGCGATCAACGCGATGATCGCAACTGGCTGCGATCCGCTGCAGGTCCAGCGCATGAAAAAGAAGAAGCTGGTCCTCAAGGACAAGATCGCCCAGATCGAAGACCGGATCATTCCAGATATCATTGCCTGAGCAAGGCCACGCCTGACAGCGCGGTTGATTGTGAGCGGCCGGTTCGGGCCGTCGGGGAGCCGTGTCTGGTTTTCGGGCCGATACGTCAGAGCGCCATGCATCCGGGCGGACGCATAAAGGACGCTCTGACCTGTTTGTACTTGCGCATCGTGCTTTCCGAAAACCGTGTCCGGTTTTCGGGCCGATGCGTCCCAGTTTGGTTGCGGTCGACGCGCATTTCCGCTAAGCGCAGGCCTTGCAAAAGCAGGGATGCCGCGCGTGAGCAAAGACAAAGTCGACGTCGCCATCATCATGGGCAGCCAGTCCGACTGGGCGACCATGCGCCATGCGGCCGAATTGCTCGAAGTGCTCGGCATTGGCTTCGAGGCGCGCATCGTCTCGGCTCACCGCACCCCCGACCGCCTCTATGAATTCGCCAAGGGCGCCAAGGCAGCAGGTTTCCGCGTCATCATCGCGGGCGCCGGCGGTGCCGCCCACCTACCCGGCATGACGGCTGCCATGACGTCGCTGCCAGTGTTTGGCGTGCCGGTCGAATCCAAGGCGCTGTCGGGGCAGGATTCGCTGCTTTCCATCGTCCAGATGCCTGCCGGCATTCCCGTTGGTACGCTTGCCATCGGCAAGGCCGGAGCCGCCAACGCGGCATTGCTTGCAGCGGCTGTCCTGGCGCTGTCAGACGATGCGCTTGCCACCAGGCTCGACGAATGGCGTGCCGCCCAGACCGCAAGGGTCGCAGAACAGCCGACGGACGACGCGTGACCGCCCCCCTTCCCCTCGGATCGACCATCGGCATCATCGGCGGCGGCCAGCTTGGCCGCATGCTGGCGATGGCCGCCGCCCGCCTCGGCTATCGCATTGTGGTGCTGGAGCCGCAGGTCGACTGCCCCGCGGCCCAGGTCGCCAACCGCCAGATCGTTGCCGCCTATGACGATCCGGCGGCGCTGGACGAACTGGCCCGCTCGAGTGCCGTCGTCACCTACGAGTTCGAAAACGTCCCTGTCGTGGCTGCCGAGCACCTGTCGAAGACAGTCGCGGTCTATCCGCCGGCTCGGGCGCTGGAAGTGGCGCAGGACCGGCTGGTCGAAAAGACCTTCCTCAACGGGATCGGGATATCCACAGCCGATTTCCGCCCTGTGGAAAACGATAACGAACTGGCCGATGCCCTGAAGGCCTTCGGCGGCAACGGCATCCTCAAGACGCGCCGCATGGGCTATGACGGCAAGGGCCAGATGGTCTTCCGCAACATGGCTGCCGGCGGCTTCGACGGCGCCTGTGCCTCGCTCGGCAATGGCCAGCTGATACTCGAATCCTTCGTCGCCTTCGAGCGCGAGATGTCGGTGATCGCCGCGCGCGGCACCGACGGCAGCATTGCCGTCTACGACCCCGCCGAAAACGTCCACCGCAGCGGCATCCTTGCCAGTTCGACCGTGCCTGCCGGGATCAGCGAACAGACCGCCGAGGCTGCACGCGACGCGGCGCGAAAAATCCTGTCGGCGCTCGACTATGTCGGGATTATCGGCATCGAGTTCTTCGTCATGCCCGACGGCGCGCTGCTGGCCAACGAGATGGCGCCGCGCGTCCACAATTCCGGTCACTGGACGGAGGCGGCCTGCGTCATCTCCCAGTTCGAGCAGCACATGCGGGCGGTCGCCGGCCTGCCGCTCGGCAATGCCAACCGCCATTCCGACTGCGTCATGGAAAACCTGATCGGCGACGACATCGAGAAGGTGCAGGCACTGCTCGCCGAACCTGACGTCGCGGTCCATCTCTACGGCAAAGCGGAGGCCCGTCCCGGCCGCAAGATGGGCCACTTCACCCGCATTTCGCAAAGCCGGCGCTAACGCACTGGCTCGTCTCGCTGGCGCAATCAATCAGAAGACCGCTTCAGCGTGCCAAAAAAGCCGATGATGCGGGTGATCCGCCTCTGGTCCCCGTCGACAAAGGCGATGTCCAGGCCTTCTGGCAGGGTCGATCCGTCAGGCATGACGAATTTCCACGCAAAGCGCGCGACCCCGTGATGAACATCAACGTCGCTGGTGCGTAGGACACGGGCACCGGGATACCTGGCCTGAATTCCCGCGATATGCGCCAGCAGCTCTTCAGCGCCGTCGGCATGGGCCGACGGGTCCGTGTAGGTTGCGCCGTCGCCCCAGAGCGGCAGCAGCAACGCCCGCCGCTGCTCGGCGCTTTCAGTGGACCAGGCGGCGCAATATGTGTCGATGAGATGCGTCAGGGACATTCTGCTTCCTTCTTCTTATGACTTGTGGGCGTGAGGCTGGACGACAACGCGACCAGCCTTGTTGTCCGACGATCCTATGCAGCTTTTCCAAGAAACTGCGACAGCGCCGCGAAGTCGCCGTGTACCTGGCCGGCCGCGATCGCCCGCTGGAAGATGAAGCCATAACCGTCAACCACGGAGCGGTCGATTCCGCGCGCATCCATGAGCCCCAGAAGGTGCTGGAATGAACTGTGATGGATGGCGATCGACGACAGCGTCTCCTCGTCGCTGGCAAAACGGCCGGCATTGGTGCGCTTGATGAGATCCGTGACGAGCCCTTCGACGACTGGTGCTGTCGCCGTCCACTGGCTGCCCAGTTCGCCCAGCTCGATCTCTTCGGCCTGGCACACGGCGATCGCATTGAGCGCGCCGAACAATGCCCCCCACATCAGGGCCAGCAGAGCGCTATCAAGCGCATTGGCTCGTCCGGGATCTTGTCCGACATGCTGGACATTGCCGCCCAATGCGCGAAAGACGGCATCGTTTTCCTGAAAGGCCTGGCTCTGCCCCGAGATCAGGATCGTAGCCGCATCCGTGCCGATGAAGTCGGGTGTCGCCATGATCGCGCCATCGAGATAGCTGGCGCCATGCCTGGCGCACCAATCGGCGACTTCGCGCGCGCCATGCGGCGTACCCGAGGTCAGTTCGACGATCAGCTTGCCACGGATGGCCGAGGCAACCGCGACATCGCGCAGAATGTCGGCTGTCGCTGCGTAGTCGCTTACATTCACGATGACGATTTCTGCGGCGGACACGGCGTCCAGCACTGAAGGCGCAATGACGGCACCGAGTGCCGCAAGCGGTTCGGCCTTGTCTCTTGTCCGGTTCCAGACGGTCGTGCGATGGCCCTCTGCCAGCAAGGCGCGGGCAAGGGCAGAGCCCATGCGGCCGGTTCCGACAACGGCGATTGAACGCTTCATTCCAACACTCCATATCAACTGGCGACGCGCCACGGCGCGACATTTGTCGCGACGTTGTGGAGGTATGCTGATATGGGCGGCGCACAATACGAACCTCGGCGTAAGTGGTCACCTGGCGGTAAGGAGAACACCATGGACAAGACGGCGGACAATGGATTTGCCATGGCTGTCAGGATGACCGAAGGCAAATGGAAGGTAGACATCCTTTGCGAGCTCGGAACGGCATCGCGCCGGTTCGGCCGGCTGAGACAGTCGATTCCCGGCATCAGTGAAAAGATGCTGGCGCAGCAATTGCGTGAACTGGAGGCCGACGGGCTGGTCGACCGGAAAGTCTATTCGGAGACGCCGGCCAAGGTGGTCTATTCGCTCACCGAACGCGGCACGGCACTCAATGCGGCAGCAGGCGCACTGTGCCGTTGGGGCGAACAATTCGGCCTTCCCTGCAATGTCGGGGACAAGACGGAATACGCCTGAGACGATACGGTCGCATTCTGCCGGCACGCCGACACCGGCCTTCCGATCGGAATCGATAGAATCGGAGACCGCGCCTGTCCCTCCCTTGCCCGGATGAGCGATTGGATTCCGGTGTGCCGGACACCGGCAAGTCCTCCCGCCGGCTTGGCCACGACCATTGCCGGCAAAAAAGCCGATCAATCCGCAGCGCAAAGCCCTCTCGCGGTTGACGGGCCCAGACTCCTCGTCTAAGAGCCAGTCACACAAATTTGGGCGCGCTGTTGGGCGCGCTTTTGTTTCGGCCCGGAGATGGGCCCCATCTGACGGGTTAGTGACATGAAGATCAAGAATTCGCTCAAGGCGCTCAAGGGCCGTCACCGTGACTGCCAGCTGGTCCGCCGCAAGGGCCGCATCTACATCATCAACAAGACCGCTCCGCGCTACAAGGCCCGCCAGGGCTGATGTCAGCCCGGCCGCCTGCGGCCGGAGCATCACGGCAAATTCAATTTGACGTTCCCGTGCGGGAGTTTAGACTCTCCCGCATGCGGAGCGTTTTTGCCATTTTAGCACTTGCCTTGATGGCAAACGCCTTGCCGGCTTCGGCGCACGCCCAGACGGCAGACAAACAGGTCGAGGCCAAGACCGAAAACCGGCTCGACAAGCTGTTTGCGGACCTGAAGCGCGAACGCAACGAAAAAGCTGCCGAACGCATCGCCGGCCAGATTTGGGGCGAGTGGAACAGCTCGGGCAGCGCCTCCATCGATCTGATGATGCTTTGGTCGCAGCAGGCCATCGACGCCAAGAAATATGATGTCGCGCTCGATTTCCTCGACCAGGTGACGACGCTGCAGCCCAAATATGCCGAAGGCTGGAACCGGCGGGCGACGGTCCATTTCCTGATGCAGAATTACCGCAAGTCGGTGGTCGACATCGAGCGCACGCTGCTGCTGGAGCCGCGCCATTTCGGCGCCCTCTCCGGCATGGCTCAGATCATGGCGACGACAGGCCACAAGGACATGGCGCTCAAGGCCTGGCAACGCGTGCTCGAAATCTATCCGATGATGCGCAACGCCCAGAGCGAGGTGTCGCGCCTGTCCGAAGAACTGGCCGGCGAAAGCATCTAGAGAAGCGAGCAGGGAATAGGGCGTAGCGAATAGTTGGCATGACGCTGGTGCGGCGTGCGCCGATTTTTGGTTGCCATTCGCCACCCACTGCTCACTATTCGCTGTTCGCCACTCCCTTTCACCCAGCCCCATCCCGTATGAACATCCTCACAGCGATTTTGGTCCTGCTCGTCGCGATCGTGCTTGGGCTTGCTGGCTTCACCCGCATCTCGGCCTGGCTGATCGAACGGCAGAACCCGCCTGTCGGCAGCTTTGCCGACATCGATGGCGCGCGGATACACTACGTGCACGTCCCTAGGCCCGCCGGCGCCGACCTGCCGCCACTCGTCTTCATCCATGGCGCCAGCGCCAATCTCAAGGACCAGATGCTGCCGCTCGGGCCGATGTTCGAGGACCGCGCCGAGATGCTGTTTTTCGACCGTCCCGGCCACGGCTGGTCCGGGCGCGGCAACGGCAACAACGAGACACAGGAAGGGCAGGCAGCAACCATCGCAGCACTGATGGATCGCCTCGGCATCAAGGACGCGATCATCGTCGGCCATTCGTTCGGCGGATCGATCGCGGCGACCTTTGCGCTGCAGCACCCGGACAAGACGCGCGGGCTATTGTTCCTGTCGGCCGCCACCCATCCCTGGCCGGGCGGCGCTACCTCCTGGTACTACAGCGTGGCGGCTACACCCATGCTGGGCAACCTGTTCACGGCAACGCTCTCGGACCCCGTCGGCCTCATGCGCATCGATGCGGCGACGACCTGTGTGTTTTCGCCCAACAAGGTGCCGGACGGGTATGTCGACAACGCCCAGATCAAGCTGGTGCTGCGCCCCTCGGCCTTCCGCGCCAATGCCATAGATGTCGAGGGGCTATACCGCCACGCGCTGAAGACGGCGCCGCGCTACCACGAGATCAAGGCGCCGACGGTGGTGATCTCGGGCGACGAAGACACCGTCGTCTATGAGGAAATCCACTCGGTGGGATTGGCCCGCGACATCCCCGGCGCCGAACTGGTGTGGGTCAAAAACCTCGGCCACAAACCCGACTGGGTGGCCCCGGACCTGGTGCTCGCCGCGGTCGAGAAACTGGCCGGCAAGAATGTCGACCTCAAACAGGCGGCAGCCGAGGTCGAGGCGCGGATCGCGGCTGACGTGCATGCCGCGGGATGCGTGAACGAGAAAGTGGGCGGGGAATGAACAGTAAATAGGAGTAGCGAATAGTTGGGCGCACCTGCCTGACCGACAGGCACGCATTCTTCGCTACTCGCTACTCCCTATTCGCTCACCTGCTGCCTTTGCCTTCCGGCCCAACATACGCGATGCGCAGCATATTGGTCGATCCGGGCGTCCTGAGCGGCACGCCGGCGGTGATGATGAGGCGGTCGCCGGCAGCGGCGAAACCTTCGTTGAAGGCGACGTTGCAGGCGCGGTCGACCATGTCGTCGAGATCGACGGCATCGGGCGAGACGACGCAGTGCGTGCCCCACAACAGCGACAGGCGACGCGCGGTATCCAGGATCGGCGACAGGGCGATGATCGGCACCTGCGGGCGCTCGCGCGCGGCACGTAGGCCGGTGGTGCCCGAGGCGGTGTAGGTGACGATCGCCGACAGCTTCAGCGTCTCGGCGATTTCACGCGCCGCAAGCGAGATCGCGTCGGCGCCGGTAGCCTCCGGCTGCGAGCGCTGGGCGTTGATGATGCCAGGATAGGTCGGATCCTTTTCGACCTGCTGGGCGATACGGTTCATCGTCGCCACGGACTCGACCGGATACTGGCCGGCAGCGGATTCGGCCGACAGCATGATCGCGTCGGCACCCTCGAAGACAGCCGTTGCAACATCAGACACTTCGGCGCGGGTCGGCACTGGTGCTGTGATCATCGATTCCAGCATCTGGGTGGCGACAACCACCGGCTTGCCGGCGCGGCGGGCAGCACGCGTGATCTGCTTCTGGATGCCGGGAACCGACTCGATCGGCATTTCGACACCAAGATCGCCGCGGGCGACCATCAAGGCATCGGACAACTCGATGATCTCGGCGAGGCGTGCGACGGCCTGCGGCTTTTCGATCTTGGAGAGCAGCAGCGCGCGGCCCTGAGCGATCTTACGGGCTTCGGCCAGGTCTTCCGGGCGCTGGATGAAGGACAGCGCGACCCAGTCGACGCCGGTTTCCAGCACCGCGTCGAGGTCCTTGCGGTCCTTCTCGGTCAACGCGCCGACCGGCAGGTCGGTATCGGGCAGGCTGACGCCCTTCTTGTCGGAAATCTTGGTGCCGGCGACGACCGTGCAGACGATCGACTTGCCGTCGGTCTTTGTTGCCTTGAGCTCGAGCTTGCCGTCGTCGATCAGCAGGCGGTGGCCTGCCTGGACCGACTTGAGGATTTCGGGATGCGGCAGGTGCACGCGGCTGGAGGTGCCGAGGTCGGGATTGTCGTCAAGGGTGAAGGTCTGGCCGACGGTCAGCTCTTCCTTGCCGTTGGCGAACTTACCGACGCGGAGCTTGGGGCCCTGGAGGTCGGCGAGGATGCCGATCGGTCGACCCACGTCACCCTCGACCTTGCGGATGCGGGCGACGAGCGCGCGCATCGAATCGTGGTCGGTATGGCTCATATTGATGCGGAAGACGTCAGCCCCCGCTTCGAAGAGCTTTCGGATCATCGCTTCGTCGGACGAAGCGGGACCCAGGGTGGCGAGTATCTTGACCTTGCGGCTACGTCTCATTGACCATTCGTTCCCGAGGCGGCCGTCGGGCCGCCCGTTGCGGGCTCATCCGTGAGCTGGACCATCCAGTTCGCCTGCTCGCCCGTATCGTATTCCTGGAAGCCGGCACGCTGGAAGCCACGCGCTACACAGTCGGTGACACCGGCAATCTTGAACTCTTTTTCGGCCACACACATGGTGATCGGCCCGTCCCAGCGGCCGCCACGCTCGGCATCTTCTGCATAGAGATAATAAAACCTCGATGACAGCGGGCCTTCGATCAGCGTCTTGCACGTCGAACCCTCGATGTGCCACCAACCCTCGGTGATCCATCCGGCCTTGGAGCGGTAGCCGATGCCGACGCCGACCAGGCTCTGGGTCGCATTGCAGACGCGGAAATCGGCGTGAGCAGGCGAAGCGGCAACGGTGGCAATCATCGGAACGGCAAGAAACAGGGAGAGCGTTGCGACGGTTGAGCGCAGGCGCGTTCCCCCGGCAAATCCCATCCCAAAGCCCCTCTTCGACATGTTCTGCATTTTCCGGTGCCCCTTTTCGGCAATGTCTTGGCCCATGTCAACGCGCGGCCGAGCGCTTATCCAATCGATTTAATTGCGCACGGCCTGCATGATTTGCTGCCCCAACTGGCATATTCGAAAAAAGGTTGGCAAAACAACGGCGTTAGCACATATCCCCACCTCAGCGACGCTGGTTTTCGCCTGCCCGCCGGCCGAAGGACAAATTGCCGCCGATGACGCGTACAGCACTTTTTGCCCCTTTCGACATCGTCGACGGCGACCGCAGGCGGGGCATCGTCCTGCTTTGCGACCACGCCAGGCGCGACCTACCGCAGGAATATGGCGACCTCGGCCTGCCGCCTGAAGAGTTCGACCGCCACATTGCCTACGACATCGGCGCCGAACAGGTGACCCGCAAGCTGGCGGCACTTCTGGGGGTGCCCGCGGTGCTCGCCAACTTCTCGCGCCTGCTGATCGACCCCAATCGCGGCGAGGACGACCCGACGCTGATCCGCCAGCTCTATGACGGCTCAGTCATCCCGGGAAACTATCCCATGACCGGGACGGAGCGCGAGCGCCGGCTCGACAACTTCTACCGCCCCTATCACGACGCTGTCGGCGCCATGGTCGCCTCGGTGCACAAGGAATCGGCAAGCGCGCCCTTCATCCTGTCGGTGCATTCCTTCACGCCGGTCATGCAAGGCCGCGCCCGGCCGTGGCACGCAGGTGTGCTCTGGGACATGGACCATCGCGCCGCCTGGCCGCTGATCGAACTTCTGGCCGCCGATCCGGCGCTCGTCGTCGGCGACAACGAGCCCTATGACGGCGCCCTGCGCGGCGACACCATGTTCAAGCACTGCATCGTCAACGGCTATGCCCATGCGCTGCTCGAAATCCGCCAGGACCTGATCGGCGACGAGGCCGGTACCACCGCCTGGGCCGAACGCCTCGCGCCCATCGTTGACGCCATCGACCGCCGCCCCGATATACATGAAGTCAGGCAATTCGGCTCGCGCACCGGGCCGCTGTGAAGGAGGATGAGATGGCCGAACTCAGCGACGACCAGAAGCGCGATTTTGAGGCCGCCGCCTTCCGTCGGCTGCTCGAACACCTGCGCGAGCGCTCAGACGTGCAGAACATCGACATGATGAACCTCGCCGGTTTTTGCCGTAACTGCCTGTCCAACTGGTACCGCGACGCGGCTGGCGCGGGCGGCGTGGAACTTTCGAAGGAAGCCGCTCGCGAAATCGTCTATGGCATGCCTTTTGCCGAATGGCAGGCGAAGTACCAGCGCGACGCGACGGACGCCCAGAAGGCCGCCTTTGAAGTGAGCCGCCCCAAGGATCACTAGCCAGCCTGCATGTCGGCTTTGCGAAAACCTGCCCCGGTTTTCGGGCCGATGTGGCGGCCGATTTCTCGGCAGCGTGGCAGCTGCGCCGCATAGTCCCCTTGACCCCCCGTGCATCATGAGGCATCGAAACCGCCGAAATCAGGTGGCGCACGACTCGCGCCTTTTTCCCATTCACAAGTTGCGGAGTGCCACATGGCCGACGAAATCACCGAGACCAGCCAGACCGTTGCCGCCGGACAGTTGCGCGCCATCATCGAGCGCATCGAGCGCCTCGAGGAAGAAAAGAAGACCATCTCCGACGACATCAAGGACGTTTATGCCGAGGCCAAGGGCACTGGCTTCGACACCAAGGCAATCCGCACGCTGATCCGCCTGCGCAAGCAGGACCAGAACGAGCGCGCCGAAGAAGAGACGATCCTCGACCTTTACAAGGCCGCCCTTGGCATGGCCTGAGCCCACGAGCTCATTTCGGAATGCAGGAACGCCGGCAGCGATGCCGGCGTTTTTCGTCTGGGGCTGCCGGCGTGCCGGTCAGGCCCGCCCCGGCAGCTAGGTCGCGCTTCTGTAGCGCAGCGCCTCGACCAACAATGCGAAGGCCGGGGAAGCCTGGCGGCGGTTCGGATAATAGAGATGGTAGCCCTGCAGGGTGGGGCACCAGTCGGTCAGCACTTCGACAAGGCGGCCGTCGGCGAGATAGGGCTGGGCCAGGTCTTCCGCGACATAAGCGAGCCCGAAGCCGTCGACCGCGGCATCCAGCACCGGCAGGATGCTGTTGAAGGTGAGCTGTCCGTCGACCCGAACGTTCAGCTCGCGGCCATCCTTCTCGAATTCCCATGCATAGATGCCGCCCGCCGTGGTCAGGCGCAGGTTGATGCATTTGTGGTTGGTCAGATCCTGCGGCATTTCCGGCGGCGAGCGACGTTCGAAATAGTCGGGAGAGCCGACCACCGCAAAGCGCCAGTCCGGCCCGATGCGCACCGCGATCATGTCCTTGCTCACGGATTCACCCAGCCGCACGCCGGCATCGAAGCGCTGTTCGACGATGTTGGTGAAGCCGTAGTCGATGGCGATCTCGACCTTGATGTCAGGGTATTGGCGCAGGAAGGTCCGCAGCTTCGGTCGGAAGATGGTCTCGACCACATAGTCGGTGCATGTGATGCGGACAGTACCGGCCGGCCGATCGCGCAATTCGCTGAGCGCATCGATTTCCGCCTCGATCTGGTCGAAATGCGGGCCGATCGCCTGCATCAGGCGTTCCCCGGCTTCGGTGGGCGAGACATTGCGCGTGGTCCGCGACAGAAGCCGGATGCCGAGGCGTTCTTCCAGGCCTCTCAATGTGTGGCTGAGCGCCGAAGGCGTCACGCCGAGCTTGCCTGCAGCCTTGGTGAAGCTCCGCTCGCGTGCAACCGCGAGGAAGGCGACCATGTCGTTGACGCTCTCTCTGGGCATTGCTGAATCCAGCTCACAACCACATGCAGATTACTCCTACTAATCCTGCAATCGGGTTCTGGCTAGATTCCACTCATCGAAGCCGCCGCTGCCGGCGAGCTTGATGAAATGGAGATTTTCAATGGAAATCTTGCGAGCAGGCTCCCGTGCATCCGGGAAAGGCCCCACCGACTGGTTCACCGGAACGGTGCGCATCGACCCGTTGTTCAACCCGCATATGCCCGAGCGCGTCCAGGGCGCCAGTGTCACCTTCGAGCCCGGTGCGCGCACGGCCTGGCACACCCACCCGCTGGGGCAGACGCTTGTCGTTACATCCGGCCTCGGCCGCGTCCAGCGTTTGGGCGGTCCCGTCGAGGAAATCCGGCCCGGTGACGTGGTGTGGTTCGCACCCGAGGAGAAGCATTGGCACGGGGCCTCGCCCAACACGGCCATGACCCACATCGCCATCCAGGAAGTCCAGAACGGCAAGGTCGTCGACTGGATGGAACAGGTCACCGACGCGCAATATCGGCGCGGAAGCCAGGGAGAGTGACATGCAGACGCGCAAACTGGGAAACAGCGGCCTCGAGGTCTCGGCAATCGGCCTCGGCTGCATGGGACTGAGCTACGGCTACGGTCCGGCGACCGACAGGCAGGCGGCGATCGACCTGATCCGTACAGCCTTCGACAAGGGCGTCACCTTCTTCGACACCGCGGAAGCCTATGGCCCCTATGAGAACGAGAACTTGCTCGGCGAAGCGCTGGCGCCGATGCGCGACCAGGTGGTGATCGCGACCAAGTTCGGCTTCGACTTCGGCCCCGACGGCGGCCAGAGCGGCATGAACAGCAAGCCTGCCCATATCAGGAGTGTGACCGAGGCTGCGCTGAAGCGGCTCAGGACCGACCGGATCGACCTGTTCTACCAGCACCGCGTCGACCCCGACGTGCCGATGGAAGACGTGGCAGGCACGGTTCGCGACCTGATCCGCGAAGGCAAAGTGAAGCATTTCGGGCTGTCAGAGGCCGGCGTGCAGTCGATCCGCCGCGCCCATGCCATCCAGCCGGTGGCGGCGCTGCAAAGCGAGTATTCGCTGTGGTGGCGCGAACCGGAGCGGGAAATCCTGCCCGTGCTGGAAGAGCTCGGCATCGGCTTTGTTCCGTTCAGCCCGCTGGGCAAGGGTTTCCTGACAGGAGCGATCGACCAGGCAACCGAGTTCGACAAGTCGGATTTCCGCAACGTCGTTCCCCGCTTTTCCGCCGAGAACCGGCAGGCCAACCAAGGCCTGGTCGATGCGCTGAGCAGGATTGCCGACGACAAGGGCGCAACCCGCGCCCAGATCGCCATCGCCTGGCTTCTGGCCCGCCGCCCGTGGATAGTGCCCATTCCGGGAACGACCAAGCTTCATCGTCTCGAAGAAAATATCGGTGCGGCCGCTGTCGACCTGTCGGCGAACGACCTCCACGAGATCGAACGCGCACTCGCCGAGATCGAGGTCCATGGCGACCGCTATCCGGCACATCTGCAGGCGCGGGTGGGCAAATAGCGGATCGCATTTTCCCCCACCGGCAGCTGCCGACATCGTCCGACATTGCGGCCCTGGCGAGGCTCGGTCGCGCCCGTCTCGGTCCACTTCCCTGACCTCCCCCGAAAGGAACAATCATGACCAAAGGTATCGAAAACAAGGTCGTCGTCATTACCGGCGCCAGCAGCGGCCTCGGCGAAGCCGCGGCACGGCTGTTGGCAGAGAACGGCGCCAAGCTGGTGTTGGGCGCCCGCCGCATAGACCGGCTGCAGGCGCTGGCGGCCGAACTGGGCCTCGGCGAACAGGCCGTGCTCAAGACCGACGTCACCGACCGCGCGCAGGTCCAGCGCCTCGTCGACCACGCGGTCGCAACGCATGGCCGCATCGACGTGCTGATCAACAATGCCGGCCTGATGCCGAGCTCCATGCTCGAGAACCTGCATGTCGACGAATGGGACCGGATGATCGACGTCAACCTGAAGGGCGTGCTCTATGGCATCGCGGCTGCCCTGCCGCACATGAAGACCCAAAAGAGCGGCCACATCATCAATGTCGCCTCGGTGGCAGGCCACAAGGTCGGGCCGGGCAGCGTGGTCTATGCCGCGACCAAGCATGGCGTGCGGGTGATTTCCGAGGGTCTGCGCCAGGAGGTGAAGCCCTACAACATCCGCAGCACCATCATCTCGCCCGGCGCCGTCGAAACCGAACTGCCCGACACGATCACCGACAGCGTGGTCGCGGCAGGCATCCGCGAAGTCTACAAGCTGGCGATCCCGGCCAGTTCCTTCGCCCGGGCCGTGGCGTTCGCCATGAGCCAGCCGGAGGAGGTCGACATCAACGAGATCCTGTTTAGGCCGACGGCGCAGGCCTACTGAGGCACCTGACGCCTTCCAGGAGCCGGAAACGATGCGGCGCGCAGCCATGCGCGCCGTTGTCGCATGCAAGCCTTGAGTTTCCCGAGCTCTTCGACTAAAAGCACGCCACCAGGCCGGGCCCCTCTGGCAGTCACCATGGCTGCGATGTCGGACTGGGAACCAATCCGGCGGCCTGGCTTTGACATCACCGATTTATTGCAGCGCTTGAACTGTATTCCCGCTCCTGTGAGCGCGACCGATCATGCCTGCGAGCCATGCCGCCCCCAGCTGAACGCAAAGGGTGCCGTATGACAGAATTTTTTACCCCGGAAGCGCTGACAGCCCTGTTCCAGGTCATCATGATCGACCTGGTGCTGGCGGGCGACAATGCCATCGTGATCGGCCTGGCCGCAGCCGGCCTGCCGAAAGAACAGCGCGCCAAGGCGATCCTCATGGGCATCATCGCCGCGACGGTGCTGCGCATCGGTTTCGCCGCCGCCACCACCCAGCTCCTGCAGATCGTCGGCCTGCTGCTTGCCGGCGGCGTGCTGCTGCTGTGGGTGTGCTGGAAGATGTGGCGTGAGCTGCGGGCCAACCACAGCCATGAGACCCAGGCCGTCGAGGCGCTGTCCGAGACCGATATCGACAAGGACGGCAAGGTTGCCGCCACCGCGCCGAAGAAGACCTTCACCCAGGCTGCCTGGCAGATCGTCATCGCCGACGTGTCGATGTCGCTCGACAACGTGCTGGCCGTCGCCGGCGCTGCCCGCGACCATCCGAACGTGCTGATCTTCGGCCTGGTGCTGTCGATTGCGCTGATGGGCGTTGCCGCGAGCTTCATCGCCAACTTGCTGCAGAAGTTCCGCTGGATCGCCTATGTCGGCCTGGTCATCATCCTCTACGTCGCCGGCGAGATGATCTATCGCGGCACACTGGAGGTATTGCCCTACCTGACGGGTCCGAGCACCTAAGCGGCTGCACGGCCAAGCACAGACAAGAATGGCCGGAACGGGAACGTTCCGGCCATTTTCCTTTCAGGGAGTATTTCAGCTAGACCGCGATGGCCATCTCGGCATTGCGGGGGAAGAAGATCGCGCGCGCCGGGTCGAAGTCGTAATGGCCCACATAGCGGGGCGCATCGCCCGCCAGCTGCGCCACCGAATCGAGAATGAAGGCGATCTTCTCCTCACACAGCAGCACGCTGAAATTGAGCCTGATGAAGCCGGGCTTTTTCATTTCCTCGCCGGCCTTGATCGCTGCGCGCATCGCCTCGGACTCGTTCGCGTCGATGCCGAGCAGGCGATGGACGTAAGGTCCAGCGCAGGCGCAGCCTCCTCGTGCCTGAATGCCGAAGCGGTCGCTCAGCATGCGGGTGACGAGCTGTTGGTGGACATGGCCGCCTTTGCCGTCCTTGACCCGAAACGAGAAGATCGGCAGCCGTGCCACGTCGAGCGAGCCCAGAAGCTCCAGCCGGTCCAGTCCGCGCCAGGCAGCCATCGCCCGACGGGTGAGTTCGGCATTGCGCGCCTGCATGGCTTCCGCGCCCAGCGCATCCTTGACCTGGAAGGCGAGTGCGGCGCGGATGTCGCCGACGACGTTGGGCGTACCTGCCTCCTCGCGCGCCTCGATGTTGTCGCTGTAGTCATGGCCGGTGGGCGAGACGAACTTGACCGTGCCGCCACCCGGCCAGGACGGCTTGACGGTAACCACCGCATCGCGGCGAACGATCAGCACGCCCGACGCGCCCGGACCGCCGATGAACTTGTGCGGCGAGACCACCAGTGCGTCGATCTCGACACCCTCGGCCGGCGTCATGGCGATCGGCAGATAGGGGCCGGCGCCGGCATAGTCCCAGACGGCCTTGGCGCCGGCTGCCTTGATGCGCCGGGTGACAGCAGCAACGTCGGTGATGATGCCGGTGACATTGGATGCAGCCGAGAAGGCGCAGACGGTGAGATCGGCCGGCACAGCGAGTGCCGCATCGAGTTCAGCGAGGTCGGGGCCGCCAGTGGCGCATTCGGCGATCTCGACGACTTCGGCACCGCTCTCGCGCCAGGGCAGGATGTTGGAGTGATGCTCGTAGGGGCCGATGATGACGCGAACGCGCGAGCCTGCGGCGACACCGTCAGCGACGCCGAGCAGCTTGACCAGACGGTTGAGGCCGGCGGTGGCGCCCGAGCCGGCAAAGATCACCGCATGGTCGCGGCTGGCGCCGCAGCACTCGGCGATCGCCGCACGCGCCTCGCGGCGCAGCCGGGTCATGAAGCCGCCGCAATAGGACGCCTCGGTGTGGCTGTTGGCGTAGAAGGGCAGAACCTCTTCGAGGATGAAACGCTCGATCTGCATCAATGCCCGGCCCGAGGCGACATAGTCGGCGTAGACAAGAGACTTGGAACCGAACGGGCCTTCGATCCTGGCGTTCTGGCCAACCAACCCGGCCTGGAGCGCGGCAACCGTGTCGCCGGCGAGGCCCTGCCTGAAACCCTGCAGCAAACCGGCGGTTGTGGTCATCTTCGCGCTCCTCTGACTGCGAAACTCTTCCAGATCGGAATGAGCGAGGATTCTAATCGCTATTCAGCGAAGAAACTTCATCGTTTTCTCGGGACAGACAACTGAAATTGTGTCATCTGATCGTGATCATGGAAAAGATCGACGAAATTGATCGCAAGATCCTGTCATGCCTGCAAAAGGACGGCTCGATCTCGCAGCGTGATTTGGCCGAGCGCGTCGGGCTGTCGCAGAACGCCTGCTGGCGCAGGTTGCAGCGACTGAACACGACCGGCCTGATCCGCGGGACACACGCCGACATCGACGTGGCCGCCCTCGGCTACGACCTGACCGTCTTCGTGATGATCCGCACCCGCCATCATTCGAAGGAATGGGCCGACGATTTCCGCAAGCATGTCGAGCGCCTGCCCGAGGTGATCGACTTCTACCGCATCGGCGGCGACTGGGACTATCTCATCAAGGTCGTGACCCGGGGCATGTCGGGCTACGACGCGTTCTACCAGAAGCTGATCACCGATTTCGACCTGGCGACAGTGACCGGCTTCTTCTCGATGGAAGCGATCATCGACAACCGCGCCGCAGACCTGAACCGGCTGAAATAGCTCAGGCGCAGAGTCGTTCGGGCGCGCCCGACGCGACGCCGAACGCCCGGGCAAAGCCCATCACCTGCCCCGTCATCAATCCGATCTGCGTACCGCAATCGTGCCCCTGATCGGACGAGTTGGCAACGACACCGAGCGGCGTCGGCCAGCCGCGCAGGGCATGCACGATCGAACGCAGATGCTGCAGCGTCGAGCCGCCGGCCTGCCAGCCGGCGGCGGCTGCGATCAGTCCGACGGCGCGGCCTTCGAGATAGGGCCTGACATCGCTGCGCAGCTCCTCGACATAGTCGAGCGCGTTCTTGACCATGCCCGACAGCGAGCCGTGATAGCCCGGCGAAGCGATGACGATGCCGTCCGAGCGGCGCAGCGCCTCGATGAACTCCAGTTCCGCCGCACCCGGCCTGTTGGTGCCGTAGATCGGAAACAGCAGCCGTTCGCCGCTGAAGGCCATCGTGTCGGCGCCTGCAGCCTGTGCTGCTGCCAGCGCCTGATGCAACAACCGCTCCGACGACGAGCCGTTACGCGTGGTCCCGCCGACCCCAACGATCAAGGGTTTGGCCATCATCATGTCCTCCCGAGGCAATGTGTGTTTCGGCTTCAGGAGACAGGCAACCGCTTTAGGCGGCAAATGACCTTTTCGGACGAGGCGATCTCGTTTCGGCATCGGCACAGTCGGGCACGACCAGTTGCGCGTGGTGCCCAGATGACAGGCGATCCGAAAAATGTTTCACCGACAAGGAGCCTCGGCAGGCCCGGCATCCGCCGGGCGCAGTTGCTCAAGAACCTGCAGCACTTTGTCGTCGCGGCCGAGCTCGGCAGCTTCCACAAGGCGGCCGACAGACTGGCGATCGTGCAGTCGGCGCTGTCGCGGCGCATCGGCGAACTGGAGGCGCAACTCGGCGGCAGGCTGTTCGAGCGCGAACCGACCGGCGTGCGACTGACCTTGGCCGGCGAAGCGCTGCTGGAGGACGCATCGCGCATCCTGCGCGAGGTCGATCTTGCCATCCGCCGCTTCGACCTGATCGACAGCGGGCAGGTGTCGCTGCTGCGCGTCGGCTTCAACGGGGCGGCGATGATGTTTGCGCCGATCCCCGATGGGCTGCAGCAGTTTCGCAGCACCAACCCGACGGTTGAACTCAGGCTGACGCCGATGCTGTCAGAGCAGGCTTTCGAAGCGCTGGCGGCGGGCGGCATCGACCTCGGCATCGCCTATGAGCTCGGCTATCCGCACAGCCTGAAGTCGCGGCAGTTGGTGCTCGACGATCTGGCACTGGCCCTGCCCGAGCACCATGCGCTTGCTGCAAAGGCCGAGCTTGCGGTCGATGACCTCGACGGCGCCGACTTCATCGGCATGGACCTCGCCCAGTCGGGCCTGATGGCCGAGAAGGTGGCGCAGGCGTTGCAATCACGCGGCGTCGCCACCCGCGTGCTGATGGAAACCGGGAGCACCGAGGCAACGTTGAGCCTGGTCGCGGCCGGCCTCGGCATCGCCTTCGTCAACCGCTCGCAGGCCGGGCGGCATCCGCCGAACGTCTTGATCCGTGACGTATCAGGATTTTCAGTGCCGTTGCCGCTCAAGCTGTTCTGGCGCGCCGAGATTGAAACGCCTGTGCTGCTGCGTTTTGTCGAGACGCTGGCCGGGCAATTCGAGACCGCCGAATGAGTGGTCTCGTTTTGAGATCGCCCCGTCGAAAACGGTCATTTGATCGACAGCCGCGCCTCCGGGAAGTTGCGCCGCAAACGCGGCAGGAGGAGGCCATCGCATGACCAGGGAAATCAGGCTCAACGCGCTCGACCAGTGCAACCCGAGCTTCCTCGCCTTCGGCCTGTGGAGCCATCCGCGCGACACAGCACTCGATTTCACCAGCATCGACTACTGGGCCGACTATGCCCGCCTGCTGGAGCGCGGGCTGTTCGACGCTCTGTTTCTGGCCGATTCGCTCGGGGTGCCCGACACCTACCAGCAGAGCTACGCATCGGCGTTCCGCAGCGGCGCGCTCGCACCGAGCCTCGACCCCGCAGTGATCGTACCGGCCATGGCGCTGGTGACCAAGAACCTCGGCTTCGCCATCACCGGCAGCGCCTCCTATGAGACGCCATACCTGTTTGCCCGGCGCATGACGACGCTGGATCACATGACACGCGGGCGCATCGGCTGGAACATCGTCACCTCCTTCCTCCGCAGCGGCGCGCTGGCCATGGGCCGCGACGAGCTGGCCGAGCACGACGCACGCTACGACGCAGCCGACGAGTTCATGGAGGTGATGTACGGGCTTTGGGAGGGCTCGTGGGCCGACCGCGCGCTGAAGCGCGACAAGGCGAGCGGAATCTACGCCGACCCCACGCTGATCTCAGAACTCGACCATGACGGCACGCATCACAAGATTCGCGCCGTCAGCGCCGCCGAGCCTTCGCCGCAGCGCACGCCGATGCTGTTCCAGGCGGGCGGTTCGCCGCGTGGCCGTCATTTCGCCGCAAGCCATGCCGAGGGCATCTTCATCAACGGCCCGAAACTCGAACTTGTTGCGCCGCAGGTGGCCGACATGCGCAAGCGCGCCGCTGAGCTTGGCCGCGATCCCAGGAGCCTGAAGTTCTTCGCCGGCGCCACCATCATCGTCGACGAGACCGAGGCACTCGCCCGCGCCCGCTACGAGGACTACAAACGCCACACCAGCGTCGAAGGCATGCTGTGCCAGCTGTCGGCAGCACTCGGCATCGACCTCGCGAAATACCCGCTGGACGAGCCGATCCTCTACGAGAAGACCGACGCAGCGCAGTCGCAGCTCGAAATCCTGACGCGCAAGGGCACCTGGACCGTGCGCCAGGCGGCCGAAAGCATGGTGGTCAGCGGCCGCAACCTACTGGTCGTCGGCACGCCGGAGCAGGTGGTGGACGAACTCGCGCGCTGGGTCGAACATGCCGATGTCGACGGCTTCAACATCGCCCGCATCCTGGCGCATGAGACGATGGAAAACTTCATCGAGATGGTGGTGCCGAAGCTGCAGCGGCGCGGCATGTTCAAGACCGAATACGGCGCGGGCACCCTGCGCGAGAAGGTGACGGGCTCGGGTCCGCGCACAGCCTCGGACCATCCGGCTTCACGCCACCGCAGATAGGATTTCGGCCATGAGACGTTTTTCGCTGTCGTACCTGACCTCACCCGTCGCCTCGCCGCTCGAAACGATCCGGATCGCGTCGGAGGTCGGCTACGATCATCTCGGCTTGCGCATCCATCCGACAGCGGCGGCCGACGCGCCGTCGCCTTTGCTCGGCAACAAGACGCTTCTGGCCGATTGCCGTGCAATGCTCGGCGACACCGGCCTGACGGTCACAGAGGTCGAAAGCTGGATGATCCGCAGGGATTTCGATCTCTCGCAAAGTGCCGAAGCGATGGAAGTGGCGGCAAGCCTAGGCGCGCCACGCCTGATTGCCGTGGCCGATATGCGCGGGGCAATCGAGCAGGTGGAGATCGAGGACAGGTTCGCGGCCCTCGCCGAAATGGCCGCCAGCTTCAGGCTGGGCGTTGACTTCGAGCCGATTGCCCATCGTGCTGCGGGGACGCTCGACGAAGCGCTGTCGGTAGTGGCTGCGGGCGCGGCGCACAGCACCGGGCTGATCCTCGACATGCTGCACATAAACCGCATGGGCATTTCGCCGAACGCCCTGGCCTCGGTCGACCGCAGTCTGATCTACAACATCCATCTCTGCGACGCACCGCCGGCACCCACCGATCTCGCAACGATGGTGCATCATTCCGCTTTCGACCGCGACCTGCCGGGCGAAGGCACATTGCCGTTGAAAGGCTATCTAGGCGCGCTGCCCGCAGATCGGCCACTCAGCATCGAGATCCCGATGATGCGGCTTGGCGACACGGTTTCGCCGCAGGAGCGCGCGCGCCGCTGCCTGGAGGCGTCGGTGCGCTTGCTTGCCGACATCGACGCGACAGAAGGTTGAGGAACCCGCCACCGACGCTGCGCGTTCACCTTGTTGCAAGGCGAGACTTTCGGCGCACTTGTAAAAACGCAGCATATGTTGCCCTAATTGGTCGTTATGTTGCGGCGAATGCTACGATGGCGCGGGGTCATGAGGCGATGACGGATACCGGGCGACTACATCCTTCCGACAACCCTCTGGGCGGACAGGGTGGGCTTTCGGCATTCTTTTCAAGACGCTGGAACGGCGAGGTGCCGCTGGCACAGCTGTTCTGGTGGGACATGTTCGTGGTCGGCAGCCTGATCAATGTCGTGACCACAGTGGTGGCGCTGGTGATCCTGGCAGCCAAGATGAATGCCCTGCTGGCGGTGGCCGTCCATCTGGTGCCGCTGCCCTACAATCTCTTCCTCTATGGCAGCGTGCTGCGGACAGCCGACCTGACCGAGGCGCCCAACGCCAACACGATGAAGATGGGCGCCACGATCTGGATCATCCTGGCGAGCCTGCTTTAGCTGTTTTTTACCGCGGGCGTTTCCACCCGGCTGCAAATTGCTCCAGAGCAATTCCAGGAAAAGTGCGCAGCGGTTTTCCGCCCGGAATTACGCAAAAACAACGAGATAGAGGGTTTCTGCGATTCGAAGAAAAGCGAAACGCTCTAGGACGGCTGGAAGTTCAGCGCCACGCCATTGATGCAGTAGCGCAGGCCTGTGGGCGGCGGACCGTCTGGAAAGACGTGGCCGAGATGGCTGCCGCAGCGCGAGCAATGGCATTCCGTCCGCACCATGCCGTAGCTGCGGTCGACGGTGGTTTCGACCGAACCTTCGACCGGATCGTTGAAGCTCGGCCAGCCGGTGCCGCTTTCAAACTTCAGCTTGGCTTCGAACAGGGGCTGGTCGCAGCCGGCGCAGGTGAAGCTGCCGGCACGCTTTTCATGGAGCAATGCGCAACTGCCCGGCCGCTCGGTGCCGTGCTGGCGCATCACCTGGTACTGCTCAGGCGTCAGCATCGCGCGCCATTCGGCGTCGGTGCGGGTGACGGGATAGGTCTTGGCGTCCATTTTTTGGGGGTCTCCCTGGATTGTTCTTCTTGTTCGCGTTCTCAGCACAGATAGTTACGAGAGGCGGTGCTTGACAGGGCATCACTTCCTGGTGAGGCGGTTCAGTGTTTCCGCGACAGCTGCTTCGTCGCCGCTTCCAGCCCCGCAAGCGTCAGCGGGTACATGCGGTTGGCGAAGATGTCGGAAATCATCTTGATCGAACTGGTGTAGCTCCAGTGTTTTTCCTGCGTCGGGTTGAGCCAGACAGCATTCGGCCACTGGTCGAGAACGCGGCGCAGCCACACCGAGCCCGGCTCGGGGTTCCAGTGCTCGACAGAACCGCCGGCATAGGCGATCTCGTAGGGACTCATCGACGCGTCGCCGACGAAGATCACCTTGTAGTCGTGGCCGTATTTATGGAGCACGTCGAGCGTCGGCATGACTTCGGCATGGCGGCGACGGTTGTCCTTCCACACACCTTCGTAGAGGCAGTTGTGGAAGTAGAAATATTCGAGCTGGCGGAACTCGACGCGGGCCGCCGAAAACAGCTCCTCGACGACCTTGATGTGGTCGTCCATCGAACCGCCAACGTCGAAGAACATCAGAAGCTTGACCGCGTTGCGCCGCTCGGGCCGGGTCTTGACGTCGAGATAGCCATGGTCGGCAGTGGCATGGATCGTGCCGGGCAGGTCGAGCTCTTCCTCGGCGCCTTCGCGCACCCAGCGACGCAGGCGCTTGAGCGCCACCTTGATGTTGCGCGTGCCAAGCTCGACCGTGTCATCGAAATTCCTGAATTCGCGCTTGTCCCAGACCTTGACCGCGCGGCGATGACGGCTCGTCTCCTGGCCGATGCGCACGCCCTCGGGATTGTAGCCATAGGCGCCGAAGGGCGAGGTGCCTGCGGTGCCGATCCATTTGGAGCCACCCTGGTGGCGCCCTTTCTGTTCTTCCAGCCGCTGCTTCAGCGTCTCCATCAGCTTCTCGAAGCCGCCCAGCGCCTCGACCAGCTTTTTCTCCTCGTCGCTCAGCGTCTTCTCGGCCAGCCGCCGCAGCCATTCCTCGGGAATGTTGGCGACATCGACGCCGCCCTCGCCCGAGACCGCCTCGACGCCCTTGAAATAGTGCGAAAAAACCTGGTCGAACCGGTCGATGTGGCGCTCGTCTTTCACCAGGGCTGCGCGGGCGAGATAATAAAAGCCCTCGACGTCATAGCTGACGAGGTCGGCGTCGAGCGCCTCGAGCAGCGCCAGATATTCGCGCAGCGACACGGGAACCTTGGCCGCCTTGAGTTCGAGGAAGAAGGGTATGAACATGACGGGCACTTTGCTTCGGCGTGGACCGGCAGGCAAGTACGCCGGCAGGCGCTTCGATGCCACACCCGAAGGTAAAAATAAGATTCAGTCTTTTTTGGTAATTTCCCGTTAGCAATTCCGACCAGAGGGGTCCGGGGCGAGTCTGCGCTGGGATCCGGGTTTGTTTTGCGTACGGGTACCTATGCGTTTCTCAGCGGCGTCAGCGATCGTTCTCGCCAGCCTGGCCTTGGCCGGCTGCACCTCGAGCATGGGGCTCAGCGACATCATGTCGTCAGCACCTTCGAAGGAAACGACCGCCTCGGTCACCCGCCCGGCGAGCCCGGTGCCGCAGATCGAAATCGCTTCGACGGCACCCGTCGTGCCGATGCAGGCCGCAATGGCAGCGCCCGTGCCGCAGGCCAATGTGCTGGTCGCGCCGCCGTCCGTGCCGGCCGAAATCGTGACCGAAGCGCCGGTCCAGATGGCGATGGCGGCACCGAGGATCGAACTCGACAACATTCCGACGCCCGACACCAAGCCGATCGCGCTGATCGCGCCGTCCAACCCGATGAAGGCGACGCCCTTTGCGCCGGGCAAGATCTACGGCCGCCGCTTCGGTGACGCCAAGCCGATCAATTTCGGCCGCACTATGTCGCCCAAGAACTTCGCCGTCCACGGCGTCGACGTCTCGCGCTGGCAGGGCGAGATCGACTGGCCGAAGCTGCGCACACAGGGTGCCAACTTCGCCTACATCAAGGCCACCGACGGCGGCGACCATCTCGACCCGATGTTCAAGAAGAACTGGCGCGAGGCCGAGGCAGCCGGCCTGAAGCGCGGCGCCTATCACTTCTTCTACTGGTGCCGCACCGCCGGCGAGCAGGCCGACTGGTTCATCCGCAACGTGCCCAAGGTCCCGGGCGCGCTCCCGCCGGTCATCGACGTCGAATACAATGGCGAATCGAGCTGCAAGCGCCGCCACAGCCCCGAGAAGATCCGCGAAAAGATGCAGGTCTTCATGGACAAGCTGGAGCGCCATTACGGCCAGCGTCCTGTCATCTACACGGCGCCCGATTTCTACCGCGACAACCTGCGCGGCCACTTCCAGGACTACCCGTTCTGGCTGCGCGCCGTGGCCGAGCCGCCGTCCAAGGTCTATCCGGGCCGCAACTGGGTGTTCTGGCAGTATTCGGGTTCGGGCCTGTCGCACGGCGTCGACGGCAAGATCGACCTCAACGTCTTCCGCGGCAGCGAGGCCCAGTGGCACCAGTGGGTGTCGAGGTCGGCAGGCTGAACGGCCGCCCGAAGCGGCTGCATGATGGGCTGAGAACTACAGCAAATCGTATTCGATGAATCCGGTGCGGCGGGCAACTCGGTCGTAGAGCTTGCGCGCCGTGGCATTGGTCTCGTGGGTCATCCAGTAGACATTGGTGACGCCGAGCTTGGCCGCTTCCTGTTTCACGGCTTCGATCAGGGCCGCACCGACGCCCTTGCCACGCGCGGCCGGGTCGGAGAACAGATCCTGCAGGTAGCAATTGTTGGCCTCGGACCAGCCCGAGCGGTGGTAGAGGTAATGCGTCAGCCCCACCGCCTTGCCGTCGACCAACGCGATCAGGCCCTTGGGCTCGAATTCGCTCTCGGTGAACAGGCGCTTCCAGGCGAGCTCGTAGATATTCTCGGGCAACACAGTGTTGTAGAAATCGAGATAGGCCGTCCACAGGCGGCGCCAATCCTCGTGATCGGCAAGCTGAAGCGGGCGGATGGTGATGTCGGTCATGGCGTTGCCCTCCGTGAATGGATTGATTGCGCGGCAAACTGCCTGAGCATTGTCGAGCGGCCAACGGTCCACAGCGCGGGAATGGATTGGCCGGAGGGGCGCGCGGGTCGGCAAATCTATGCGAGGACGGGGCCTACCCCTAACCCCTCCCCACAAGGGGGGAATCGTGAGGCGCCTCGCCCAGACTTCAATCACCTACTTGGCGCCAATCTCAATCACCATGGGTCGGAGAGCGCTAACCTCGTCCACCTCCTCCTTGTGGGGAGGGTTAGGGGTGGGGGTGCCTTCGCATGCATGTTGTCAGGGGCTAACGGAGGCCAGACGCGCAAGCCGGGCATTGACGCTCCCCTGCCCTCCGCTATGGCTCCGGGCGTTCGTCGCTTGAAAAGCCAAATCGTTGGCTTTTCGTCCGCTGTGCGGACCGCTCCTCACCCCTGCCTTCTGGCCATGAACGCCAGCCGTTCGAACAGATGCACATCCTGCTCGTTCTTGAGCAGCGCGCCGTGCAGATTGGGCAGCGCATTCTTGGGGTCGGCGCGCAGGTCTTCGGGCGCGACGTCGTCGGCGACCAGCAGGCGGATCCAGTCGAGTGCTTCCGAGGTCGACGGTTTCTTCTTGAGCCCAGGCACCTCGCGGATCTCGTAGAACTGGGTCAGTGCGGCACGCACCAGGTTCTGCTTGATGCCGGGATAGTGCACCTCGACGATCTTGTGCAGCGTCTCGACGTCAGGGAAACGGATGTAGTGGAAGAAGCAGCGCCGCAGGAAGGCGTCGGGCAGCTCTTTTTCGTTGTTCGAGGTGATGATGACGATCGGGCGGACATCGGCCTTGATCGTTTCGCCGGTTTCGTAGACGAAGAACTCCATACGATCGAGTTCCTGCAAGAGATCATTGGGGAACTCGATGTCGGCCTTGTCGATCTCGTCGATCAGCAGAACGACCTTCTTGCCGGCGGCAAACGCATCCCACAGCTTGCCGCGCTTGATGTAGTTCCTGATGTCGTTGAAACGGCCATCGCCGAGCTGGCTGTCGCGCAGGCGCGACACGGCGTCATACTCGTAGAGACCCTGCTGCGCCTTGGTGGTGGACTTGACGTTCCATTCGATCATTTCGAGGCCGAGGCCTGCCGCCACCTGGCGGGCCAGTTCGGTCTTGCCGGTGCCCGGCTCGCCCTTGACCAGCAGTGGCCGCTCCAGCGCGATCGCCGCGTTGACCGCCACCATCAGATCCTTGTCGGCGACATAGGCCGACGTTCCTTCAAAGCGCATGCGAATTCCTCATAATTTCTGCCGCGACCCTAAGGAGCAGGGCAAGTAGGCGCAAGCCTGACGGGCAGCGCCTGAAACCCTGGCGTTGCGACAACGTGTCTCCCTGCGGACAGTACAGATGATGATGGGTGGCAAGATGTCGGCATGGCCGGAAAAGAGATGTCTGCAAGCGATCGTCACCGTCCTCGCAATCACCCCTGTCCTGGTCGGGCTGGCTGGTGTGGTCATCGGCCCGGTCTTTCTCCATGTTCGGCGACCATGGCCAGTCGACCTCGATAGCCACTTTCGCTTCCTGTCCGGAATATTCCTTGTCATCGGCATCGCCTGGTTCACATGCGTGCCTGCGATCGAGGCAAAGACGACGCGGTTTCGTTTTCTCGCCCTTTTGACCTTCTGTGGCGGGCTCGCGCGGCTGTTGTCTTTGATCGCCTCGGGCACTCCTTCAGCGGGACATCTTGCCGGCCTGTCGGTCGAACTGATCGCGGTGCCGCTGCTGGTCATCTGGCAGCAAAGAATTGCGCCATCCCTTTCTCCCCTAGTGGGAGAAGCAGGTTGCGACCTGCCCGCAAATATCATTGCCCGAACCGCCGCATTGCCATGGCGCATCGCGGCATGAGCGCCTATATTGGCAGCGACGGTCTGCGCCTCGCGGCAGGAGAGCATTTTCCCCGGGGCCTTAACGATCCTTAGGGAGCTGTCCCTGGGAAGACCCGTGGGTCTTTTCACACGGCGCCCACCTACTTTGTAGGTCTCCGGGATCGACTTCTTCACCGGTTGTGTGGATCGTCACCTCCCTATCAGGATAAAACCTGCCCACCCGACGCCAGGAAGCGTCGGTTTCTGCGTTGCCGTAGCGACAAATGATATGCAACACACTGGCGACGACAGGAGAATGGGCCAGGCATGACTTCCCATCGCGAGATCAAGAAGCAGCTGCGCAAGGAAGCGCTGGCCCGGCGTGATGCGCTCGACGAGTTCTGGCGCATCGAGGCCTCGCTGGAGATGGCCGAGACGGCGCGCGACAACATCCAGTTCGAGCCCGGCACCATCGTCTCCGGCTTCTGGCCGATGCGTTCGGAGGTTGATGTCAGGCCGATGATGTTCGCCCTGCGCGAACACGGCGCCCGCCTCTGCCTGCCGGCCATCCTCGACAAGCACACAATCGTCTTTCGCGAGCTGGTGCGCGGCGCACCTATGGTCGACATGGGGTTCGGCACCGTCGGCCCGCATGAGGAAGCCGAGGTGTTGGACCCTGAGATCATGTTGGTGCCGCTGGCCGCCTTCGATGCGCGCGGCCACCGCATCGGTTATGGCGCGGGCTATTACGACCGGGCGATCGCCAAGCTGCAGGACAAGGGCATCGAGCCAAGACTGATCGGCATCGCCTTCGACTGCCAGGAGGTCGAGCGCGTTCCGGACGAGAACCACGACGTCATCATCCCCGAAATCCTGACGGAGAGCGGGCTGCGCCGGTTCGAGCCGTCGTGAGGTGATCGGCCGGCGCTGATCGGCTCGGGGCAAATTCGGCAGCGTCCACTTGCATGATTTCGCAATGGCCCTGTAGAAGCATTTTTCATGAGACTTCTTTTTCTAGGCGACATGGTGGGCAAGGCTGGCCGCACAGCGGTTTGGCAGCAGTTGCCCGGCCTGATTTCGGATTTCCGGCTCGATTTCGTCATCGTCAACGGCGAGAACGCCGCCGGCGGCTTCGGCATCACCGAGGAAATCTTCCGCGAGACCATCAATGCCGGCGCCGATGTGGTGACCACGGGCAATCACGTCTGGGATCAGCGCGAGGCGCTTGGCTTTGCCCCGCGCGAGGAGCGCTTCCTGCGTCCGGCGAATTTTCCGAAGGGCACGCCGGGTCGCGGATCGGGTCTCTACATTGCGAAAAACGGCGCCCGCGTTCTGGTGTCCAACATCATGGGCCGGGTGTTCATGCATCCCGAACTCGACGATCCGTTCCAGGCCGGCGAACGCGAGCTGGCGGCCTGCCCGCTGGGCGAACAGGCCGATGCCGTGGTGATCGACTTCCACGCCGAGGCGACGAGCGAAAAGATGTGCTTCGCCCATTTCGTCGACGGCCGCGCCAGCCTCGTGGTCGGCACCCATACGCACCAGCCGACGGCGGATCACCAGATCCTCAATGGCGGCACGGCCTACCTTACCGATGCCGGCATGTGCGGCGACTACGATTCCTCGCTCGGCATGGACAAGGAAGAGCCGCTGAACCGCTTCCTGTCCAAGGTGCCCAAGGGCCGCTTCGAGGCGGCCAACGGGCCAGCCACCATCTGCGGTGTCGGCGTCGACATCTCCGACCGCACCGGCCTTGCCGAGCGGGTTGCGCCATTGCGTCGCGGCCCCCGGCTCGAAGAAACCGTACCCTCCTTCTGGTCCTGACATTGACGAGGGGCCAGTGGACACCTACTTGCCCGCCGCACGTCAGCAAATGTTAGAGCGCGACGCATCCTTTTGGACGCGCCGTGCATTGGCATGGCTGACACATGAAAGAGCGGCCGCCGGCCGCTCGAAACGTATCTAGAAGAACAACGGGGACACTTATGATCGAATTTCTGGCGCCGTATTTCGGCTTCATCAACGATCCGACCGCCTGGGTGGCGTTGCTGACCCTGATCGCGCTCGAGGTTGTGCTCGGCATCGACAATCTGATCTTCATCTCGATCCTCACCAACAAGCTGCCCGAAGAACAGCGGCGCCCGGCTCGCCGCCTCGGCATCGGCGCCGCATTGATCATGCGCCTGCTGCTGCTCGCCACCATCTCCTTCATCGTGGCGCTCAAGGAGCCGATCTTCGAGGCCTTCGGCCACGGCTTCTCCTGGCGAGACCTGATCCTGATCGCCGGCGGCCTGTTCCTGGTGTGGAAGGCGACCAAGGAAATCCACCACTCGGTCGATCCGGAAGACCACAAGGACGAGATCGTATCGCGCACGCTGCAGCTGTCGCTGGGCGCTGCGATCTTCCAGATCCTGCTGCTGGACCTCGTCTTCTCGGTCGACTCGATCATCACCGCTGTCGGCATGACCGACGAGATCGGCATCATGTACATCGCCGTGATCGTTGCCGTGACGGTGATGTTGCTGGCCGCAACGCCGCTTGCCAACTTCATCGAAAAAAACCCGACCATCGTCATGCTGGCGCTGGGCTTCCTGTTGATGATCGGCATGACGCTGATTGCCGACGGCTTCGGCTACCATGTGCCCAAGGGCTACATCTACGCCGCCATGGGCTTCTCGGCGCTGGTCGAAGGCCTCAACATGCTGCAGCGCAAGCGCTCCAGGAAAAGCGGTGGCGGCCACTGACGGCCACGACGACCGACAAACGAGACGAACGGCGGGCAAAATGCCCGCCGTTTTCGTTTGCGCGCCGATGTCGAGACACTCGATTGTGCGCTATGATCTGATTCTGGCGCGGCCCACGCCTCCCCCCTCCAACGGGAAAGTACTGATCGTGCAGGGTGCCTTGGTCACCGAACCATCTGTTCGAGCGCTTGCATAAGGAGGGGTTGCGACGACTGCTCGTATCTGGAGGTTCGCTGCATGAAACTGTCCGCACCCATACCCATGCTGAAGCGCAGGGCCAGGCTTCTCGCCCGGACCGACAATCTCCCGCTGCATCAGGCCCTCGACCGCATAGCGGCGGCTGAAGGCTTTGGCGCGTGGAGCCTCCTTGCCGCCACATCGGCTGCTGCCCGGCCTGCCGGCATGCTGTTTGCCCGCCTGGCAGCCGGCGACATGGTGTTGCTCGGCGCACGACCGCGTCAAGGCAAGACGCTGATGGGCCTGGAGCTTGCCGCTGAGGCGATGAAGGCAGGCCGGCGCGCCACCTTCTTCACGCTGGAGTACACCGAAAGGGAGGTGTTGGACCGGTTCCGCGCCATCGGCGCTGATCCGGCGCAGTTTGGCAACCTGTTCGAACTCGACAATTCCGACATGATCAACGCCGAGCATATCGCCAGGCGGATGGCGGCAGCGCCCCGCGGAAGCGTGGTGGTGGTCGACTATCTGCAGCTGCTCGACCAGAAGCGCGAGAACCCGGCGCTGATGGATCAAGTGCGGACGTTGAGGTCACTGGCGCGCGCCAAGGGGCTGATCGTCGTCATGATCTCGCAGATCGACCGCGCCTACGACCCCTCGACGAAGGCGGTTCCCGATCTCCGCGACGTCAGGCTGCCCAACCCGCTCGACCTCAGGCTGTTCGACAAGGCGTGTTTCCTGAACCAGGGCGAGATGCGGTTTCACTCGGTCTGACGAAATCGGGCGGCGGGTTGCCCGCCGCCCGATACGGGCATGCCTACCAGGCGTCGGGCTCGCGCACCATGTGCACGATGTTGGCCGGGTTCATGATCCAGCCGCCGCGGAAGCTTTCGCCGAGCGGCTCGATCGGGTCGCAACGCACGGCACCCGCATCGCCAAGGTGCTTGAGCGTGCCGGCGGAATCGGGCGTGAACAGCTCCAGCCAGACCTCGGCCTGGCTCATGGTCGGCGCCTCATCGATCCAGAGCTGGTTCGGGCCAAGCTTGAAGCCGACCGCAGGCGCCTTCTCCGGGATGCCTTCGAGGCCAACCACGTCACGGTAAAAGGCGATGGTCGCCTCGTACTGGTGACTGGGCACTTTCATGGCGATGTTGATGCCGCCTTCGATCTTGGTCGTCACTGTCTCAGCCTTCACTTGCGTTCGCTTGTCGTTGGCAGTTCGCCGCGCATCTCGGAGGGGTAAAAACCCTCGCGCAGGTTGATGCCGTATTCGAGCCACGCCTTCATGGCCGACAGCATCTCGGCCCAGCCTTCGCAATTGCCGTAGGACGCCTTGCGGCCGACCGCGTCCTCGACCCAGCCGGACTCACCGATGGTAACGAAGGTCGAGCCGTCCTCGAGCACCTCGAAGCCCATCTCGATCCTGGTCTTGTAGGCCGGCTGGCCCTCGGTCACCTCGGCGTCCCAGCGCAGCACGATGCGCTTGTCCAGCTCGATCTCCTGCACCTCGACCGGCACGGAGCCCCACCAGGTAACGGTGGTGCCGGCGACCAGCGGCGCGCTGGCGCCACGTATAGTGGTGAAGTAGGCGCTGAGCTTCGTCGGGTTGACGACCGCGTCGAACACCTCGTGGACGGGCTTGGCGATACGCCCCGAAACCTTGAACCCCAAGGACATTTTGAACCTCCTGTACTTGCACTTGGCGATAATGTGTTATAAAAACATAACATGTCAAGCGAAGCGAAAGACGACAATGTTTTCAAGGCCCTGGCTCATCCGCGCCGGCGCCTGATGCTCGATTGCTTGAAGGATGGTCCGTTGACGACGGGCGCCCTGTGCGAGCGCTTCGACGACATGGACCGCTGCACCGTCATGCAGCATCTGAAGGTTCTGGAAGAAGCCGATCTGGTGGTGGCCAGGCGTGACGGCCGCGAGCGCTGGAACCACCTCAACTCGATGCCGATCAAAGAGATCCACGACCGCTGGATCAGCGAATATGCCAGTCACGCCATGTCGATTCTCGACCGGCTGAAGCATAACCTGGAAGGCTGAAACCCAGCCTCGGTGCATGTATGTCTTGCCGACTAGGCCTTGCGCGCCTCGATGGCAGGGCCATGCTCCTTGCCCCAGACGGCGAGCGGCGCCAGTGCCTCATCGAGCGACTGGCCGAGCGGGGTGGCGGAATACTCGACCCGCGGCGGCACCTCGTGAAAGATCTCGCGATGGACGAGGCCGTCGGCCTCCATCTCGCGCAGCTGCTGGATCAGCATTTTCTCGCTGATATCGGGCACCAGCCGCTTGAGCTCGCCGAAGCGGCGCGGCTCGGTATGCACCAACCACAGGATCAGCGCCTTCCACTTGCCGCCGATGACCTGGAAGGCAGGGCCGAGACCACAACTTTCTGGCTGGGTTTTTGCCACTAAATCCTCAATTCTTACTTTGAAGTCAGTACCTTACGAAAAGGTAGGTGCTTGTTGGAGCGAGTGCAATGCATAGGTTCTGCGGCACGCCGCGAACGGATCGCGGCCGCGGCTTCGAAAGGACAAGACATGGAACCTGTACTTTTCTACGGCGTGCCCCACGGCTGCTCGTTCGGCTCGATCGTGGCGCTCGAATGGCTGGGCCAACCCTATCGGCTGCACCGCATCGACATGTCGGAGCAGCGACCGGGCGGGGCCTTCGCCAAGGCGAGCCCGCTTGGCCAGACGCCTGCGATGCTGATGGCCGACGGCAAGCCCCTGAACGAGAGCCTGGCGATCCTGCACGCCATCGCCGCGCGCGGCATCGACCAGGGGCTCGGCTTCGCCCAGGGCACCAGGGAGTTCGACGAACTGAACGCGATGCTGTCTTATCTCCACACGACGCTGCATTCCGCGCTCGGCTACGGCTGGAGCGTCTACAAGCTCGACAAGGATGACACGGCCGGCACCGCGTTCCTGCGCAAGCTGGCAAAGGAGAGTGCGACCAAGGCCTATGCCTACCTGCAGGGCGTACTCGAAGGTCGGGATTGGCTGGTCGGCGACCATAAGACCGTGGCCGACGCCTACTTCATCGGCATCGCCCGCTGGGGCGAGGACCTCAAGCTGTTCGATATCGCCAGCGAGTTTCCTCGTTTGCACAGGCACATGGCCAAGCTCGAAGCCGATCCGGCCATGATCTTCGCCCATGCCATCGAGGAACAACGGCAGGCAGTGTCTTCGGGCGGCTTCCTTGGACACATCGGTATCGAGGACATGGAACCTCGCCTCGCTGCATGATGTCTCCGCTCCCCTGCGGCCGTGGTCGCAGGGGAGCTCCCGATTTCAGCAAAATTTCAGAACCGTCTCGGTACGCGACGCCAGGCAAGGCGCAAGCTTCTGCGATCAAAGCAGGAGAGGCCCATGCCTGTCGAAGATCGCAGCCGGATCGATCGGGAACTTGACGAGGCAATGTCCGGCGGGCGGCTGTACCTGCCGGTCGGCTCAATGTCGGGGACGCCAGTCGACCGCATGGTCGAGGCCGCCGCGTCCCGCGACCGCGGCCCCGCGGAAGACAGGCCGGAAACACCCCGCCCCTTGACGAAACCCCGGCGCGGCATATTGGCTTTGCTTCAGGAGATTGGCGAAGCCGTCATTCATGGTGGGACACGCGCCTCATACCGTCGCCCTTGGCGACTACTGCCTTGACCTGGCGTCGGGGCTGTTGCGTCGTGGACAGGAGCCGGTGCGGCTTCGGGCCAAGCCCTATCGCCTGCTGGAGCACCTTGCCCGCAACCCTGGCCGCATCGTCACCAAGTCCGAGCTGATGACGGCTGTGTGGGGCGACGTCTTCGTCACCGAGGACTCGCTGACCCAGGCGATCAAGGAAATCCGGAAGGCGCTCGGCGACGACACCCAGCAGACGATAAGAACCATTTCCGGGCGCGGCTACATGCTGGTTCCGGCAACGCCCGCGCCTGAACCACGGCAATTGCCGATAGTGGCGGTCCTGCGTTTCCAAAACGCCGGCGACAGGACGGACGAGCCGCTTGTCGACGGCTTCGTCGAGGACATCATCGTCAGGCTGGCGCGTTTTCGAAGCGTCATGGTTCTCGGCCACACATCGACATTCTCGGTGCAATCAGGACTGGCGGGCGCCGCCCAACTCGGCGCCGATTTCGCGGTCGAGGGTTCGCTCCGGCGCACGGGCGAACGGCTCGACATCAGCGTTTCCCTGGCCACCGCGCCGGCGGGCGTCCTTGCCTGGAATGAACGTTATGTCGCCGACGGCAGCGACGTCTTTGCCGTGCTGGACGACATTTCCGAGCAGATCGTCAATCGGCTGGTCAAGCGACTGGAGGATGCGGGCACGCATCGCGCCGCTGCCAAGCCGACGGACAGTCTCGTCGCCTATGAGCTCCTGCTGCGTGGCATCAGCCGCCTGCGCGGCTACCAGCCGGAGGACAACGAGGCCGCCAGGGAGTACTTCGAAGCGGCAATCGACAAAGACCCGGCTTATGGCCTGGCCCATGGCTATCTCGGCCTCGCCGTCGCGCATCTGGTCGGCGACATCGTGCTCTCTCCTGAGGTCTTCGATCAGGCGATCTCACACGGCGCCAGGGGCGTCGCGCTCGCGCCGGAGGAGCCGCGCTGTCATCGCATTCTCGGCGTCATCAGGCTATTCGCCAGCCAGCACTCCGGAGCCGAGGGTCACATGCGCCGTGCCCTCGACCTCAATCCGCACGACGCCGACACGATGACGCAGCTCGGTTATGTGTTGACACTGCGCGGCAGGCCACTGGAGGGACTCGCCCTGATGGAAAAGGCCGAGAAGATCAATCCGATCCATCCGGACTGGTACGACTGCAATCGTTCGATGGCGCTGTACGGCATAAGCGACTATGCCGGCGCGCTCGTCCGCCTCGAGCGCATGACCTCGCAGCCGCCCTGGCAGCTGGCCCATGTGGCTGCCTGCCAGGCCCAGGACGGCAAGGTCGAGCAGGCGCGACAGACCTTGTCCCGGGCGTTGGCAATCGCCCCTGACTTCTCGCCCGCCCTCTATGCCCGCCACGGCGTGCCTTACGAGCATGCCCGCGATACCGACCACCTGGCCGAAGGCATCGCCAAAGCGCTCGACGCCAACTAGCACCGGGCCTTTTGCCGCACCTCGCTAATGCAACCTCAAGTTAAAATCGTCGCGCGCATTAAGGCCGGGTGAACTGTTTTCGTCGATGGTCCCGCCTGAGGGACCTGCTTGACGGAAACAGAAGGAAAGACGTGTTCACCGCCAATCTGCTCCCACGTGCCGACACCGGCGCGAAACGCACATTGCTGTTCGCGCTCATCGTCGGAGGCACCATCTTCGCTGCCTCCCTGTTCGGCATCTTCACCCGCCCGATAGGCTTCCTTGCCGCGGTATGGCCGGCGAACGCCGTCCTGCTCGGCCTGATGGTGCGTTATCAGGCATTCGCCTCGCCTGCCGGCTGGCTTGCCGCCTTTGTTGGCTACTTCGCCGCCGACATCACGACCGGCAGCGATCTCATCACCACCGCATGGCTGTCGGCCGCCAACATGGCCGGCGCCATGACCGGCTATCTGCTGTTCAAGCTGCTGCCGGAAGAAGACCGCAAGCTGCGTCGTTCGATCTCGGTGCTCTACGTCTTTGCCATCTGCTGCCTGGCCTCTCTGGCCTCGGCGGTGACCGGCGGCGGTGCCGCGCGCATGCTGTTTGGACGCGATTTCGCCGACGGCCTGGCGTTCTGGGCGGTGAGCGAACTGGTCAACTACCTGATCGTGGTGCCGATCTGGCTGACCTTTCCCGGCCTGCAGACGCTCAGGCAGCAATGGGCCCCGTTCGCGAAACTCAACAGGGACAACCTGATGCATGCGGCACCCTGTCTCGCCTTGCTGATCTCGGTTGTTGCCGGAAGCGCGGTCGGTGGCCCAGGTACACTGGCTTTCCCCATCCCAGCGCTGCTGTGGTGTGCGCTGACCTACAGCATGTTCACCACCACGGTGCTGACGATGGCTCTGTCCACATGGCTGCTGATTTCCTTGCCGGCGGACATGATTCCGTTCGCGCACTTGCCAAACCCGCTGCGGCTGCTCGATTCGATCCGGCTTGGCGTGGCCCTGATGGCGCTCGGACCGCTCACGGTGGCAAGCACCAACGCGGCACGCCGCGAGTTGATCGAGCGGCTGATGCACCAGGCCAACCACGACTCGCTGACCGGCGCCCTGTCGCGGCGCGCCCTGATGGAGCACAGCGAGGCGTGCCTTGGCGAACTTGCCCGCGGCACGCACGACGCATCCCTGTTGATGCTCGACATCGACCACTTCAAGCGCGTCAACGACCGCCTCGGCCATGCAGCCGGCGACAAGGCGCTGACGGAGTTCTTCCGCCTGGTTTCGGCCGAACTGCGCGAGGACGACCTTTTCGGCCGGACAGGCGGCGAAGAATTCGCCGTACTGTTGCCGCGCACCGACCTGATCGAGGCAACGGGTGTGGCAGAACGCATCCGCGCTGCGATCGAGGCGGCAAAGATCACGGTTCCCTCGGGCGAGCGGCTGCGCATGACGGTCAGCATCGGCGTGACCGCCCAGACGGCATCAGACGTCAAGGACATCGACGACCTGCTGCTTGCCGCCGACAGGGCGCTCTATGAGGCAAAGGCCGCAGGCCGGAATACGGTACGGGTCGGCGCCAGAGCGGCAAGGGACGCGGCTTAGGCAAATCTGCCGATCTTGACGCACTGAAAGCCCGGAAGTCTGGACGTATTGAGCCGATTTATCTATAAGGCGCCCCATTCAGACACTGCCGAAGCGACAAACAGGGGTCCCATGGCCGGCCATTCACAGTTCAAGAACATCATGCACCGCAAGGGCCGCCAGGACGCGGTGCGGTCCAAGATGTTCTCTAAGCTTGCACGCGAAATCACCGTTGCAGCAAAGACCGGCGTGCCCGACCCCTCGATGAACCCGCGCCTGCGCCTGGCCGTCCAGAACGCCAAGGCCGTGTCGATGCCCAAGGACAATATCGCCCGCGCCATCTCCAAGGCCTCGATGGGCGATGCCGAAAACTATGAAGAAGTGCGTTACGAGGGTTACGGCCCCGGTGGCGTGGCGCTGATCGTCGAGGCGCTGACCGACAACCGCAACCGCACCGCCTCCAACGTGCGCGCCGCCTTCACCAAGGCCGGCGGCGCGATGGGCGAAACCGGCTCGGTGTCGTTCATGTGGGACCGGGTCGGCGAGATCGTCTATGCCGCCAAGGCCGGCAGCGCCGACAAGGTGATGGACGCCGCCATCGAAGCCGGCGCCGATGACGTGCAGTCCGACGAAGACGGCCACACCATCACCTGCGCCTTCGAAAACCTCGGCGAGGTGTCCAAGGCGCTCGAAAGCTCGCTCGGCGACGCCGAGTCGGTGAAGATCGTCTGGAAGCCGCAGAACAACATCCCGGTCGACGAAGAGCGCGCGCAGTCGCTGATGAAGCTTGTCGGCACGCTGGAAGACGACGACGACGTGCAGAACGTCTATGCCAACTTCGAAGTCGACGAAGCAACGCTGGCCAAGCTGAGCGCTGCGTAAGCAATAACTCCACCTCCCCCATTGAATGCTCCATCGCACTTTGCAAACTGCGATGGAGTTCGGGGGAGGGAATCGTGACAGATATTGCAGCCCAAAATAGTGCCGCATACACCGGCCCATGGTGGCGGGAGCGCGTAGGTTTCTGGCGCCGCGTCGGTGCATTTTTCCTCGACGCAGCAATTGTGCTCATCCCACTGCAATTGCTTGTTGTCGTTCTCTACACTCAGACCGACGGCCGAATTCAAGGAAGTTTCGGCCTCATCTTTAGGATATGTGCCGATCTGGATCGCGTGCCAGAGGGGTTTCCGCACACTCTAGAGCGGATCGACACTGTTCAGGACTGTCAGACCACGCTGTTTGGCCTGCCTATGTCCCGGCAATTGGTTCTCAGCCAGACTGATCAGACCGAGGGCCAACAGCGAACCCTCACTGAAGAACTATGGCTGAACGCCGACGGCTACCATGTTGAAAGCCTGTGGCTCGATGCGAACGGAGCCGCACTCGCAATTTTCCTGCTCTATCTCATAGCCTTCGAGTGGCGGATCGGGCAAACCGTCGGCAAGCATGTGCTCGATATCAGGGTATTGGATCGAGACGCTCTGGACGCAGTTGGAATTCCGTTGCCCAAGGCGATCTTTCGACAGGCCGTTTTGTTCGCACCAATCCTCGCGTTCCTGTTGCAACAGTATGGAGCAACGTCTCGGGGTGCTGCGGTGTTTCTCGGCGGGCTCTTTTTGGTCTTTGCCTCCATCTGGGTTATCTCGGTGACAATCTCTTTGGCTCGCAAAACCGATCCACTCTATGATCGGTTGGCAGGAACAATCGTGGTCAAGATATGACATCATCGCACAGTATCCGCATCACCTACTGCACCCAGTGCATGTGGCTCCTTCGCGCCGGCTGGATGGCGCAGGAGCTTCTGTCGACCTTTGGCCAGGAGCTCGGCGAAGTGACCCTGGTGCCGGGCACGGGCGGCATCTTCACCGTCACCTGCAACGGCGAGATGATCTGGGACCGCAAGCGCGACGGCGGCTTTCCCGATGCAGCTCAGCTCAAGCAGCTGGTGCGCGACCTCATCGATCCCGAGCGCGACCTCGGCCACTCCGACCGCAAGGGCCACAAGGCCAAGGATCAGGCCTGACGATTACCACGGGCCTCAAAACGGCTCGCCACAGATAAGCTGGAATCGGCGGCCACTCGGTAGCCTGACTTTTTGGATGGCGGTTGACGCGAGCGGGAGAAAGCATGACATCGAGACCACGCATTGCAGTCCTTTTCGGCGGGCGTTCCGCCGAGCACGACGTTTCCATCATGTCCGCAAGCAATGTGGTCAAGGCGATCGACACTGCCAGATATGAGGTCGTGCCTGTCGGCATCGCCCGTGACGGTCGCTGGTTCCTGGCGGAGCTTGGCAGCGACGGCACGCTGCCCCAGGTCGTGCCCGCTGGCGGCACGGAAGTGGCGCTGGTGCCGGGCGGCAAGGGCCGCCTGGTCGGCCTCCCCAGCGGCGAAGTGCCTTTCGAGCTGCCCCGGATCGATGTGCTGTTTCCGGTGCTGCATGGCCCGTTCGGCGAGGACGGCGCGGTCCAGGGCCTCGCCGAAGTGGCGGATGTTCCCTATGTCGGCTGCGGCGTGCTCGGCTCGGCCAACGCCATGGACAAGGACACGGCCAAGCGGCTGATGAAGGAGGCCGGACTGCCGGTCGCCCGAGGGCTGACGGTGCATGCAGGGGAACGCCCGGGCTTCGAGGCGGTGAAGGCAGCCCTCGGCCTGCCCGTCTTCGTCAAGCCGGCCCGTCAGGGCTCGTCCGTCGGTGTCAGCAAGGCCGAGACGGCAGCGCAGCTGGAGACGGCGCTGGCCGAGGCCTTCAGACACGACCGCAAGGTGCTGATCGAGGAATTCATTGCCGGTCGCGAGGTCGAGTTCGCCGTGCTCGAGGCGCCCGACGGACAGCTGCAGGTCTCCGTGCCGGGCGAGATCGTCCCGGCGGCAAGCCACGGCTTCTACACCTACGAGGCCAAATACATCGATGCCGACGGCGCTGCGCTGCGCATTCCCGCCGAGCTGCCCGACGGTGGCACGGCCAGGCTGCAGGAGATTGCCCGCGGCGCCTTCCTGGCGCTGGGCTGCGAAAGCATGGCGCGGGTGGACTTCTTCGTTAAGGCCGACGGTTCGGCGCTGGTCAACGAGGTCAACACCATCCCCGGCTTCACCAACATCAGCATGTATCCGAAGACGATGGCCGCCTCGGGCGTGAGCTATCCCGACCTCGTCGGCCGGTTGATCGCGCATGCCGTGGCGCGCTGGAAGCGCCAGAGCTGAGACGAAAAGGCCGGCGCTGACCCCGGCCTTTCTGTTTCGCATGCGTTCCCGAGATCGGCCGATCTTGGGCGCCGAAGAATCACGCAGTGCGCGCAAAGGCCATGGCGAAGGCGCCGAGCGAGATCATGCTGGCGACAGTACGGACATGGTTCCACGGCAGCCAGTCGCTGAGGTAGGTGGCCCAGAGTGCCGCCCCCTCCGCGCTTGACGGGTCGACGGCCGCAAGCTGGTCGTTGAGCGGAACGTTGAAGATGATCGTCACCAGGAAACAACCGACGACATAGGCAACGGCGCCCGCAATCAGCCAGCCGGCGCCCGCTTCGGACCAGCCAAGCAACGCCTTGCCGCCCAGCACCAGCGCAAGCACCACCATTCCCATGAATACCGCCATGAAGGCCGGATTGATGATGGTGAGGTTGATCTGCTGCATGGTGGCAATGCCTTGCGCCGCAGGCAGCCTGGCAAACGACGCCATGATCGTGTTCGAGAAGATGAAGAACAGCCCGGCAGCAAGGCCGCTCCCGATCACGGCGAGGAAGGTAAGCACTGAAAACAGGGTGGCGATCATTTTGTGTCTCCCCAGGCACCGGATGCCGCAACGGTTCGGGCAAAGTCGCTGAAATCGCGTGCAGGCCGCCCGAGCGCGCGTTCGACGCCGCCAGCGACATGGGCGTTTCGACCGTCGAGCACCTCGGTGAACAGCACCAACAGCAGCGCGATGAGATCCTCCGGCAACCCGGCCGCAGCCAGGCCAGCCTCGAAGTCGGCCGGCATGATCTCGATGAAACGGACATCGCGCCCGCTGGCCGCCGCGATCTCGGCAGCGGCATCGCTGAAACTGAGCAGGCGCGGGCCGGTCAGCTCGTAGAGCTGGCCGATATGGCGATCGTCGATGAGTGCGGCAACGGCCGCGTCGGCGATGTCGTCGGCATCAACGAATGGCTCACCAACCGCACCCACCGGCAGGGCGATCTCGCCCGACAACACCGCATCCAGCAGGAAGCTTTCGCTGAAGTTCTGCATGAACCAGCTGCAGCGCAGCACGGTCCAGTCGGCACCCGCAGCGACGACCGCCTGTTCGGCGCGCTGCGCCTCGGGCTCGCCGCGACCGGACAGCAGCACCAACCGCTTGACGCCCATACCAACCGCCAGCCGGGCGAAGTTACCAACGATCTCGGCGGCGCCCGGTGCGGCGAGGTCGGGATGGTAGGAAATATAGACGGCGCGCGCGCCCTTGAGCGCCGTCGCCCATGTCGAACGATCCTCCCAGTCGAAGGGACGTGCAGCGTTGCGCGAACCGATGCGGACCGGCAGACCGCGTGCGGCCAGACGCCCGGCGACGCGGCGTCCGGTCTTTCCGGTGCCGCCAAGGATGAGGAAGGGAGCATTGGCAATTTCAGACGACATCTTGGCCTCCACAAAATATGAGCAATCCTCACATTTGCAAATGTGATAAACCCTCATATTATGATCGTCAAGCGGAATCATCGCAGGCCTCACCATGGACAAGACGGAAGACAGCGGCGCGCTGCGCCGGGCGCCAAGCCAGAAGCGCAGCCAGGAGCGGGTGGAGCGCATGCTGCAGGCAGCAACCGCCCTGATCGAGGAAAATGGCAGCGACGCCATGCGCATGGGCGAGGTGGCGGAACGCGCCGGCGTGTCGATCGGCTCGCTCTACCAGTATTTCCCCGACAAGGCGGCAATCGTGCGCACGCTGGCCGAGCGCTACAACGCCGAGGGCCGCACCTGCATATCCGACGGACTTGCAGGCGTGCGCGACATGGACGGCCTGCTCCAGGCGTTCGGCGCGCTGATCGACACCTATTACGGCATTTTCCTCGTCGAACCGGTGATGCGCGACATCTGGTCGGGCACCCAGGCTGACAAGGCGTTACGCGACATCGATCTGCGTGACTCCAGGGCCAATGGTGCGCTTTTGGCGGAAGCCTGGCAGCGCGTGGCACCCGCCGCGGAGGGCGAAGCCATCGAGCGCAAGGCGTTCCTCGTCATGTCGCTCGGCGAGGCGACCATGCGGCTGGCGATCTCGGTGGAGAGGGCGGAGGGCGATGCGCTGGTGGCCGACTACAAGGCAATGGCGCTGAGGGAGATTGGGGCGAGCGGCTAGAGAGGCGGCTAAACCGCAAACTGCCGTTCCAGCATCTCCAGTCGCTCCTCGTCGGCGCAAAGGGCAAGGCGTGCCAACGCCAACTGCTTGCGATGTAGCGCGACGACGGCCAGCGCGCAGGTCACGAGCTTCGGGTCCGTCTCAATCGTCAGATCGCGCAAGGCCAGTCGGAAAAGTTCGTCCCAGGCTTTGGCATAGTCCTGCATCAGCCAGCCGGGAACAGGTGGATTTCGTGGAAACATCAGCCGGGCCTCCTCGATCGTCGCGGCAAGCCCATAGAGCCCCCAATGGGCCGGGCGATGCTGCGCCGATAGACGGACAAGCACGGGCACGGCAGCGTAGGATGCATCCCCCACGTCGCCTTGGTGATGCAATTCGTTCCAGAGTTCTTCCCAGGCGGCATCGTTGTCATGATGTTCTGACAAAACCTCCAGCATCGGCCTCGGATCATAGGGAACCTTGTATCCTCCGACGAGGCTCCCCCACAGATTGTCGTCCTGCTTCGACATGCGCCTCCCCGCCAAAGACCTATCGGATAAATTTGCAGACTCGGGTCAACAAAAAACCCGCCACGAGGGCGGGTTCTCTGTAACTCTGGAAGCAGGTTCGGCTTAGATGCCGAGGCCTTCGTAGCGCTTCTTGAACTTCGACAGACGGCCACCGCGGTCGAGCAGCGTCTGCTGGCCACCGGTCCAGGCCGGGTGCGTGGTCGGGTCGATATCGAGGTTCATCGTATCGCCTTCCTTGCCCCAGGTGGAGCGGGTAAGATATTCGGTGCCATTGGTCATGACGACCTTGATGGTGTGATAGTCGGGATGGATATCGGCCTTCATCGCTCTGTTCCTGCTGTCGCGGCGCGGCATACGCAGGTGTCCTGCGGCGATGCGCCTCTTTCGAAAACTCGAAGCCGCAGCTAGAAAAAGCCACGGCTTCAGAAACGGTCGGCGTGGCTATACATCAGCCAAATTCGAATCACAAGGCCGCCCAGCCGGCAAATGGGTCGCGGCCCAGAGGGAAATATCATGGCGAAGACGACCGACGGCGCGATTGAGGAGCGCAGGCGTTCGCTGCGCCCGCTGAGCCGGCTCTCGCCCTATCTCAGCCGCTACCCCAAGCTGGTCGTCGGCGCCATCATTTCGCTGATCCTCGCCGCAGTCACCACGCTGACGCTGCCGATCGCCGTGCGACGCATGATCGATCACGGCTTCTCGACTTCCGATTCGGGCTTCATCGCCAAATACTTCGCCATGCTGGTGGCGATCGCCGCCTTGCTCGCGCTGGCGTCCGCCTGCCGCTATTATTTCGTCATCACGCTCGGCGAACGCGTCGTCTCCGACATTCGCCGTGACGTATTCTCCCACGTCACCGGCCTGTCGCCGGCCTTTTTCGACACCGCCATGTCGGGCGAGATCGTCTCGCGCCTCGCCGCAGACACCACGCAGATCAAGTCGGCCGTGGGCGCAACAGCGTCGGTTGCGCTGCGCAACATCATCCTTGGGTTGGGCGCGCTCGCCATGATGGTCGTGACCAGCCCCAAGCTTTCTGGTTTGGTGATCGCCGCCATCCCGCTGATCGTCTTGCCGCTCGTCGCGTTCGGCCGTTCGGTCAGGCGCAAGTCGCGCGCCGCCCAGGACACGCTGGCCGACGCCACGGCTTTCGCCAGCGAGCAGATCGGCGCCATCCGCACGCTGCAGGCCTTCACCAACGAAAAGATGGTGACCCGCCATTTTGCCGCAGCCGTTGAGACCGCCTTCCAGGCGGCACGTGCCTCGGTTCTGGCGCGTGCGATTCTCACCTTCTTCGCCATCTTCACCATCTTCGCGTCGGTCGTGGCCGTCCTGTGGTTCGGCTCGCGCGCCGTTCTCGACGGCACGCTGTCGCCCGGCACGCTCGGCCAGTTCCTGCTTTATTCGGTATTTGCCGCCGGAGCGCTGGGAGCGTTGTCGGAAGTGTGGGGCGAGCTGAGCGCCGCCGCCGGCGCTGCCGAGCGCATCACCGAAATCCTTGCCGAGGAGCCGACCGTCGCCGCCCCTGCCCTGCCCGTGGCCCTGCCCGCCAAGAGCACCGGAGCCATCGAATTCCGCGACGTGACCTTCTCCTATCCCGTCCGCCCCGACCGCGCTGCCGTGCACGGCCTCAACTTCAAGGTCAGGCCCGGTGAGACCATCGCGATCGTCGGCCCGTCGGGCGCCGGCAAGAGCACCGTGTTCTCGCTGCTGCTGCGCTTCTACGACCCCGAAAGCGGAGCGGTGCTGATCGACGGCGTCGATCTCAAGAAGGCCGACCCCGAAGCCGTTCGCGAGCGCATCGCCATCGTGCCGCAGGATGTGACGATCTTTGCAAGCTCGGCCGCCGACAACATCGGCTTCGGCCGCCCCGGGGCGAGCAGGAGCGACATCGAGGCTGCAGCCAAGGCAGCGCTCGCCGACGAGTTCATCGAGAAGCTGCAGGACGGCTATGAAACCCAGGTCGGCGAACGCGGCGTGACCTTGTCTGGCGGCCAGCGCCAACGCATCGCCATTGCTCGCGCCATCCTGCGCGACGCTCCCATCCTTTTGCTCGACGAAGCGACCTCGGCACTCGATGCCGAAAGCGAAAGGCAGGTGCAGACGGCGCTCGAGCACCTTATGCAGGGCCGCACCACCATCGTCATCGCCCACCGGCTCGCGACCGTGCTCAAGGCCGACCGCATCCTGGTCCTGGACGGCGGCGCCATCGTCGAGGAAGGCACGCATCAGAGCCTCGTCGCCAAGGGCGGCATTTACGCCCGCCTCGCCCAGCTGCAGTTCGACACCGGCGCCAGCGCTTTCCAGGGCGCGGCGGAGTAGTCGCTCAGAGGAACGTCGCGATCTCCGCCAGCGGGCGCTTCTCCATGGCGTGCACGGGGATGGTCGCACCTTCCTTGGGGTAGCCGACGACCATCAGGATATAGGGCTTGTCATGCGGATCGCGGCCGCAGATCTCGTTGAGGAAGCTCATCGGGTTCGGCGTGTGGGTCAGCGTCGCGAGGCCGGCACGGTGCAGTGCTGCGATCAGGAAGCCGGTGGCGATGCTGACCGATTCGGGCACGTAATAGTTCTTGCGGGAAACACCGTCGGCCGAGCGGCTCTTGCGCTCGCCAAAGACGCAGATGAGCCAAGGCGCTTCCTCGAGGAAGGGTTTCGAGGCGTCGGTGCCGAGCGGTGCCAGCGCCTTCAGCCATTCTTCGCCGGCCCTGCCCTCGTAGAAGGCGCGTTCCTCGATCTCGGCTGCCTCGCGGATCCGGCGCTTGATCCCGGCATCGCCGATGACGGCGAAATGCCAGGGCTGGTGGTTGGCGCCATTGGGCGCGGTGCCGGCGGCGAGGATGCAGGTCTCGATGATGTCGCGAGGCACTGTCCGGGTCGAGAAATCGCGCACCGTATGACGCGTGCGGATTTCGTCATAGAAGGCCTGGGCGCCGGCCCGCATCTCCTCGACGGGCTTTTCCGTGAAATCAGGCAACGGAACGGCGCGATAGGCGTGGGCTGACGAGACGGTCATGCATTCCTCCCCGGAAATATGATGTCGGCGACAATCGTGAATGCCGCCGTTCGCGTCAACGGGGATGGCGGCGCCTTGATCGGCGCCGCCTGCTCGGAACCTAGAACTTGGCGGCCAGGGTGGCCTTGGCGCCGTGGTCGCGGGCGCCGTTGGCGATCTGGCCGGTATAGGTCAGGCCGAGCGTCGCCTTGGGCGCGATGGCGAGGTCGAAACCGGCCTCGATCAGCAGCGCATCACGGGCGATCGGCGCACCGTAGACGGTGAAGCTGTCGCCGCCGGCGAATGCCACCGTCGACGACGGCTCGACACCGCCGAAGGCATGCCGCCAGCCGAGCCCGCCGCGGGCGGTCGCCTTGGCGTCGCCGAGATGAAGGTCGGTCGCCGCGCGCAGCCCGAGCGTTGACGTGGTGCTGTCGAAGCTCTTGTCGGCGCCGGTGAGCGCGGCTGCTCCGCCGGTTTCGGTGAAACCGTCGGTCGAGGTCGAGACATAGGCGAGACCGGCGAAGGGCTCGAAGGCAACACGCCCCATCTCTGCCCGGTAACCCGCTTCGACGAAGACCTGCGCCGTGCCGGCGTCGTAGCTGGCCTTCAGCGTTTCACTGAGACCCGGGAACGAGACCGTGCGCGTGGTGTCGATCGAATGACGCGTATAGGCGGCACCGGCGCGCAGCGCGACGGCACCGAAGTGACGGCCGCCATAGACGCCGAGATGGAAATTGTCGCTGTCGCCGGACGACGCCCCGCCATCGGTCTCGAAGCTGGTGCGGCTGTAGCCGGCGAGCAGGCCAACACGCCAGTCGCCGCCGACGACGGTGTCGGCACCGGCAACCAGGCCGCCGCTCGAATGATCGAAACCGGAGGCATTGCCATTGCCATCGACCGAACCCCAGTTGCCGAGCGCCTGGCCCCAGACCACGAAGCGGTCGGTGTCGGCGGCAACCAGTTCGGGCCCGCCTTCGCCATAGGCCATGACCGGCAGGTCGGGTGCAGCGACATCGCCGAAGGCCGAGCGCACGCGGTCGTTGGCGAATTCGCCGACGAACGAGCTCGCCTGGGACGAACCGCCGCTGGCCGAAGCGTGCACGTCGCCGGACAGCTGGTTGAGGGCGTCACGAGCCTGGTTCTCGTCGGTGGACAACAACAGCGCAGAACGAACAGGATGGCCGCCCGGAAGGCTATCGATGGCATCGCCGACCGCCGCCTGATTGGACGAATGGGCGACTTCGCCAACTGACAGGTCGTTGCGCTTGAGCGTCAGCGTGACGTCATTGCCGTCGCCGCCGACATAATCGATCAGGTGGTCGAGAAAAATGAGATTGTTGAGATTGCCGACGGAGGCGAAAGTTCCCGTGATGGCATCGTTGCCGTCATTGGCGATGATCGTGAATGGCCCATTCAGCGGGTCCCAGCCGCCGGCCGCAGTCGGATCATTGGGCGAGAGCGACAAGTTGAGGGTTGCACCCGTTATGTTGACTGTGCCGTTGACGGTCAGCCTGTCGGCCCCGTCGGGCGTCGCCTCGATTTCGAGGATGCCATGGTTGACGTAGTTACCGGTAATGGTCTGCGTGTGGACGAGACCCGTCGCAAGCGGATTGGCCGTATCGCCAACGCGATGGGTCGCGCCTGCGGCGATTGTCACGTTGCCAACAACAGCACCGCTGCCGCCGAACCGCGCGCCCGAGGCAACGGAGATCGGCCCAGCCAGCGTACCAATGCCCTTGTAGCCGACATTCAGCATCCCGGCTTCCACGAAGGTTTCGCCGGCGAATGCAGAGCTATCGCCCCTCAGGGTAATGGTGTTCGATCCCCGCTTGAAGAAATCGCCCGCACCGGCAAGCTTGCCGCTCCAGTTGTACGTGTTGACGTTGCCCATGTTGGAAATCAGCGTGCTGCCGGCTTCGATGGTTATCGCGCCACCCGCAGCTCCGAGCCAACTGCTGACAGTGCCGTCGCCGAACTGAAGTGTGCCGTTGTTGGAGATCAGCACGCTGCCCGTGCCACTGCTGCTGTTGTAGCCACCGCCAGTAAGGGTCAACTTGCCGCCACCGACATGCTGGAACGAGCCAGCGCTGTTGATCTGACCGGCAAAAGTCAGGTCGTCGGAGCGATCAAAGACAACGGTGCCGAAGTTGCTGATCGAACCAGCGATCATGCCGCTGGTGCCGCCATCCCCGATGCGAAGAGTGGCGCCGCTGCTGATACCGGTCCCGCCCGTGAACGTGTTCGTCCCTGTCAGCAGCTGCGTTCCACCTTGAACGTTGAGACCACCGCTCCCGGAAATGACCCCGGAGAAGGTGCCGTTTGCGGAAGTCAGGAACAGGGATCTGTCGCCCAGCGTTACAGAACCACCGCCCGCCAGAGCCTTGATATAGGCTCCGCTTGCCCCGGAAACATCGAATGTACCGTCGACCGTCAGCCCGCTGGAGGCGCTGATGCTGCTCCTGGAGCCGATCAACTGGAGCGTGGTGCCGGTGCCGATGGTCGTCGCGCCGGTATAGGTGTTTATCGAGTCGCTGAGCTTAAGCGTGCCGCCGCCAACAATGTTGAGTGCAGCCGAGCCGCCCAGGATCATTCCGATCTCGGTGGTGATGCCACTGCCCACCTCTATGGTCGCCGCGCTACCGGTCGGAGCCAGGACGAGCGAAACCGAAGGGGCAGCAGTAAGCCTGTAACCGTCGCCAGTGAAACGAAGCGTATCGAAATTCTGGTTTTCCTGGACGCTTACCCCGCCCCCGACACCGCCGAAGATGGCAGTTCCACCAAGCCATGTTTGGTTTGTCGTACCGTCGGAATTGGTCCAGTTGGTGCCGGCAGAACTCCACGTGCCAGCGCCACCATCGACATCACCATCAGGAACGCTGCCGGCACCATCCCAATACTGGTCAATTGCATGTGCCGGCGATGCAGCGCCGAGCACAACCGCCACAGCCGCGAGCGTCGCCAGCGCCGTGCCTGCCAGCAAGGCAGAGACTCGGGCGAGTTGCCTGCTGGGCGAATGACCGGAAGAAATCGGGGAAGCCTGTGTCGAGTCGAAACGGGTCCGCGTCGCAACGCTGCGGCCGTGAAAAATCATGATGCCCCCACCAAATTGCATGCATGCCCGGATGGGCAAATTCATGATGCGGGGAACCCAATGCCCCCCGCCAAGAAATTAAGAAACAGTTATGATCTAGAACACCTAAGGTGCCTGAGCAACGGGCAATGTTCGCTTGCATCACCTAAACTATGCACAACTGCACCGACGCTATGGATTGGTTCGCCCCATGATGACGACATCTCATGAATCATTGCTACAAACCATCCAAAGGGCGAACGCACCTGCACTTGCTAAAGCACACCTTGCATCGACAGAAGGTCGGCTAGCTGACTATTTTTGGGTGCATTTCCACTATCGCCCCGCATACCTGCCGGCGCAGCGGCCCGAGAAGATGCAGCCGCCGAGGAAAATATGCTCGAGCGCGTTGTAGCCCTGGCTACGTGCTCGGAACCTAGAACTTGGCGGCCAGGGTGGCCTTGGCGCCGTGGTCGCGGGCGCCGTTGGCGATCTGGCCGGTATAGGTCAGGCCGAGCGTCGCCTTGGGCGCGATGGCGAGGTCGAAACCGGCCTCGATCAGCAGCGCATCACGGGCGATCGGCGCACCGTAGACGGTGAAGCTGTCGCCGCCGGCGAATGCCACCGTCGACGACGGCTCGACACCGCCGAAGGCATGCCGCCAGCCGAGCCCGCCGCGGGCGGTCGCCTTGGCGTCGCCGAGATGAAGGTCGGTCGCCGCGCGCAGCCCGAGCGTTGACGTGGTGCTGTCGAAGCTCTTGTCGGCGCCGGTGAGCGCGGCTGCTCCGCCGGTTTCGGTGAAACCGTCGGTCGAGGTCGAGACATAGGCGAGACCGGCGAAGGGCTCGAAGGCAACACGCCCCATCTCTGCCCGGTAACCCGCTTCGACGAAGACCTGCGCCGTGCCGGCGTCGTAGCTGGCCTTCAGCGTTTCACTGAGACCCGGGAACGAGACCGTGCGCGTGGTGTCGATCGAATGACGCGTATAGGCGGCACCGGCGCGCAGCGCGACGGCACCGAAGTGACGGCCGCCATAGACGCCGAGATGGAAATTGTCGCTGTCGCCGGACGACGCCCCGCCATCGGTCTCGAAGCTGGTGCGGCTGTAGCCGGCGAGCAGGCCAACACGCCAGTCGCCGCCGACGACGGTGTCGGCACCGGCAACCAGGCCGCCGCTCGAATGATCGAAACCGGAGGCATTGCCATTGCCATCGACCGAACCCCAGTTGCCGAGCGCCTGGCCCCAGACCACGAAGCGGTCGGTGTCGGCGGCAACCAGTTCGGGCCCGCCTTCGCCATAGGCCATGACCGGCAGGTCGGGTGCAGCGACATCGCCGAAGGCCGAGCGCACGCGGTCGTTGGCGAATTCGCCGACGAACGAGCTCGCCTGGGACGAACCGCCGCTGGCCGAAGCGTGCACGTCGCCGGACAGCTGGTTGAGGGCGTCACGAGCCTGGTTCTCGTCGGTGGACAAAAGAAAGGCAGCAGCAACCGGATTGGAATTCGGCAAGGCGGCAACTGCGCCCGCGGCTGACGCCTGATTGGGCGCCTCGGCGACGCTGACCAGGGTGACGTTGTTGCGGCTCAGGGTCAGCGTGACATCGTTACCGTCGCCGCCCGTATAGTTGATGAGGTGATCGAGGAAGAGCAGGCTGTTGAGATTGCCGACGGACGCAAATGTGCCCGCGACCGCATCACCGCCGTCATTGGCGATCAGGGTGAAGGGGCCGTTGACCGGCAGCCATGCACCCATACTCGACGGCGAAAGCACGAGATTGAGCGTCGCACCCGAGATGTCGACAGTGCCGTTGACTGTCAACTTGTCGGCGCCTGCTGGCGTCGCCGCGACTTCGAAGATACCGCTGTTGACGTAATTTCCGTTGATGGTCTGGTTCTCAGCGCCATGCGTGCCGCCGGCCAGCACGGTGACGTTCCCGCCGATGGTGCCGCTGCCGCCGAGCCGGGCACCCGACTTGACCGCGACCGGGCCGAGGATCGAGCCAACGCCGCCGACGCCAACGCTCAGCGTGCCGGCGTCAACGTTGGTGCCGCCGGAATAGAGATTGGTGCCAGTAAGCGTCTGGGTGCCACTGCCCGTCTTGACCAGCTTGCCGGCGCCCGAGATGACGCCGGAGAACGTGGTGCTTTTGTTGTCGTTTCCGGTCGTCAGTGTCGCGGTGCCGAGATCAACCGCGCCGGCACCAGCGAGAGAGCCGATCACCTGGTTGTAGTTGTCAAGGACAAGCGAGGCACCGCTCGTCACGGTGTAGCTGCTGTTGGCACTGAAGACATTGGCGTTGCCCGCGACAATGCTGCCCTCGGCCACGTTGGTCGCTGTGGCATAGTTGCTGAACCCGTAGATGTTCGTCAGAATCAGCGAACCGCTGCCGAGCTTGGTAAAGGCGCCAAGCGGGACATCGCCGTCAATCATTTGGGCGTGGGTTGTCAGATCGAAGCTGCCTGTATCGATCGTCCCACCCGTCGACGTGAACTGGATGGTGTGGTTGATAAGCTGGAGCCCAGCCGCACCGGACTGCAGCGTGCCGCCGTCGAGCGTGATGGTTCCCGAGCCGAGAACCGAACCGCCGGTGATGCGGATGGTACCGGCGCTGATGATGGCGCCTGAGCTGAAGCTGTTGGTGCCATTGGTGACGACGAGCGTGCCGACACCGGTCTTCCTGATGAAGCCGACTTCGCCGGACTCGTAGATCCTGCCGGAATAGGTACCGGTGGCACCGGCGCCGACGGAGAACTCCTGGAATGGGTCGAAGCCGATATCTGCGGTGATGTCTTGGCCATCCAGGAGCACCACCACAGGATCGGCCCAGGCCGGCTGGAGGAGAAGGCAAAGAGCGAGCGCGGACACGCCAGACATGGCGCGCGCGTTGGAAAATTTGGCAGACACTATTTGCTCCCCACCTGCAGAGCGAGGGCGCAAAGAACCCTGCGCAGGCACCTGAAATGAATGAGCCCCTGCTAACGCATAACGGAGCTTGGTGGAAGGTTCCTTGCGCGCTTTTCAGCAGACTATTTTTGGGAACATCTTTGCTAGGCGGCCGCATGCCTGCCGGCATTGCGTCCCGAGAAGATGCAGCCGCCGAGGAAAGTGCCTTCGAGCGCGTTGTAGCCGTGGTAGCCGCCGCCGCCGAAGCCGGCGACCTCGCCCGCCGCATAGAGCCCGGGGATCGGCTCGCCATCGGCGCCAAGCACCTGACTGTCGAGATTGGTGTGCAGGCCGCCCAAGGTCTTGCGCGTCAGCACATTAAGCCGGACGGCAATCAACGGGCCATTTGCCGGATCGAGAACCTTGTGCGGCTTGGCGGTGCGGACCAGCCGGTCACCGAGATAGCGTCGGGCGCCATGGATGGCGGTGACCTGCGCGTCCTTGGAGAAGGGGTTGTCGATCTCGCGGTCGCGCGCCACGATCTGCGCATCCAGCCGGTCATAGTCGATGAGGTCGTTGCCCACGAGCGCATTCATGCCAGTGACGAGATCACGCAGAGTGTCGCGGACGACAAAGTCCTCGCCATGCTGTTTGAAAGCCTCGACGGCAGGCGGTGCACCCTTGGCGCGGCGGCTCCTCAGGACCTCGATCCAGCGCTTCGACGTCAGATCCGGATTCTGCTCGGAGCCGGACAGCGCGAACTCCTTCTTGATGATCTTCTGGGTCAGCACGAACCAGGAGTATTCGCGGCCGGTGGAGAGTATCCGCCTCAGAGTGCCGAGCGTGTCGAAACCGGGCAGGAACGGCGCTTCGAGCCGCACGCCACGTGCGTCGAACCATAGCGACGACGGCCCCGGCAGGATGCGGATGCCGTGGTTCGGCCAGATCGGGTTCCAGTTGGTCACACCTTCTGTGTAGTGCCACATGCGGTCGCGGTTGATCACCGCGCCACCGGCGGCTTCGGTGATAGCGACCATCCGGCCGTCGACATGGTGCGGCACGCCGGCGACCATCTTCTGCGGCGCCGGGCCGAGCCGGCCGACCGGCCAGGCCTTGCGAACCAGATCGTGATTGCCGCCGATGCCGCCCGAGGTGACGATCACCGCGTCGGCATGGACTTCGAAATCGCCGACCACGGCACGACCCGACTGCTCGCCGCGCCCGACATCAGAGGGTTCAAGCACCTCGCCGGCGACGCCGGTTACTGCACCATTGGTCTTGATGAGACGGCTCGCTTGATGCCGGAATTTCAACTCGATCCGACCAGCCGAGGCTTGCTCGGCGACGCGCCGCAGGAAAGGTTCGAGCACGCCGGGGCCCGTGCCCCAGGTGACATGGAAACGCGGCACCGAATTGCCATGGCCATGCGCCTGCGCCCCGCCGCGCTCGGCCCAGCCGACGACGGGAAACCAGCGCATGCCCTGGGCATGGAGCCACGGCCGCATCTCGCCGGCCGAAAATTCGATGAAGGCCTCGGCGACCTTGCGCGGCCAATGGTCCTCAGGCCGGTCGAACTGGGCCGAGCCCATCCAATCCTGCAGGGCCAACTCGCGGCTATCCCTGATGCGCATGCGCCGCTGCTCCGGGCTGTCGACGAAAAACAGGCCACCGAGCGACCAGAAGGCCTGGCCGCCGAGCGAATTCTCGCCCTCCTGCTCGAGGATGATGACCCGCTTGCCCCTGTCGGCCAGCTCGGCCGCCGCGACAAGCCCGGCCAGCCCGCCGCCGACGACGATCGCATCCGTCCGATCCGCCAACTGCCCCTCCCAAGATCTTTTGGTATTGTGGGGAGTTTCGGGCAACGGCGCTCAAGTTCAAGCAGAAAGTCGGAACGACGTTGTTCCGCAAGGGAAGGTCGTCAGCACTGGCCGAATTTCGGCCAACTAGGTCGCGCCAAAATAGAATATGAATGGAAGATAGAACACGCCCGCAACAATCCAGACCTTGTCCCAGCTCGTAAACTGGGAACTCCAGGCCAGATATTCAGGGTGCCTCGCGTTAAGCCGGTTGATAACGACCACCAGAGGCAGGGGCGCAATCATCGCAACGACCAGTTCGACGCTCCGGCGCAAACTGGCCAACCAGACGTCTTCCGGCCTATCGAACAATATAGAATAGAGTTCACTGCCCAAGAACAGCAGGCCGGCCGCAACTCCCAACCAGATCGCAATCTGCCTGACGCCAAGGTCGCGGTTGAGACGGACAAATGTCTGTACCATGAAGATGGGCAGGAAGAACCCACGCACAAACGACCAGTATCGCGCTCCATATGCCAGATTTTGCTGGCGGAATACGCGCCATCCCCACAACACGACGTACAGCCCGGCCGTCACGGCAGTCATGACCATGAACTTTAGCGGCGAGATAGGCCAGTAGAGCTGGCCGGGCCGTGGCTTGAATGAGCGCTGCTCGACAATGCAGGCGGCCAGAACCGCCAGCAGCCATGAGGCAAAGATCATCGTCTCGAGGGCTTCCAGCCCCGACATGGGCTCGTCTTCCGCAGGCGCCTCAACGCTGAAGTCATACGCCCACTGGGTATTGTCGAGGATGTCGTTTACCGCGGCCAGATAAGTGCGCACCCCCTCCGCCGAGACCTCTGGTTCCTGCTTCTTGATGTCCCAGCTAAGGACGAACTCCGTTGGCGTACTGCTCCAACTTGTCCGCAAGACGACGTTGGGGGTCACGACCGTCTTTGCTTGTTCGGCGCTAAATGCAGCTTTCAGGTTTTTGACCGTCACGCTGTGTCGGCGAAACATGGGGCCGCCAATCCAAATCGGCCCAACCCGATCAGCCGCGGCCGGCTTGGGAAATTCGGCAGGATCGAAATCCGCGCGAAGCTGGAAATTCTTGATCAGATCACCGTGTGCCAAGGCATCTGCAGGCAATTCATACGTTTCCGACAAGGTGACGATATTCCGATCGCGATCATCCGCCGAGGCCAGCACAGCCGTGCTGCGAATGCCTGGATATTGCCGGGTGTAGTACTGAAGATAGCTGTCGCCGAGTTCGTGAACCGATCGCCCTGCCAACTTGCGCCGCATGTTATCGGCATCGACGCCATAATAGGTGGTCAGTGTTTTCAGCATTAGCGGATCACCCGCTTTTACCGGAAAGCTGACCTCCTCTGCGACAGTAACCGTCGGCTGAAGAAGCTTGGGGGCCGGCATCTTCTCCAGTGCACCGTTCGAGCTTTCCAGCGGCAGGGCATATCCAAAGTCGGGTTCTACAAGCTCGTCACCTCGGCCACCCTGGAGGTAGTCCGTCCCGTCCAGCCAGTAGACACGCGCGCCAATTTCGGCACGCACGATTGCATGATCGAACACCCGCAATGACGGCAAGAACCGATTCAAGCCATAACCCTCATCGATGTCAGTCAGCGCGGCTTCGGCTTTCACCCCGAGGTAGCTCAAGGCCGAAACAAGCAGCAGCGTCTTGTCCTTGCAATCTCCAAAGCCGCTGGCAATCACCGTGGAGGGATCGCGCGGCAAGTATGATCCCGCTCCCATTGACAGACTGATGTAGCGAACCTCGTCCTGGACGATACGCAGTGCCTCGACCATGCGCTCGCGCGGATCTTCATGGCGCGCAGCAATGCTGTCGAGCTTTGCCAAGAAGGCCGGCGGAAAGGTTCGGACCGGCCGATAATCCTGAACAACCGCATCGGCCACATCCCGCCAGCTCGCAGTGGACGAAATCTGGACAGTGCCCCAGGGCGCAAATGAGGCAGGCAGATTGTCCTCGATCTTGACCGGCTCTGGCTTGGACATCTCCCACAGGTAACGCGTCTGGTCCCCAGCCGGCGTGATCTTTGGCCTTACGCTGGTTCGCTCGTCCTTGATCGTCAAGCTGCGCGACGAGGGCCAAATGATCTCGCGCCTGATAAGCCCTACAGGCTCGTCCCACTGCGTCGAAAACCGGTAGTAAAACAACTCCTGACCAACGAGTTCTTGCCTATCGGTCGTGGTTGCGTAGTCAATGACGTCCCCTACGCGCACGTCATTGATGTCGATACGCGCCGTCAGCCAACCATCGAAGATTCCGCGTTCAGAATCCTTTTCTTGACGGTAAACATCGAAAGTGACGTCCCCGAGCCGGTCTTGTACGACGCCGTCGCGGATTACGCGCAGATGATTGAGCTTGATCGTGTGCCTTGCGGGATCAAATTTCAGGTTGATCGTCGCGGCCTGTTCAAGACCCGGACGATCGACCACCTTGTAGGCCTCGCGCTCGTATCCGATGTAGCCTCCGGGACGGTACTTCCCCTGCCAATCAGAAAGCAGGTACGAGATGCCGTTGCGAACCTGCCTCGCCCGAGCCTCGTCGGCATCCGGGATATCGACGTCCGTCACCCAGGTTTCGACCGGAGCCTTAGCTACTTCACTGGCCGCCCACGCAAGTTGCGTAGGCACAAAGAGCAGGGCAAGGCAAACAATCAGCTGCCTCGACGCCAAGAGAATGCAACTCACTATGCGACCCCGCCCCAATACCTAATGGCAAAGTTTTCAGCGGGATCGACAGCAAAGTAAAGGCGAAATACCCAGCGAAATATAGGCTCAATTTTTCAGCGGCCGTAGCGCTTCTTCAGATGAGCCGTGAAATACGCCGCGTTCAACTTTTCGCTGGTTGCGCGTTCGAGCAGTTGGGGCGTCGACCAGCGCGAGCCTTGCGACCAGATGTTGTCGCGGCGCCAGTCGTTGACCGTGTCGAAGTGACCGCGGGCGATGTCGTCGTCGATGGCAGGATGCGCCTGGACGATGGCCGCCCACTGCTGCGCCGCCATCATCGCACCCAGCGTATAAGACGGGAAATAGCCGAATGCCCCACTCGGCCAATGCACGTCCTGCATCGGGCCGTCGGCCGGATTGTCGATGGTGGACAAGCCGAGATAGTCGCGCATCTTGGCGTCCCAAGCCTCAGGCAGGTCGGCGACCGAAAGGCTGCCGGCAACCAGTTCCTGCTCCAGCTCGTAACGCAGGATGACGTGCAGCGGATAGGTGACTTCGTCTGCGTCGACGCGGATCAGGCCGCGCTCGACCCGGTGAACGTGCGGAAGAACCTCGTCGAGCGACCAGGTCTCGCCGAGATGCTGCCCAACCAGCGGCAGCGCCCAGTGCCAGAAGGCCGGATTGCGGCCGAGCTGCTTTTCCACGAACAGGCTCTGGCTTTCGTGCACGGCCATGCCACGCGCCTTGCCGAGCGGCCAGTGCGACCACGCCTCGGGCAGATTTTGCTCGTAGAGCGCATGGCCGGTCTCGTGCAGCACTCCCATCAGCGCCGACAGGAAGTCGGAGGTCTTGTAGCGCGTGGTGATACGCACATCTGAAGGCACGCCGCCGCAGAACGGGTGATGCGACACCGACAGGCTGCCATGGGTGAGATCAAAGCCGACCGCCCCCATCATGGCGAGACCGAGTTCGCGCTGGCGCTCGATCGCATAGATGCCCGACAGGGCACGCGGCGGGTTCCTGGCATTGCGCTCGTCCTGAACCTCCAGCGCCTCCGGGACAAAGTCCTTCAGAAAGGCTTTGAGGTCGGCAAAGACGGGCGTGATGTCGGCTGTACGATTGCCGGGATCGTACTGCTCCATCAGTGCGTCGTAGGGCGATAGCCCGAGCGCATCGGACCTAAGGGCAGCCTCCTCACGGACCAGCGCGACGATGCCCTCAAGTGCTGGCTGGAAGCCGGCCCAGTCATTCTTGGCCCTGAGGTCGCGCCAAAGCTGTTCCGAGCGCAGGCGGGCGGCGGTCTGCCGCTCGACGAATTCGGACGGAAGACAGGTCATGTTGGTGTACTGGCGGCGGAATTCACCAAGAGCTGCCTGCTGCTCGGCGTTGAGGGCCTCCCCATCGGCGGCTTCGACCCAGTCGGCGATCTCGGGAGCGGTTGCCTGGCGGTGGTACATGCCGGCGAGCGCCGACATGGCCTCGGCCCGCTTGGCGCCGCCACCAACCGCCATGTGGGTGGCCTCGTCAGCGCCCAGAATGGCAAGCGCATGTTCGAGCGCTTCGAGCTTGCGGCCGAGTTCGTCGAGCTTGGCGAAGGACATGATGGCTCCTGTGTTTCGGATTTGCGCCGAAAGGATATGAAACCGGGCCGGATCGCAAGACCCGTTGGCTGGTCCAGGCTTGCAGGGAACATGTTCGACGTGGTGGAGTGTCCCGAACAGGAGGTGGGCTGTGCTGGGAAATGTGCTTGTCGGGCTGGTGGCGCTCATCCACCTCTACATCGTCTATCTCGAAATGGTGCTGTGGGACACGCCCCGAGGGCATAAGACCTTCGGCCTCAAGCCCGAATTCGCCAAGGCATCGAAGACGCTCGCCGCCAATCAAGGACTCTACAACGGGTTCCTGGCTGCCGGGCTGATATGGGGGCTATGGCTTGGCGACAATGGATATCAGGTGAGGATCTTCTTCCTGCTCTGCGTGATGATCGCCGGACTTTTCGGCGCAGCCACCGTTGGCAGGAAGACCCTCATTGTCCAGACAGTTCCGGCGGTGCTGGCGCTCGCGGCTGTTTGGGCGGGGTGGTAGGCAAGACAACGGCGATACGAAATGCGAACGCCCCCAGCGTGGCTGGGGGCGTTGGTACCGGATGGCGACGACCGGACTGTTCGAGGATGCCGTCGCCAACGGCTATTCTCAGTACTTGTTTTCGCCATTCTTGGCCGGAAGCTTGTGGTGGTGGTGGCGATAGTGATGGCGATGCACCGGCATGGTGTTGATTGTTGCAGTGGTTGCCGGCGGCATCATTCCCATTGGGCGCCGGCCAGCGAGCGGTGCCGAGTCGCCCGTCGAGTCACCACCGCCGTTCAAACCTCCAGGGCGGCTCGCTACGTCGTTAGACGTCGCGGCAAAAGCACCAGCCAGAGGGATCGAAACGATAATCGCGGCAAGGGCCGCCTTGAATGCCATAGAGCGCATTTTGCGTCTCCCGAAATCGCCGGTCGGATTTCCGCCCCGGCATATGCCGTCCGTCAGGAAACGTCGCGTCACGGTGGGGAGGACCATCGCCGGCGTTTCCCGGACTGCACCTGAAATCTAGGGCGTGCGAAGACCAAAACAAAATTAAGAAAAAATAATTATCCGGCTCGCTTCATGGACCAAAAATTCGCCCTAAATAGCGCGGCGGCCTCAACTATAGTTGATCCACGGCTATAAGAGCTGAAGCTCATTGTCTCAGCAGGCATGCGGCTCTTCGGGCAACGCCTGCAACGATGAACGCCGTCGGAGCACAGCATCCTATCTGAGAGCCAAGGTACCACCTGCGAACACGCGAATACAGGCAGATCAACAGCGCCTCAGCAAAGTCTTTGGATGGTAGCCATTGCCTGATGTCCGCCAGGTCTTCCAGCTGGCCAGGCCCGTTGCCAGATCCTGGCCAGCGTCAAGAAGCCAACTCTCGATCAACGCTGATCGTGCATGCAGGCCCAGACGGTCTGCCAGGGCATGCAAACCAGCGGGGTCTTGCCATAGACCGGCTGCGACGCATCGTTATCCTCATCATCCCTTGAGGCTCTCGGCTGGCTCATTTCATGCGAGCCACGGCCACCGCCGTGATCGTGCCCCCTTGCATATGCCATCGACAGAGGTGACGAGACGAGAAGCGCGGCAACGGCCGCTTTCAGCAAAGTAGAGCGCATTTGAGCTCTCCCGGAATTTCGCCGGGCGGAGAACCGCCACGGGGGCTGCGGTCCGTCAAGTTGCGTCGTGTCGCGGTGGGAGGTCATCGCCGGCGTTTCCCGGACTGCAAACAGACTCTAGGCGCCTCGGACGAAGAAATAAAATTAATAAAAGATAATATTTAAACCGCCAAAATCGCAGCAATTTGATTGGACGCACAAATATACGTGACCGATCTCAATTCCATGTGAGCTGCACTTTACCTGACAGAGCCGTTTCCTAACGCTCTGTAAGCTTGAGCTCGATGCGACGGTTCTTCGAGCGCGCTTCGGCGGTATCTGCCGGATCGAGTGGCTGGAACTCGCCGAAACCGGCCGCAACGAGACGATTGGCGGGAACGCCATTCTCAATCAGGAACTTGACCACCGAGGTCGCACGCGCCGAGGACAGCTCCCAGTTGTCGCGATAACGGCCCGTCCCCGACAGCGGGATGTTGTCCGTGTGGCCGTCGACGCGCAGCACCCAGTTGATCTCTGGCGGAATTTCTTTCTGCAACTCGATGATAGCGTCGGCGAGCTTCTTCATCTCGCCCCTGCCGGCATCGTTGATCTGTTCGGATCCTGTCGGAAACAGCACTTCCGACTGGAAGACGAAGCGGTCGCCGACGATGCGGATGTTCTCACGGTCCGACAGGATCTCGCGCAGGCGGCCGAAGAAGTCAGAGCGGTAGCGGTTGAGCTCCTGCACGCGCTGGGCAAGCGCCACATTCAGCCGGCGGCCGAGATCGGCGATCTTGGTGTTGGATTCCTTGTCGCGCGCCTCCGAAGCATTGAGCGCCTCTTCGAGCGCCCCGATCTGCTTGCGCAGGGCAGAAATCTGCTGGTTGAGCAGCTCCACCTGGCTGAGCGCCCGCTGGCTGACCTGGCGTTCGTTGTCGAGTTGACCCGACAACTCGCCGATGCGCGTGTTGGCGGCGTCGCCGGCACCTGCACCCTGCGACAGCAATTGCTCCAACCGGCTCTTCTCGGCCTCGGCCGCGGACAACGACGCCTGCAGATTGGCCAGCGAATCCTCGGCATCCTGGGAGTTGGACTTCTCCAGGGCAAGCAGCTGCGTCAACTCGTTGATCTGCGAGTTCAGGCGGTTGAGTACCTCGTCCTTGCCCGAAATCTCGCGGCTGAGCAGAAATTGTGCCAGCACGAAGACCGAAAGCAGGAACATGATGGCAAGCAGCAGCGTCGACAGTGCATCGACAAAGCCCGGCCAATAGTCGATGCGGCGATCCCCTCGCCGCCCACGCGCAAGAGCCACCTAGTGGACTCCCTCTTTTTTGAGCGCGTCGGCAATTTTTTCGAGCGTCGTGCGCATCGCCTTCTGCTCGTCGGATTGAGCCTCGACCCAGTCGCGCATGATCTGCTGTTCGCTGCGCATGTTCTTGACCAGACCCGAAATGCCATCGGCGAGATTGGCCATGGCGGCTGCGACGCGCGGGTTGGAGCCGCCCTGTTCCTGCATGTTGCGCAGGCGCTCGGTCAGCACGCGGATTTCATCGGACGAACCGGCCTTCGCGTCGGCGACGACGATGTCGGACGACAGGTCGGTCACGGTCGACAGCCAGTTTTCGAGCTCTGTGTAAAAGCGTGTCTGGGCGCGGCCGGCCTGGAGATCGAGGAAGCCGAGGACCAGCGAGCCGGACAGGCCGAACAGCGAGGACGAGAATGCCGTGCCCATGCCCTGCAGCGGCGCAGCGAGACCGGCCTTCAGCGCCTCGAGCACAGCCGCTGCGTCACCCGTGCCTGGGTCGAGCGACTGGATTGTGTCGCCGATGGAGCCGATGGTTTCGAGCAGACCCCAGAAGGTGCCGAGCAGGCCGAGGAAGACCAGCAGGCCAACAAGGTAGCGCGACACGTCGCGGCTTTCGTCGAGGCGGGTGGCAATGGAATCGAGCATCGTCCGCATAGAGCTGGTCGAAAACGCCATCGATGACGAGCGCCCAAGCATCGCCTTCATCGGCGCAAGCAGCACCGGCTCGGTGGCTTCGGAGCCGGCGCGGAACGAATTGACCCAGCGAACTTCCCTAAACAGCCGCCCGACCTGGACGAAGGCGAGCCCGATACCGATGACGAGCACACCGATGATGAGACCGTTGAGGCCAGGATTGGTGACGAAGGCGTGGCTGATCTGCCGGGTCAGGATCGCCGCGATAAACGCGACGATCGCCAGAAAGATGATCATCGTCAGCAGAAACACCTGCGGGCTGGACAGGCGATGCGGGTCGTAATTGAGGACATCGGAGCCTTTGCCCGCTCCGGGAGATTTCAACAATGCCATCGGCGACCCGGTTCCAATTCCCGCGTTCCAACGTGTCGGCCCGAAAACCGCAACTGGTCTTCGGAAAGCACAATACGTCGATTCAAAGTGTTAGAGCGCGCCTTGCGCATCCGAACGGACGCGCGGCACTCTCATGCATCACGACTGTAAGCGGAAATGTGACGAAATTGAAAGACGCTTCGTCCGGTCAGAGGCGTGCAACGACCAATAGGTCGATCATGGCGGCGACATGCAGTCCAGCACCGGTGACGACGAAGCTGTGCCAGACCGCACTCTGGAAGCGCAGGCGCTGCCAAGTGTAGAAGATGACGCCGCAGGAATAGACGGCACCGCCGGCAAACAGCAGCCACAATGTGGCAGTCGGAAGCGTAGCGATCAGCGGCCTGAGGATGACAATGCCGCTCCACCCCATGGCAAGGTAGAAGACCAGTGCCAGCCGGTCGAGCCTGCCGGGAAGGAAAAGCTTGATCGCCATGCCGGCGACCGCAGCCGACCAGACCACACCGGCCATCCATGCGGCGGTGACGCGGTCATCCAGCTGGGCAAGGAACGGTGTGTAGGTGGCTGCAATCAGCAGGTAGATGCCGGCGTGGTCGAAGCGGCGAAGCACCCATTTGGCCGGCGAGATCGGCCAGAGATTGTAGGCGAGCGACACCGACAGGACGGTCAGAAGCGCCACTACGAAGACGACGGCCGCGAGATATTCGCCCGATGCTGTGTGGAAAGCGGAGATGGAAAGCAGGGCCGAACCCGCGGCGACGGCAAGCACGATGCCGATCGCATGCACCACGCCGTCGGCGATCAGCTCGGCGCGCGAATGGGTGTAGCGCCCGATGAAGGGCACTGATGTCTCACGCTTGTGGAGATGGTCCGTCATCGCTCGTCCCTGCGCCACTCCCAATATGGGCAGACGCAGGGTTGGCAGGCAAGGCTTGGCCTGCGCGGCCGATCAGCGCGGCGTAACCGGCTTCTTCAGCGTCTTCAGCAGGGCCTTCTGGATCAGCTCGTTGCCGGCGACGATCGAGCCGCCCTCAAGCATGTCCTGGCCGCCCTTGCCATCGGACACGTACCCACCGGCTTCGCGGACCAGTAGCATGCCGGCAGCGACGTCCCAGGGTGATAGCCCCGTTTCCCAGAAACCGTCCATGCGGCCGGCGGCCACATAGGCCAGGTCGAGTGCAGCCGAGCCAAGACGTCGGACACCGGCGACCTCGGCCATGACGTTGCGCAGTTCGAGCAGGAAATTGCCGTGGTGGCCACGGCCGAGATGCGGCACGCCGCAACCGATGACGGCATCCACAAGCTTGGTGCGGCCCGACACACGCAGGCGGCGGTCGTTGAGGAAGGCGCCGCCACCGCGCTCGGCGGTGTAGAGCTCGTCCATCGCCGGATTATAGACAACGGCTGCGACGATCTGGCCCTGACGCTCGAGCGCGATCGAGATCGAGAACACCGGAATGCCATGCAGGAAGTTGGTGGTGCCGTCGAGCGGATCGACGATCCAGCGATGCTGGTCGTCCTCGCCGGCGACGACACCACGCTCTTCCATCAGGAAGCCGTAGCCGACGCGTGCCTTCGACAGCTCCGCAAACAGGATGTCTTCAGCCTTGCGGTCGGCCTGGCTGACATAGTCGCCCGGGCCCTTCAGCGAGACCTGCAGGTTCTGCACCTCGCCGAAGTCGCGCGCCAGCGAACGGCCGGCCTTCATGGCGGCCTGCACCATAACATTTAGGATCGCTGAACGCGCCATTTTCTACAACCTCAGCAGTGTCGAAATCAGTCCGCGCGGCGGACGTAGGTGATTTCGTTGGTGTCGACGATGATGCGCTCGCCCGAAGAGATGAACGGCGGAACCAGGACGCGAACGCCGTTTTCGAGCACGGCCGGCTTGTAGGACGACGCAGCCGTCTGACCCTTCACGACCGGGTCCGCTTCGGTGATCGTCAGCGTCACCTGGTCGGGCAGTGCGATGCCGATCGGGCGCTCGTCATAGAGCTCGACCGTGACCATCATGCCGTCCTGCAGAAATGCGGCGCGGTCGCCGACGAAATCCTTGAGCAGTTCAAGCTGTTCGTAGCTGGCGGTGTCCATGAACACCAGGGCGTCGCCCTGCTCGTAAAGGAACGAGAAGTCTTTCTGCTCGAGGCGGACCTTTTCGACCGTCTCGGCCGAACGGAAGCGCTCGTTGAGCTTGGTGCCGTTGATGAGGTTCTTCAGCTCGACCTGATTGTAGGCGCCGCCCTTGCCGGGCTTGACGTGATTGGTCCTTACCGCCACCCAAAGGCCGCCATCGTGCTCGATGACGTTACCGGGACGGATTTCGTTGCCATTGATCTTGGCCATGTTTTGGTTCCGGAAGAGAGGTTTGCGCCAGAAGGGGCGCCATCGGGGCCCCCAAGACCATAAAATGCCTTTTTAGGCAAGAGAAGTCGCGATTTTCACCTGCCTCAGCGGATGCGATTGGCGCGCTCCAGCGCCTGTTTCATCTCGTCGTCGGTAAGGCCGCGCAGGAAATCGTCCATTTCGGGATCGGTGAGCCCAGCACGACGCGCAGCAATGTACCAGGCTGCGGCCTGGATCGAATCCGGATCTATACCGATGCCGCCCATATAGAACTTGGCGAGCCGGTTGCGGGCGGCGACATTGCCGCCGTCTGCGGCAAGCTTCATCCAGCCGAAGGCCGATTTGAGGTCGCGGTCGCCGCCGCGTCCGTCCAGCATCCACAGCGACAGGTCGAATTGGGCGGTGTCGTAATTCTGCCGCGCTGCCTGGACAAGCAGCAGCCGCGCCTTGTGGTCGTCGCGTAGCCGGCCGCCGACACCGTTGGCATAGACCTGTGCCATCGCATATTGCGCATCGGCCAGTCCGGTCTCCGCCGCTCTTTCATAATAGGGAACAGCCCTTTCGAGGCCGCGCGAACCCGGCTCGCGCTGGACAATCAATTGCGCGTAGTTGAACTGGGCCAGCCTGTTGCCGGCCTCTGCTGCGGACTGCATCAGCGCATTGGCCGCCTTCTCGTCGCGGGTAACGTATTTTCCGTCGAGCAGCAGCAGCGCATACTGGAACTGTGCTTCGGGCACGCCCTGCTCCGCCGCCCGCTCGTACCATTTGGCGGATTCGGCGTCATTGCGGGCAACGCCCAGGCCACGCGACAGGATCTCGGCAATCAGTGTCTGGGCGGCGGCATCGCCAGCCTCGGCGCGGGGCAACGCCAGATTGTAGGCGGTCTTGTAGAGGCCGCGCTGGAAAGCGCCATATGCTTCGTCCGACGGCTTACCGCCAAAACGGTTGGGGTCGATGCCATCGGTCGGCTTCGCAGCCGGGCTGGCACCGAGATCGGGCGACGACGGGGACGTGCCAGGCGCCATGACAGGTGCCACCGTCGGCAGCACTGGCGCTGGGGTCATATCGGACGAAGGCCCAAAGCGGCTGGGATCGATCGTGTGGCCCGATTTGCCGAGTGCCGGCACGGCACCAGCGTCACCGCTCGCTGCCGGCGCGCTTTCGACAGCAAGCGCAGGCCCAAGGCCCGAGCCCAACCACAACAGTCCGGCGATCAGGCGCGACCAATGCATGATTAATCCTCGAAACGGGGAGCTTTCTCGTCGAGCAGCGCGTTGGCGCGGGCGACCGCCTCGCGCGGATCGACGCCCTCGCCGAACACCGCAGCCTGCATGGCGACGAATTCGACGCCGGTCGCAGCCACTTCCTCGACCGAGGCGATGTCGGAACCGGCCATGACGATGCAGGGGATCTCAATCATCTCGGACCACCATTCGCCAAGCGAAAGGTTGCGCGGATGTGGCTCCGGCTTGGTGTCGTAACCGAAGCGGCCGAAGAAGATGTAGTCGGGCCGCTCCTCGCCGAGTTCGAGCGCGTCGTCGCGTGTCTTGGCGCCGCCGGTGCCGACCATCATACGGTCCTGGTAGTGCTCGACGGCTTCGGCAAGCTCGGCCTTCTTGCCTTCGACATGGATGCCGTCGGCATGAATGCGACCGGCAACGCGCGTGTCGCCAGAGATCACCACGGCCACGCCGGCTTCATGCGCCTTGGCGGCGACCTTTTCGGCAAACGCCTGGAACGACGACGCGTCAACGCCCTCGCCCGGCAGGATGAGCGAAGCGACGTCGCCGCCAGTGAGGGCTGCTTCGACACGCTCGACCTCGATGGAAGGCGGTGCGATCAGCACGATGCGGCAGCGATTGGGCGGCGTGTTTGCGGTCATCTTTTCGATCCGGGTGCTTGTCGCCTATGCAAGGCGATCATGTTTGCATTGGGGCATAGAGCAAAGTGCCGCCGTTGAACAGGACGGGCTGCCAGACGCAAGCATATGAAAACACTGGCACGGCACTCGCCAAGCCGCCGCGATCCGGCTATCCCTGACCAAAAGGCTCTCCATGACGGCTCTGCTTCTCGACCCGTGGTTTTATGCGGCGGCTGTTCCGGCGGTGATTCTCGTCGGCCTGTCCAAGGGCGGCTTCGGCGGTGCCGTCGGCTTCGTCGGCGTACCGCTGATGGCGCTGGTGATCTCGCCGGTTCAGGCGGCAGCGATCCTGCTGCCGATCCTGATCCTGATGGACGTCGTTTCCTTGTGGACCTGGCGCGGCGTCTACGACCGCTCGATCCTCTGGCAGATGCTGCCGGGCTCTATCTTGGGCATAGGCATCGGCTGGCTGCTTGCCTCGGTGGTGACGGCCGATATGGTGCGCTTCATCGTCGGCGCCATCGCCATCATCTTCGTGGCTCGCTGGCTCTACACCAGCCTTCGCCACGGCAGCGGCCACAAGTCGGAACCGAGCAAAGCTGCTGCCGCCGTCTGGGGTTCGATCGCCGGCTTCACAAGTTTCGTCGCCCATGTCGGCGGCCCACCTTTCCAGGTCTACACCTTGCCGCTGCGGCTCGACCCCAAGGTGCTGACCGGCACGAGCGTCATCTTCTTTGCCGTTACCAACGCCATCAAGCTGATCCCCTACTTCGCGCTTGGCCAGTTCGACGCCGCTAACCTGACGGCCTCGCTTGTGCTGGTGCCGATCGCGCCGCTGGCCACCCTTGCCGGCGCCTGGCTGGTGCGGCGGATGCGGCCGGAGATTTTCTACCCCTTCACCTATGCCACCGTGGCGCTGGTGGCAGCCAAGCTGCTTTACGACGGCTTACGCGACTTTATGTGAGATGACCGCATGAAGGCGGTGGACTAGGCTCGGCGCCACAAGGGAGAAACGCCATGGGCAAATACGAGGAACACCTCGACAAGACCCCCGCCAATCACCAACCGCTGACGCCGCTCACCTTCCTCGAACGCGCCGCCAGGACCTTTCCCGGTCACGTCGCTGTCATCCATGGCAGCCAGCGCCTGACCTACCGCGATTTCTGGCGCCGCTCGCTGAAGCTGGCGTCTGCGCTCGCCTCCAAAGGCATCGGCAAGGGCGACACGGTGACGGTGATGCTGTCCAACACACCGCCGATGCTGGAAGCCCATTTCGGCGTGCCGATGACCAAGGCGGTGCTGCACTCCCTCAACACCCGCCTCGACGCGGCAATCATTGCCTTCCAACTCGACCACGCCGAGACCAGGCTCTTGATCGTCGACCGTGAGTTCTCAGGCGTGGTCAAGGAGGCGCTGGCACTGGCCACGGTGAAGCCGTTCGTCATCGACTATGACGATCCCTGTTATCCCGAAGATGCCCCTTATCCGAATGGCGAACGCATCGGCAGCGTCGACTACGAGACTTTCGTCGCTTCCGGCGACGAGACCTATGCCTGGTCGATGCCGGACGACGAGTGGGATGCGATCTCGCTGAACTACACCTCAGGCACCACTGGCAACCCGAAGGGCGTGGTCTACCATCATCGCGGTTCAGCACTGATGGCCTACACCAACACCATCCATGCCAGCATGGGCAAGCACGCGATCTACCTGTGGACGCTGCCGATGTTCCATTGCAACGGCTGGTGCTTTCCCTGGACGCTTGCCGTGCAGGCAGGCACCCATGTCTGCCTGCGCTGGGTGCGCCCCAGACAAATGTACGAAGCAATCGCCGACCATGGCGTCACCCATCTCTGCGGCGCGCCTGTCGTGATGTCGCTGCTGATCAACGCGAAGGACGAGGACAAGCGCACCTTTCCGCAGATGGTGACCTTCAACACCGCCGCGGCGCCACCACCCGAGGCGGTGCTGTCGGGTATGGCCGATGCCGGCTTCGCCGTCACCCATCTCTACGGCCTGACCGAGACCTATGGCCCGGCCGTCGTCAACGAATGGCATGACGAATGGGACGGTCTCGACAAGGGCGCACGTACCGCAAAGAAAGCGCGGCAGGGCGTGCGCTATGCCGCGCTCGAAGGGCTGACGGTCCTGAACCCCGAGACCATGGAAACGACACCGGCCGACGGCGAGACCATCGGCGAGATCATGTTCCGCGGCAACATCGTCATGAAAGGGTATCTCAAGAACAAGGCTGCCACGGACGAGGCCTTCGCCGGTGGCTGGTTCCATTCCGGCGACCTCGGCGTGATGCATCCCGACGGCTACATCCAGATCAAGGACCGCTCCAAGGACATCATCATTTCTGGCGGCGAAAACATCTCGTCCATCGAAGTCGAGGATGCGCTCTACAAGCACCCAGCGGTCGCCTCTTGCGGCGTGGTCGCGCGTGCCGACGACAAATGGGGCGAGGTGCCGGTGGCCTATGTCGAGCTGAAGCCAGGCAAGGCAGCGACGGAGGCCGAAATCATCGAGCACTGCCGCACCCTGCTAGCCCGCTTCAAGGTGCCGAAGGCAGTGATCTTCGCCGAGATCCCAAAGACCTCGACGGGCAAGATCCAGAAATTCCGCCTGCGCGACATGTCAATGAGGTGAGGCAACAGCGGCGCCCGGAAGGCGCCGCCTTCCGTGTCAGGCAGCGGTAGCAGGCGCCGGACGCAACCCGTCGAACGCGGCCCAAAGGCCGAGGCCGAAGACCGTGGCCATGGTGGCCAGGACCGGCACATCGGACGGCGTCGGCTTGAGCACCATGTCGGCGACGATGACGAGCATCACCGCATAATCGAACCGCGCCACCTTGAGGATGCGCCTGCCCTGCTCGAGCACCGCTGGCGTGACGCCGTCGCGAGCGATCAGCGCGGACATGCGGTCGGCGGTCGGTTTGAACACCAACGTGCCGATCAGGAAAGTTGCCGCATAGCCGGCAAGTCCGATGATGATCCAGAGATCGCGGAAGCCGACCCAGAACCAGCACATCGCGAGCCCGAGCAGCAGCGTGACCAACGAGGCCGGCATGAACAGCCGGTTGCCGAGCTCTCCCACCGAACGCATCACCTGCAGCATGCCTTCGGTGTCGCCGGCACGATCGGCCCGCACGGCCAGAAGCATGAGCGCAAATCCGCCACCGACCCAGAGCACGGCCGCCACGACATGCATGAACTTGACCACTGAATAGAAGTCCATCTCTCCGAACCTTCCGTCACATCACCTGCCAAAGCGCCCGGCGCTTCAGGCATCGCTAATTTTCGGCGGCGGCAAATAGCATTCGCAGTGTTTCGACGATGTGTCGGGCAATGCAGGCCTTGTTTCCGCAAGCGGCATTTGCCGTGGCAGCAATGACATCGAAACGCGACGACAGGCGACGACCCGGCCAGCTCGCGCCCAAGCTGGCTCCTGAAAGGAGCCGGAGCCCGGACGTTCCTGTGAACCCCAAACAGTTGGCAGGACGCTCGACTGTAACGGGGCGCGCCATCCGACATCCATGCCGACGGCGAAACCTCCTCGTGGCGAGCCAATGTAACTGCCGGACGCATGCCAGGAACCCGCGCGACATGCGACGGAAACAGACAAGGCGCAAATGCCCGGCATCGGCCGCTTCCCGCGGTCTGCCAGTCAACACCCATTCCCTGCGGGGGGAAAAGGCATCAGGAGAGAACTATGCAAGGGGTCGCACGGAATTTCTTCACGCTCGCAATCGTCTACGCCATCGCCGGCATGGCGCTTGGCCTGCACATGTCGATCAGCCAGGACCACAGCCAGATGCCTGTTCATGCCCACACGATGGTGGCGGGCTGGCTGATGTCGTCGGTGTTCGCCTTCTTCTATCACCTGTTCCCGGCCGCCCGCGAAAAGACGCTGGCAAGGATCCATTTCTGGCTCACCGCCATAAGCGGCATCGGCCTGCTGGTCGGCCTGTTCTTCCTGCTTGGCGGCAACGCCGCGATCGAACCCGTGGTGGCGATTTCGTCGATGGCCTTCTATGCAGCGATGTTCCTGTTCGTCTTCATTGCCCTACCGACCGTGTGGAAACAGCAGCCGGCAAACTGAAGCCCCAAGAGGTGCTGTGCCGCGACGGCACAGTTCAGGACAAATGGGCGTCGCCCTTAAGGCTCCATTAAGCATTCCAGATGTTTAATGTGGGTATCCAGTGATCTGGATTCTTACCGAGTGGTTGGAGCCACTTTGTTTGACGCCTCCCTGTTAAACTCCTGAGAGCCGCGCACTTTTCCGCGGCTCTTTTTTTTCGTGCGTCGAAGCGGGAAATGCCGCCCAAAAGCGGCCCGATGCGACGCGTTAACCCTTTGTTAAACATGCGCTTGCGTTCAGCTGACTGGAAGCGCATTTTCGAAGGGCTTAGCGTAATAGGAGTTGGCAAGCGCAGAATCCGTCGCAAAAGACGGGCACGACGCAAGCCAGGGAAGCAGGAAACTGATGATGAACGAGCCTTCGAGGGAAAGCGCGAACACGGTCAAGCTCGCCGAGAGGCGGGTGTTTTCGCCATCCTTCAAGCCTCTCTACAACGAGGGCATGGGGCTCGTGGAACAGGCTGCGGAATATCTCGACGGCGCCGGCCGCGCCGAGGCCAAGAAGCTGTCGCGGCTCGCAGCCACGCTTTATGCCGCCGAATCGATGCGCCTCACCACCCGCCTGATGCAGATCGCCTCTTGGCTCCTGCTCCAGCGCGCCGCCAATTCCGGCGAGATGACCCGCGATCAGGTCGCCTCTGAAAAGGCCAAGGTCCGGCTCGACACCGCATCGGCGCATGACGACGCCGCCGGCTGGAACGAACTGCCTGGAGATTTCGTCGATCTCGTCCGCCGCTCGCTACGCCTGCAGGCGCTGGTCCGCCGCATGGACGAGGAGATCTACGGCAACGGCGCCACCGTGCTGCCGATGCAGGCCATGCGCCGCAGCAGCAACCCGGTGTCCGACCAGATCAGCCTGCTCAACACCGCTTTCGCGCGCAACTAAGCTTCCATCCAGAGCCTGAAATACCGCGAATCGTTTCCGGTTTGTTCACATTTTTCTGGCGTCTTGCCTCCGTGGAGATAGAGTTCGCGGATGAGAGAGACGATTCGCATTATTGGCATCGACCCGGGCCTTCAGCGCACCGGCTGGGGCATCATCGAATCGCTCGGCAATTCGCTGCGCTTCGTCGCATCGGGCACGGTGCGTTCCGACAACAAGGCAGCGCTTGCCAGCCGGCTCTGCCAGCTGCATGACGGGCTGGCCGACGTGATCCACCGCGAAATGCCGCATGAGGCCGCGGTCGAGGCGACCTTCGTCAACAAGGACGCGACCGCAACGCTGAAGCTCGGTCAGGCGCGGGGTATCGCCATGCTGGTGCCGGCTCGCGCCGGGCTTGTGGTCGCAGAATATTCGCCCAACGCCGTCAAGAAGGCCGTCATCGGCGTTGGCCACGGCGACAAGAAGCAGATCGCCATGATGGTCAAGGTGCTGTTGCCTAAGGCCGGTTTCGATACCGCCGACGCGGCCGACGCCTTGGCGATTGCCATCTGCCATGCCCACCACCGCCAGAGCCCGGCCTACCGGCTGGCGCAACTGGCCAGCTAGGCAATTCCAGGAAAAGTGTGAAGCGGTTTTCCGTCCGGAATTGCGTCAACACAAAGAGATGGAGCGGCTCCGCGGAATCGCGGACATGTTCTATCGCGCATCGACTTTCGGGCCGATACACCAAGCCCAATGTTCTTGACTTGTTCTCTTTGCTGAAACATTCCTTGCCGGCAAGAAAAGGAATGATTCCATGCGTGTGACCAGCAAGGGCCAGGTGACGATTCCGCGCGACCTGCGCGAGACCTTTGGCATCGTCGCCAACACCGAGGTCATCTTCGGCATCGAGGGCGGCAAGATCACCATCGTGCCCAAGGACGAGATCGCCAGGTTGGCCGACCGCGACCGGCTGGACCGGTTCCTGGCAATACTCGGCCGCCTCGAGGGCGCTGCCGAACAGGCGATCAGTCCCGACGAACTGGCGGCGTTGGCAAGAGACAGGTAACGCCGGCTCGTCGTGAGAAGAACCCGCACTGGAGAGCTGCGCCACAGCAGCCATGTTCTTGACTTGTTCTCATATGGCACGTAGGTAATACCTGTGAGGTATTACCATGCGCGTGACCACAAAAGGCCAGGTGACCATCCCCAAGGAGATCCGCGACAAGCTCGGCATCGAGCCCGGTTCGGAGGTGGAATTCGTGGTGACGGGCGATGTCGTCACGCTGGTGGCGCGTGAAGACGATGAGGCGCGGCAGCGCCGGGCGACAGCCATCAATGCCTGGGCAGACAGGGTGGCTGGAACAATCGATCTCGGCGGCATGACGACAGACGAATACATGGAATGGCTGAGGGGGCCGCGCGATGACCTCGGTCCTCGTTGATTCCAACATCTTCCTGGACATGTTCCAGGGCGGCCCGGCCAGTGTATGGTCGCGAAGAAGCCTTGTGCAGCAAGGAAGCGTCGGCGCTCTCGTCGTCAATCCGGTCATCTGGTCGGAAGTATCCGTTCGCTTTCCGACGGAGGCCGATCTTGCGAATTCCCTGGAAGGGCTCGCGGTCCACAAGGCGCAGATTCCCTTCGAGGCGGCCTTCGCCGCAGGCAAGGCGCATCTGGCGTATCGCCATAACGGCGGCACCTGCGACCGTGCTTTGCCCGACTTCCTCATCGGCGCGCATGCGCAAGTGGCGGGACACAGGCTTTTGACCCGCGACGCCTCGCGCTATCGCAGCTACTTTCCCGACCTCGACATCATCGCACCGGATACTCATCCATGACGGGACGCACCAAATGATCGGCAAGTTGAAGGGCACCGTCGACGAGATCGGCGAGGATTACTGTGTGCTCGACGTCCATGGCGTCGGCTACGTCGCCTATTGTTCGGCCCGCACGCTGGCCTCCATGGCCGGCCCCGGCGAGGCCGCGGTTCTCTACATCGAGACCTACGTGCGCGAGGATATGATCCGGCTCTACGGCTTCCAGTCGGAACTCGAGCGCGAATGGTTCCGCCTGCTGCAGAACAACGTGCAGGGCGTCGGCGCCAAGGTGGCGCTGGCCGTGCTGTCGACGCTGGCCCCCGCCGACCTCGCCAATGCCATCGCCCTGCGCGACATCGCCATGGTCAGCCGCGCGCCCGGCGTCGGCAAGAAGGTCGCCGAGCGCATCGTCACCGAACTCAAGAACAAGGCGCCGGCCTATGCCGGATCGGCCTCCGGCACAATCGGGCTCAAGCAGGAGCTGGGCGAAGGCGTGGCCCCTGCACCGATCGCGGACGCGGTCTCGGCGCTGGTCAATCTCGGCTACTCGCGCGACATCGCCGCCAATGCGGTGGCAGCCGCCATGAAGACCGCCGGCGAGGACGCCGATTCCTCCAAGCTGATACGCTTCGGCCTGAAGGAGCTGGCACGGTGAGTGCCTTGCCCGCAGCCGGTCTCCATGCGAGGACGGGCACATGAACACGCCGACCCGCCTCATCACGCCCGAAAAGCGCGGCGAAGATGCCGACAACAGCCTGCGTCCGCAGACCTTGGACGATTTTGTCGGCCAAGCGGCGGCGCGCGCCAATCTCAAGATCTTCATCGAGGCCGCCAAGGGGCGTGGCGAAGCGCTGGACCATGTGCTGTTCGTCGGGCCGCCCGGCCTCGGCAAGACGACGCTCGCCCAGATCATGGCGCGCGAGCTCGGCGTCAATTTCCGCTCGACTTCGGGCCCGGTCATCGCCAAGGCCGGCGATCTCGCAGCCCTTCTCACCAATCTCGAAGAACGCGACGTGCTGTTCATCGACGAGATCCACAGGCTCAACCCGGCGGTCGAAGAAATCCTCTATCCGGCGATGGAGGACTACCAGCTCGACCTGATCATCGGCGAAGGCCCGGCGGCGCGCTCGGTCAAGATCGACCTCGCCAAGTTCACGCTTGTCGCCGCGACCACGCGACTCGGCTTGCTCACCAACCCGCTGCGCGACCGCTTCGGCATTCCGACCCGGCTCAATTTCTATACGGTCGAGGAGCTTGAGCTGATCGTACGCCGCGGTGCACGCATTCTCGGCATGCCGCTTGCCGACGACGGCGCCATCGAGATCGCCCGCCGCGCCCGCGGCACCCCGCGCATTGCCGGCCGCCTGCTGCGCCGCGTGCGCGACTTTGCCGCCGTGGCTGGCGCCGGCCCGGTCGACCGCCGTATCGCCGACGAGGCGCTGTCGCGGCTCGAAGTCGACGCGCTCGGCCTCGACCAGCTCGACCGGCGCTATCTCTCCATGATCGCGATGAATTTCGGCGGCGGCCCCGTCGGCATCGAAACAATCGCAGCTGGCCTGTCCGAACCGCGTGACGCCATCGAGGACATCATCGAGCCCTATCTGATCCAGCAGGGTTTCATCCAGCGCACGCCGCGCGGCCGCATGCTGACGGCCAACGCCTGGAGACATCTGGGGCTGGAGGCACCGAGAGAAGTTGCCGTGCAGCAGATAAACCTGTTCCAGGAAGAGGACTGACAAATGCTCGGCTATCGCCCCGGACTGATAGCCGACATCGTCAGGCTGCACGCCGAATATTATGCCCGCGACTGGGGTTTCGGACTGCCCTTCGAGGCCAAGGTTGCCAGCGAGCTTTCAGCTTTCCTGGGCGATTTCAGGCCCGGACTGGACTTCTTCGCCGCCGAATACGACGACGATGGCGCACTGCTTGGCACCATCAGCCTCGAAGCCCCGACTGCGGCCGAGTCACTGGCGCATCTGCGCTGGTTCATCACCAGCGACAACGCGCGCGGCACCGGGCTCGGGCGTCGGCTGATGAGCGAAACAATCGCCCATGTCGACACCAAAGGTTTCCCAGGTGTCTATCTCACCACCTTCGCCGGGCTCAAGCCTGCCCGCCATCTCTATGAATCCTTCGGCTTTGCACTTATCGCCGAAGAAGAGCGCGATCAGTGGTCGGGCGGCGTGCGCGAGCAGCGCTTCGAACGCCACCGCGCGGGTATGAGGGCTTGATCACCCGTCGCGGTTTCTTCCGTTTTCTCGGCGGGTCGATCGTGGCGGCAGCCGCGCTCGGGACCTATGCGGTTGGCATCGAGCCGATGCTGCTGACCCGGGTCAAGCGCTACGCCCTGACCCCGCCTGACTGGCCCGACAGCCTGAAGCTGCGCATCGTCGCCCTCGCCGACATTCACGCCTGTCGCCCGTGGATGACGCCGGAACGCATTGCCTCACTGGTCGAAGAGGCGAATGCCCTGCAGCCCGACGTCATCGTGTTGCTCGGCGACTATGTCGCCGGTACGCGCATGGTGTCGAACTGGGTCGACGCGGCCGAATGGGGCCCTGCCCTTTCGGGCCTCAAGGCACCGCTCGGCGTCTTTTCCGTCCTCGGCAATCATGACTGGTGGGAGGACCTGACAGCGCAGAAGGCAGGCCAAGGTCCGACGATTGCCAGGCGGGCGCTTGAGGCGGCAGGCATTCCTGTCATGGAGAATGACGCCGTTCGCCTGCAAAAGGACGGGCAAGGCTTCTGGATCGCAGGGCTTGCCGACCAATTGGCGCTACGGCCGGGCAAAGCCTGGGGCCGCAAAAACTTTGCCGGGCTCGACGACCTTCCCGGCACGCTTGTGAAAATCAGTGATGACGCGCCTGTCATCCTGCTCGCCCATGAACCCGATATCTTCCCCGACGTGCCGAAACGCGTCGCACTGACCCTGTCGGGTCATACCCATGGCGGACAGGTGCGCTTGTTCGGCTATTCGCCTGTCGTTCCTTCGCGTTACGGCAACCGTTATGCCTACGGTCACGTGGTCGAGGACGAGCGCAACCTGATCGTTTCGGGCGGCCTTGGCTTCAGCATCGCACCGATCCGCTTTGGCGTGCGACCGGAAATCCTGTCGATCGATTTGGGTTAGACGCTCACTTCAGCGCCCTGATCGCCTCCAACACGTCAGGCTCGGCCTTGCGGCCCTCGAACTCATCGACGATGCCGAAGGCGCCGCCGTAACCCCAGACGGACCAGGCGAAACCGTGGGCTTCGGCGCGGGCGATCATGTCCTTGACATAGGCTGCGCGCCAGGCGCCGGGCATGACGAAGGGATTGCCGTATTCCTGACGGATCATGCCGAATTCGCCGAGATAGATGTCGTCGCTCGCGACGCCGTTCTTCGCCCCCCAGGCGGCGACCTGGGCGAAGGGCGCGTCGAGTTCGACTGCCAGTTTTTCCTTGCTGTCGATTGTGGCGACCTGCTCGTCGAGATAGCTGAGCAGGCCCGGACGGCGCAGCACCGGGGCTTCCGCCCTGATCTTCTTCCTGACGTTGTCGAGCGTGGCATCGAGTTCTGCGCGCGGCGCCTCGTGCGGCGGATAGGGGAGCCCGGTGACATAGGGAATGAAGTCGCCGGCCCAGGTAGCGCCCTGATGGGTAAGCAGGAACGGCGCGTAGGAATGGAAGGTCCAGATCACATTGTCGTCAGGGATGGCCTTCGGGTCGACTGACGCCAATCCCTCGGCGCTTGCCCAGCAGCCACCGGAGAGTACGAGCGTCAGCCGCGTCGCCGATGCGCGCGCGGCCGCATAAAGCCGCTGCTGCCGCTCCGGCCAGACCTTTTTCTCACCCGGCTCGCAGTCGACGACGGGCTCGTTCATCAATTCGAACGCGACCTGCTCCGGATTCTCCTTGGTAAGGGTCAGCGCCATCTGTCGGACGATCTCGACATAGCGGTCGAATTGTCCGGGATCGGCCATCACTTCGGTCATGCCGATCTGGCCGTTGCCGCCCGACTGGATCAAATGGAGATCGACGACCACTTTGAGGCCCGCGGCATTGATCGCGCGCGCCGCGTCAAGAACGCTCGCGAAAAGTTGTTCGTGCAACGGCACTGCCTTTTCGGACAGGAAAACCGAGGGATCGACGGGCATACGCACAAAGTCGAAGCCGTCGGCGACAAGCGCCTTGAGGTCGGCTTCGGTCAGGTTCTTGCGCCATTCCGGAAAGGGCAAGAGCACGTCCGCCTCGCCCCAGCGATCCTCACCCGGCCAGGTGTCCCAGATGTCGAGATTGATGCCGCGCTTCATCGAGAAGCTGGCGGCGGAGGCCGGAGCGAGCGAGAGAACCAGCGCGAGCGTCGCCGTCAGTGAGGTCTTGAACATCGCCGTTATTGCTGCCATCGGGTTGCCGGACTGGACAAGACTGGTGCCCGCAAGACCGGAAAAAGGAAAGCCCCATGGCCGATCATGGTGAACAGGACACGCTTGCTTCGGGACTTTCCGGCGCGCTGACGTCGTTCGGACATCGGCTGATGGCGCGGGTCTATTATGCCGACACCGACTTTTCCGGCGTGGTCTACCATGCCCGCTATCTCGAATTCTTCGAACGCGGCCGCTCCGATTTCCTGCGCCTCGCCGGCGTCCACCACACCGAGCTTGCCGACGGCAAGCATGGCGAAAAGATCGTCTGGGTGGTGCGTCGCATGGAAATTGACTTCCGCGGCCCGGCCAAGATCGACGACGTGCTGACCATCGAAACGCGCACGGTGGAGATTTCAGGCGCCCGGATCACCATGGCCCAGCAGCTCAAGCGTGGCGGCGACGTGCTGGTCGAGGCGCGGGTGGAGGCCGCCATCATCGGTGAGAACGGCCGCCCCCGGCGCTTTCCCAGGGACTGGATCGAAGCCTTCATGCCACGCGGCTGAGGCCGCACTACAAGCTTCCCGTGACATCGACCTGCGAATGCGGAGGTTGACCGAGAGTCATCAGGAACGGCCCGAGATACTAACCCATCCTTAACCATAACCGTCCATTAAGGGCGAGGTGAAAGTCGTAAGGATTACGAGCGGCCTTCCTTTCACCAAATTTCGCCCCGAAAAGGCCGCGAAAGGCGCATTTTGGGGCACTTCCGGAAGCTTCGCGCGAACGGACCACAATGGGATGATGCGCAAGGGCTAGCCATGAGCCTGTTTTGAACTTGGGATCGCAATGACCCTACCCGGCTGCAAGGCGGCCCGATCCGAAATTCAAAGCAGGCTCTGTAGCCAGGCCCGGAAATCTTAAGGACTGTTTCAAGATGGAAAACCTACCTCTCGCTCAGCATGGCGCCGACGTGTCGATCTGGGCGCTGTTCTGGCAGGCCGGCTGGGTCGTCAAGCTGGTGATGCTGGGCCTGCTCGGCGCTTCGGTCTGGACCTGGGCGATCGTCGTCGACAAGGTCATCTCCTACAACCGCATGCGTGCGGCGCTGAATCGCTTCGAGCAGATCTTCTGGTCGGGCCAGTCGCTGGAAGAGCTTTACCGCAACCTCTCCGATCGCAAGACCACGGGCATGAGCGCGATCTTCGTCGCCGCCATGCGTGAATGGAAGAAGAGCTTCGAGAAGGGCGCCAAGTCACCGCTTGGCCTGCAGACCCGCATCGACAAGGCCATGGACCTTGCGCTGACCCGCGAGATGGAACGTCTCGAAGGCCGCCTCGGCTTCCTCGCCACCATCGGCTCGGCAGCTCCCTTCATCGGCCTGTTCGGCACCGTCATCGGCATCATGACCTCGTTCCAGGCCATCGCCGGCTCCAAGTCGACAAACCTCGCCGTCGTCGCCCCGGGTATCGCCGAAGCGCTGCTGGCGACCGCCATCGGCCTGCTCGCCGCTATCCCTGCCGTCATCGCCTACAACAAGCTGTCATCCGACGCCGGCAAGCTGGCGGCGCGCATGGAAGGCTTCGCCGACGAATTCTCCGCCATACTGTCGCGCCAAATCGATGAAAAAGTCGCGCAGCGGGCGGCCTGAGGAGTAGACCATGGGAATGTCAGTTGGCGCAGGCGGCGGTGGCCGCGGCGGACGCGGGCGGCGGGGACGCCGTCATGCGCTGGTTTCCGAGATCAACGTCACGCCTCTGGTCGACGTCATGCTGGTGCTGCTCATCATCTTCATGGTGGCCGCACCGATGATGACCGTGGGCGTGCCCATCGACCTGCCGGAAACGCAGGCCAAGGCGCTCAATTCCGACACGCAGCCGATCACCGTCTCGGTCAACCAGGGCGGCCAGATCTATCTGCAGGAAACCGAGATCGCGCTTGAAGAGGTCGTGCCGAAACTCGAGGCCATCGCCAAGACCGGCTACGAGGAGCGCATCTATGTGCGCGGCGACAAGACCGCCGACTACGGCACGGTGATGCAGGTCATGGCCCGCATCTCGGCCGCTGGTTACAAGAACCTCGGCCTCGTCACCCTTCAGGAACAGGACAAGTAGTCCGCGAAAATGAAGACCGGCCTCACGACATCTGTGGTCCTGCATGCAGCGGTGCTCGGCTTCGGCCTGTTCTCGCTGTCGTCCCCGAGCGCCCTCGAAGTCGCCGACGTCGAGGCGTTCCCGGTCGACATCGTGCCGGTGGAATCGATCACCCAGATCCAGAAGGGCGACAAGCAGGCTCCCGCCAAGGAGAAGCCGGCGCCGAAGCCGACACAGCGGCCCGACATTGTCGCCGACGCGCAGAACGTCGGCGACAACAAGGTCGACAGCGACAAGCCGCCGGCGCCCGAGCCGACGCAGAAGGATGTCGAGGCGACCGGCGCCACACCGCCCTCGCCCAAGCCCGAACCCAAGCCGACGCCCGAACAGCCAAAGCCCGAGCCGGTGAAGCAGGCCGAGCAGAAGCCGACGCCCGTGCCGGCGACGGAAGTGACCCCGCAGCCGCAGCCCAAGCAGGAGGTCAAGCCCGACCCGGTGGCCCAGACCATCGTTTCGGATCAGGCCGAGGCCGAGGCGATGAAGCTGCCGGAGAATGCGCCCGCCCCCGAGGCCAAGCCGCAGCCGCCCCAGGCGCAGACGGCCAAGACGCCCGAGCGCAAGCAGGAAGACAAGCAGACCCAGCAGGCCTCGTCCAAGCCGAAGTCCGAGGAGAAGGAGTTCAACGCCGACGAGGTGGCCGCCCTTCTCAACAAGCAGAAGCCTTCGGGCGGCGGCGCCAAGCGCTCCACCGAACAGGCATCGCTCGGCGGCAAGAAGGACACCGGCGGCAACAAGCTGAGCCAGAGCGAGATGGACGCCCTGCGCGGCGCAATCCAGCGCTGCTGGAACGTGCCGGCAGGTGCGATGGACGGCGGCAACCTCAAGGTTTCCGTGCAGTTCAGGCTGACGCCAACAGGTGAAGTCGAGGGGCGCCCGGAGATCATCTCCGGCGGCGGCTCGGCAGGCATCGAGCGCGCAGCCGCGGAATCGGCACGCCGCGCCGTCCTCCAATGCGCGCCCTACAATCTGCCGGCTGACAAATATGCCGGCGGCTGGGACCAAGTCATCGTCAATTTCGACCCGAGCGAGATGTTCTGAGCGCAAGCCGCTCACCCGGACCTAAGAGGCCTGTCTAATGAAGCATGTAATCAAAGCGATCCTTTTGATCAGTGCGATGGCGAGCGGCATGACCGCCTTTGCCACCCTGCCCGCCCGGGCGCTGGTCGAGATCGACGTCAACAAGGGCAATGTCGAGCCGCTGCCCATCGCCATCACCGATTTCCTGTCGGGCGATGCAATGGGGGCCGAGATCGCCGGCATCGTCGCCGCCGACCTGAAGCGCTCCGGCCTGTTCGCGCCGATCGACAAGGGCGCTTTCATCGAGAAAATCTCCAATCCCGACGTCGCGCCGCGCTTCGAGGACTGGAAGGTCATCAATGCCCAGGCGCTCGTCACCGGCCGCGTCAGCCAGGAGGCTGACGGCAGGCTGAAGGCTGAGTTCCGCCTGTGGGACACCTTCGCCGGCCAGCAGCTCGCCGGCGAGCAGTTCTTTGCCAACAAGGCCAATTCTCGCCGCATTGCCCACATCATCGCCGACGCCATCTACGAGCGTCTGACCGGCGAGAAAGGCTATTTCGACACCCGTGTCGTCTTCATCGACGAAACGGGTGCCAAGACCGCGCGCAAGAAGCGGCTTGCGATCATGGATCAGGACGGCGCCAATGTGCGCTACCTCTCGGACGGCCGTTCGATAGCCATGACGCCGCGCTTCTCGCCGACGCGTCAGGAAATCACCTACATGTCCTACGAGAGCGGCCAGCCGCAGGTCTATCTGCTGCAGATCGAGACCGGCCAGCGCGAACTCGTCGGCAACTTCCCCGGCATGACCTTTGCGCCGCGCTTCTCGCCTGACGGCCAGCGCGTCATCATGAGCCTGCTGCGCGACGACGGCAATTCGAACATCTTCTCGATGGACCTGCGCAGCCGCACAACCACGCGCCTGACCAACTCCAGCGCCATCGACACCTCGCCATCCTATTCGCCTGACGGTTCCAAGGTCGTCTTCACCTCCGACCGTGGCGGTCAGCCGCAGATCTACGTGATGGGCGCCGACGGCTCCGGCCAGACCCGCGTCTCCTTCGGCGGCGGCAGCTATTCGACGCCGGTGTGGTCGCCACGCGGGGACCTGATCGCCTTCACCAAGCAGTCGGGCGGCCAGTTCCAGATCGGCGTGATGAAGACCGACGGCTCGGGCGAGCGCATCCTGTCGACCGGTTTCCAGCAGGAAGGTCCGACCTGGGCGCCGAACGGCCGTGTCGTCATGTTCTTCCGTGATGCGCCCGGCGGCGGCGGCCCCAAGCTCTATTCGATCGACCTCACCGGCCGCAACGAGCAGGCGATCCCGACACAGGGCTTTGCCTCCGACCCGGCCTGGTCGCCGCTGCTCGACTGATCCGGTCCGCCCGCGGTTAACCTTACAGCCGCGGGCGCGACCAATCGAAACAGGCGGCGTCATTTGCCTGACAATGCCGCCTTTCCGCCGCATTTCCGCCTAGGGTGCGCGGCGAAATTGAGACTGGCAGATTGCCGCGTTGCGGGGACGCAAAGATACGCGGCAACTGATTTTTAACCATGTTTCTTGAACGCCGGTTAACTGCAACGTGGTTACTGGATGTTCAACGAAATCACTCGAATGCGAAGGAGAGGCGGGATGCGCCGTATCGCTAAGTTTGCAACCAACCCCGTGGTCGTGGCCCTTGTCGCCTCGCTGGCAATTGCCGGCTGCGCCTCGAAGAAGACCCCCAACAGCGCGGCCGACCTCGGCCTCGGCGGTGGCGCCGGTGCGGCCACTCCGGGCTCGTCGCAGGACTTCACCGTCAATGTCGGCGACCGCATCTTCTTTGACACCGACTCCTCGTCGATCCGCGCCGACGCGCAGGGCATTCTCGCCCGCCAGGCACAGTGGCTGAACAAGTACGGTCAGTACCGCATCGTCGTCGAAGGCCATGCCGACGAACGCGGCACCCGCGAATACAACCTGGCTCTCGGCGCCCGCCGCGCTGCGGCGGCCCGCGACTTCCTGATCTCGCAGGGCGTCGCCTCGAACCGCCTGAAGACCATCTCCTACGGCAAGGAACGTCCGGTCGCCGTCTGCGACGACATCTCCTGCTGGTCGCAGAACCGCCGCGCCGTCACGACCCTGTCGGGCGCCGGCAGCTGATCGGCAGAATAGTCACACTGACTTCGAAAGGCGGCCTCCGGGCCGCCTTTTGCTTTTCAGGCATTCCGCACAACCGGACGAAACAAAATTTGGCCGAAGTCTCGCGTCCTGATAAATGACGAAAGCGCATCGGCGCGAAGCAACCATTTCCGTTCCACGGCGAGAGGCTAATGCATTTTCGATCAATCCTGAGTGGCACCCTAGCCATCTTCCTGCTGTTCGGGGCTTCAGCGCATGCGCGCGACGGTTCCGGGCTGAGCATTGAAATCCCCAAGATCGGCCTGCCGGGCGTTTTCGGCAGCAAGAGCGACCAGGGCACGGTCCAGCTCGCCCAGGCGGGCGACCCGCGCGTGACCGCGCTCGAGGAGCAGATCCGCAAGCTCAACGGCTCGATCGAAGAGCTGAACTTCCAGCTGCTGCAGATGCAGGAGCAGATGCGGAAGATGCAGGAAGACAACGAGTTCCGCTTCCAGGAGCTCGAAGGTAGCGGCGGACAGAAGAAGTCCGATGCTTCCGGCAAGACCAACAACTCGATCGTTGAGGCGCCAGTGGCGCCTCAACCGGGAACCTCGCACCAGCAGACGGCTTCGGCACCTGCCGCTCCTGCCGCCGGTGGACAGTCGGTCGAGGACGTGATCGTCGAATCCGGCACGGGCGATCCCGGCACCACCCTGCCCGGCGGCAATGGCGCGCCGCCCACGACCTTCGGCACCATCACCGTCGACAAGAACGGCAACGTGGTTTCGAGCACAACCGACGAGCACCCCACTGCGGCCCCCCTGCCCAGGGCCCAGCCCACTGCACCCGCAGCCGCGCCCAGCGCGCCGAAGGTCGCCTCGTTGCCCTCGACCAACGATCCGGACGAGATCTACCGCAATTCCTACCAGTTCGTGCTGTCGGGCGACTACACCACCGCCGAGCAGGGTTTCCGCGACCACATCGCCCGCTTTCCGGCCGACCCCAAGACAGCCGATGCCCGCTTCTGGCTGGGTGAGTCGCTCTTGGGACAGAAGAAGTATCGCGACGCCGCCGAGATTTTCCTGAACGCCTCCAAGGAATACCCCAAGTCCAAGAAGGCACCTGAAATGATGCTCAAGCTTGGCGTTTCGCTTGTTGGCCTCAAGCAGCGCGAAGTGGCCTGCGCCACCTTCAGCGAGATCGGCAAGCGCTACCCCGACATCTCAGGCGCGCTCAAGGAGCGGGTCAAGCAGGAACGGACAGCCGCCGCGTGCTGACGCAGGTGCCCGACACAGACTTTTTCCAGGCCTTCTCCGAGTTCGACTTCGCCTCGCAGAAAACCATCGTCACCGCCATTTCCGGCGGCAGCGATTCCACCGCCCTTCTTCTCCTTCTCAAATCCCACCTCGACCGGCATGCGCCTGAAACGCAACTGCTGGCCATTACCGTCGACCACGGGCTGAGACCCGGTTCGGGCGCGGAGGCCGACGAGGTGGCACGTTTGTGCGCCGGGCACAACATTGCCCACCGCATCATGCGCTGGACCGGCGACAAGCCGTCGACCGGCATCGCAGCCGCCGCACGCGACGCCCGCTACGATCTTCTCGCCCGAGCAGCCCGCGAAGCCGGCGCGACCGTTGTCGCCACCGGCCACACCGCCGACGACCAGGCCGAAACCGTGCTGATGCGCGGCGAACGCGGCAGCGGACGCGGCGCAGCCGGCATGGCACCCGCCACGCTGTTCGACGGCGACATCTGGATCGTCAGGCCCCTGCTCGGCTTGAGGCGCGAACGCCTGCGCGATGCGTTGCGCGCCCGCGACACAGGTTGGCTCGACGATCCCACCAACGCCAACGAGACCTATGAACGCCCGCGCATGCGCAAGGCACTCACAAGCGAAGGCAACGCCCGCTTGCAGCAAGCCCTGGCCGACCAGCGCGAGGCGGCTTCGGCAAGGATCGACCTCGGCATGCGAGCAGCAGCCCTGATTGAGGCGTATGGCAGCCGGCCCGCCACGGGGCTGATCTGCCTCGCCCCCGAATTCACTGATACAACGGACGGCGAAGCCGCCCGCTATGCCCTTCGCATCCTGGTTGCGGTAGCAGGCGGTGTACCCCAACTGCCCGACAGCGCCAGCGCGCAGTCCCTGCTGGCTGGCCTTGTCGATGTCCCCAATGCAAAAAAGCCGGTCCGCGCCACATTGTCGCGCGCGCTTGTCGATGCCCGCCGGCAGGGCGTTTTTCTATGCCGCGAAGGGCGTGGACTGCCTGCGCCTATGCCGCTGCGGGCCGGCACCTGGGACGGCCGCTACAGGCTTCTGCAGATGTTTGAAAGGGCGGATTTGGTGGTTGCACCGCTCGGCACAGCGATGGCCAGCAAGCTGTCCGGCGAAAGCTCGGCACCGCAAAGTCTTGCCCAGACTGCACTTGCGGCCGAGCCCGCGCTCTGGCGCGACGGAACATGCGCCGGCTTGCTATCGGAAACGAGCCGCACTCCGGTCGCCGCACCCTGGACGCGTTTCCTGCCGGCCTTCGACATGGCGCCGGCAAAGGCGGTGACAAAACTGCTCGGCACCGCCTCAATTCCGCCATCGCCATGCCGTGGCCACATTGGCATCCAAGCTTAACCTCGACTTAGGTACAAGCTTGGCAATGTGGCAGCCCCTCCCTATGTTAGGGGCAAGCTTACTCTTACCATGCGCGTTCCCTGAAAAACGCCAACGGGACATTCGATGAATCCGAACTATCGCAACTTCGCGCTGTGGGCGATCATAGCCGTTCTGCTCATCGCCCTGTTCAACCTGTTCCAGACCCCGCAAACCCGCGGCGCGTCGAGCGAAGTGCCTTATTCGCAGTTCCTCCAGGACCTGAATTCGGGACGCATCAAGTCGGTGACGATTGCCGGTGATCGCATCAGCGGCAGCTACATCGACAATTCCAACGGCTTCCAGACCTATTCGCCCGGCGACAGCAACCTCGTGTCGCGCCTGGAGCAGAAGAACGTCACCATCAACGCTCGCCCCGAAAACGACGGCTCCGGCTCGATCTTCAACGTGCTGCTGTCCTGGCTGCCGATGATCCTGATCCTCGGCGTCTGGATCTTCTTCATGCGCCAGATGCAGTCAGGCTCCGGCCGCGCCATGGGTTTCGGCAAGTCCAAGGCCAAGCTTCTGACCGAGGCCCATGGCCGCGTCACCTTCCAGGACGTGGCGGGCGTCGACGAGGCCAAGGAAGACCTCGAAGAAATCGTCGAGTTCCTGCGCGACCCGCAGAAGTTCCAGCGCCTCGGCGGCAAGATTCCGCGCGGCGTGCTGCTCGTAGGCCCTCCCGGCACTGGCAAGACGCTTTTGGCCCGTTCGGTCGCCGGTGAAGCCAATGTGCCTTTCTTCACCATCTCGGGTTCCGACTTCGTCGAAATGTTCGTCGGTGTCGGTGCAAGCCGCGTCCGCGACATGTTCGAGCAGGCCAAGAAGAACGCGCCTTGCATCATCTTCATCGACGAAATCGACGCCGTTGGCCGCCATCGTGGCGCTGGCCTCGGCGGCGGCAACGACGAGCGCGAGCAGACGCTGAACCAGCTGCTGGTCGAGATGGATGGCTTCGAGGCCAACGAGTCGATCATCCTGATCGCGGCTACCAACCGTCCCGACGTTCTCGATCCCGCGTTGCTGCGTCCGGGCCGCTTCGATCGCCAGGTCGTGGTGCCGAACCCCGACATCATCGGCCGCGAGAAGATCCTCAAGGTTCATGTCCGTAACGTTCCGCTGGCCCCCAATGTCGACCTCAAGACGGTCGCACGCGGCACTCCGGGCTTCTCGGGTGCGGACCTGATGAACCTCGTCAACGAATCCGCTCTGATGGCAGCGCGCCGCAACAAGCGCCTCGTCACCATGCAGGAATTCGAGGACGCCAAGGACAAGATCATGATGGGCGCCGAGCGCCGCTCGTCGGCCATGACGCAGGCCGAGAAGGAGCTGACGGCCTATCACGAGTCCGGCCACGCCATCCTGGCGCTCAATGTGCCGGCGGCCGACCCGCTGCACAAGGCGACCATCATCCCGCGCGGCCGTGCGCTCGGCATGGTCATGCAGCTTCCCGAGGGCGACCGCTACTCGATGAGCTACAAGTACATGGTCTCGCGCCTCGCCATCATGATGGGCGGCCGCGTTGCCGAGGAGATCAAGTTCGGCAAGGAGAACATCACGTCTGGCGCCTCCTCCGACATCGAGCAGGCGACCAAGCTGGCGCGCGCCATGGTCACGCGCTGGGGCTTCTCCGACAAGCTCGGCCAGGTCGCCTATGGCGAGAACCAGGAAGAGGTGTTCCTCGGCCATTCGGTGGCCCGCACGCAGAACGTCTCCGAGGAGACCGCACAGATCATCGACGCCGAAGTGCGCCGCTTGATCGACGACGCCTATGTCACCGCCCGCTCGATCCTGACCAAGAAGAAGAAGGACTGGATCGCGCTGGCCGAAGGCCTGCTCGAATACGAGACGCTGTCGGGCGAGGAGATCAAGCAGCTGATCGCCGGCAACAAGCCCTCGCGCGACATGGGCGACGACACCCCAACCTCGCGCGGCTCGGCCGTGCCCAAGGCCGGCTCGTCGCGCGGCAAGAAGAAGGGCTCCGAGCCTGAAGGCGGCATGGAACCCCAGCCGTCGAACTGACCGGGTCCTGACTGGATCGAATGCAGAAACGCCGCTGAGGAAACTCGGCGGCGTTTTTTGTTTTTCTGGATGCAATGGTTGCTGGCGAACTATCGCGCAACGCCATCGCGACAAGAATGGCGACGCCCGAATTCGATCACCCCGATCGTTTGCCTCGCCTACGAGCGGATGAGCCCCCTGGCCCTCAGCGTCGTACGCGTCGCCTCATTGAGATCATAATTCTCGAAGTGGCCCGGAAGAACCCATGCGAAGTCCTCGAATTCGTCATTGATGGCTACGTTTCGATTGGCCGCTTTGCAGTCAAAAATCAGATAGATCATATAGACTTGTTCGGTCGTTCCATCTGGGTAGGACTTTGTCCTGACATCGTCGCGAAACGTCCACGGCTGAACCGCCTCAATGACGAGGCCAGCGCCCAGCTCTTCTCGAATCTCACGAAGCAATCCCTCGGTGATGTTTTCGCCAGGCTCCAGTCCGCCGCCTGAAAGTGCCCATTGCCCAGGAAACACCCCGCGGTCGCCAGGCATCTTGCAAAGAAGATATGCCCCTTCATTTTCAATCAATGGGCAAACGATGATCCTTTGACGCAAAATCCCTCTCCATCCTGGCTGGCCGGCAAGATCGCCAGATCCCGAGTCACAGCAATGACCGGCACACGGCCCCCATAGCTGTCGGCTCTCGATGTCAGATACGCAAGATGGCTGGAGCGGCGGCAGATCACTGCCACGCAAAACCCCAACCCTTTTCTAAGGTTTTATGACATAAACTCACCAAATGTGATGCGTTGGTCGCCGCTGATTGTGGCAAAGCAATCGCGGGTGGACTCCACGGGGACAGGCTAAACATGGCTGGACGCTATTTCGGCACCGACGGTATTCGCGGGCGGGCCAACAAATTTCCGATGACGGCGGAGATCGCCATGAAGGTCGGCATGGCCGCCGGCCTCTCCTTTCAGCGCGGCAGCCACAGGCATCGCGTCGTCGTCGGCAAGGACACGCGCCTTTCGGGCTACATGATCGAGAACGCGTTGGTGGCTGGCCTCTGCGCCGCTGGGATGGATGTGTTCCTGCTCGGCCCGATTCCGACGCCGGCAGTCGCCATGCTGGTGCGCTCGCTGCGCGCCGACATCGGCGTGATGATCTCGGCCTCGCACAACCCTTACCACGACAACGGCATCAAGCTGTTCGGCCCCGACAGCTACAAGCTGTCTGACGAGATCGAGCAGAACATTGAGGCCATGCTCGACCAGGACGTGACCGCAATGCTCGCCGACTCCGACGGCCTCGGCCGCGCCAAGCGCGTCGACGGCGTGCATGATCGCTACATCGAATTCGCCAAGCGCACCCTGCCCCGCTCCATGTCGCTGTCGGGCCTGCGCATCGTCGTCGACTGCGCCAACGGCGCCGCCTACAAGGTCGCACCTGCCGTTCTTTGGGAACTCGGCGCGGAAGTTATCCCGATCAATGTCGAGCCCAACGGCTTCAACATCAACCAGGAGTGCGGCTCGACCCATCCGGCCGGCCTGCAGAAGAAGATCCACGAAGTGCGCGCCGACATCGGCATCGCGCTCGACGGCGACGCCGACCGCGTCGTCATCGTCGACGAGAACGGCACCATCGTCGACGGCGACCAGATCATGGGCCTGATCGCCCAGTCATGGCAGCAGAACGGCCGCCTGGCCGGCGGCGGCGTGGTGGCGACCGTCATGTCCAATCTCGGCCTTGAGCGCTTCCTCGGCGATCTCAAGCTCGAACTGCACCGCACCAAGGTCGGCGACCGCTACGTCGTCGAGCACATGCGCGCGCACGGCCTCAACATCGGCGGCGAGCAGTCGGGCCACATCGTGCTGTCTGACTTCTCCACGACAGGCGACGGCCTGGTGGCGGCACTCCAGGTGCTCGCCTGCATCAAGCGCTCCAACAAGCCGATGAGCGAGCTGAGCCGCACCTTCGAGCCGGTGCCGCAACTGCTCAAGAATGTGCGCTTCGCCGGCGGCCAGCCGCTGGAAGACGCCCCGGTCAAGGCTGCCATCGAAGAAGGCCGCAACCGCCTGGGCAAGACCGGCCGGCTGGTTATCCGCCCGTCGGGCACCGAGCCGCTGATCCGCGTCATGGCCGAGGGCGACGACCCGCAGCTTGTCGAGTCCGTCGTCAACGACATCGTCGACGTCATTTCTGAAAGCCGCTCGGCCGCCTGATACTTGCCCGACCGGCACGACGACTTCAGCAATTGAAGAAAGCCCGCCTTGCGCGGGCTTTTTTGCATGCGCAAACGGGTTTCCACTTGGCGCCAGGCAGTCGTCGGCAAGTCGTCATGGTTAATCAGCAGGGTTAAGCGCCCCTTAACCTATACCAAGCATTATCCACCCCGGTTAGTCATGGTCGGGCGCGTAGCGGGTCCGCAGGTATAGGGTATCATCATGCGAAATTTTGGAATGAAGGCGTTCGCCGCCGCGCTGCTTGTCAGCGTCACTGCCCCCGCATTTGCCGCGGACTTGCCCGAGCCGATCATCGAAGTCGAGCAGCCCTCCTACGGCGGCTGGTACCTTCGTGGCCATATCGGCATGAGCAATCAGAGGGTCAAGAGCTTGGAAACGAGCCTGTTCGAGGACCCTGCAATCTCTGAACATACCTGGCTACAGAAGGGCAAATTCTCATCGGGTCCGACCTTCGGCGCAGGCGTCGGCTACAAGTTCAACGACTTCCTTCGCGGCGACATCAGCGTAGAGTATCGCGGTGCCACCGACTTCTCGGCCTTGGATCGCGTGCGCTTTGGCGCTGCCGCTCCTTACACGAACGACTATAAGGCCAAGAAGTCCGAGTGGCTGTTCCTCGCCAATGCCTATGCCGACGTCGGCACCTTCTATGGCATCACGCCTTACGTTGGTGCAGGTATCGGTGCGTCGCGCAACACGATCTCTGGCTATCGTGACATCAACATCATCAACGGTGGCGGCAGCTATGCGGCCGCAGCCTCGAAGTGGAACCTCGCCTGGGCATTGCATGCCGGCGTCGGCATACAGGCGACAGAACGCATGACCGTCGATCTCGGCTACAGCTTCGTCAATCTCGGCGATGCCCGCACCGGCCAGATCTTCAATGACGACCCGTCGGCCGACATCCCGAACAATGGCATGCACTTCAAGGACATCACCTCGCATGACTTCAAGCTCGGCGTCCGTTATTCGCTGAACTGATCGTCCTGGCGTCGTCGCGACGCTTGGATAACAAGGCCAGTCAAAACCGCCCGGCTCGATACCGGGCGGTTTTTCGTTGCCCATGGCCGCTCGCCGAAAGCCCGCTAACGATCCATTAGCCTTAACCGCACTTTAACCGACATGGTTAACAATGCTCGGAACGGTAGCTGGATTCTCGGGCAACAGCCGGCGCCATTCAGGAGAATGCCATCATGATTCTCACCTCACGAGCTACACTGGCGCTGGCTGCAACGATGCTGTGGCCGCTGGCGGTGCAAGCTGCGGACTACGAGCCACCTGTCGTCGTTGAGGAAGCGCCTGAGTACGTTCCCGTCGAGGTCGGCTCCGGCTGGTACCTGCGCGGCGACCTCGGCTACAACATCAACAAGTCACCCTATGATGTGACGTTCGGTGGCGTCGACACGCGCAGCACGCGTATCAACGGCAGCATCGGTGCCGGCTATCACTTTACCGACTACTTCCGTGGCGAACTGAACGTCGGCTTCCTGTCCAACGACAAGTATGATTGGACTGACGGCACCGACTCTATCCGGGCCGAAAGCAATATCTGGAGCGGCATGGCCAACGCCTATGTCGACCTCGGCACGATCGCCGGTTTCACACCCTATGTCGGTGGCGGTGTTGGCCTGCTCTATTCGAGCCGCAAGGTCGAAGACACGTTCCAGGCCCTTTCCGATCGCGAGACCCAGTATGCGCTGGCCTATTCACTCGGCGCGGGCGTCGCCTATCAGGTCGCCCAGAACACGTCGATCGACGTTGGCTATCAGTATCTGTCTGCCCCGAGTCTCGAATATTTCGACATACCCTCAGGCAACACGAAAAAGGGCCTCGACTTCCACCAGGTCCGCGTCGGCCTGCGTTACGATCTCTGGTAGGCGCTCTCCACGATCAACCCATTCAAAAGGCGGCGGGTTTTGGCCCGTCGCCTTTGCATTTGGAAAACTGTTCCAGATGCGACGCTTAATTTCCTCTTGACGCCGGAGGCCGCTGCTAATATCGCCGTCCGTGGGCCACCCCTCCCCAACGAGGGGCCAACTATCTGGAAGGATAGAACCACGATGACGATCGTCGCCAAGCCCGGACTCCGTCCGGCAAACCCCAATTTTTCCTCAGGTCCCTGCGCAAAACGTCCCGGCTGGTCGCTTGATGGCCTCGCCGACGCTCCGCTCGGCCGCTCGCATCGCGCCAAGATCGGCAAGACCAAGCTCGAGCAGGCCATTGCGCTGACCCGCGAGGTTCTTCAGGTTCCCGCCGACTACCGCATCGGCATCGTGCCGGCTTCCGACACCGGCGCTGTCGAGATGGCCATGTGGTCGTTGCTCGGCGAGCGCGGCATCGACATGGTCGCCTGGGAAAGCTTCGGCGCCGGCTGGATCACCGACGTGGTCAAGCAGCTGAAGCTCGAAGACGTGCGCAAGTTCGAGGCTCCCTATGGCGAGCTGCCCGATCTGGCCAAGGTCGATTTCGACCGCGACGTGGTCTTCACCTGGAACGGCACCACCTCGGGCGTGCGTGTTGCCAACGGCAACTTCATTCCTGCCGATCGCAAGGGCCTGACCATCTGCGATGCCACCTCGGCGGCGTTCGCCCAAAACCTCGATTTCCAGAAGCTCGATGTCGTCACCTTCTCCTGGCAGAAGGTGCTGGGCGGCGAAGGCGCGCATGGCATGCTGATCCTCAGCCCGCGTGCCGTCGAACGCCTCGAGACCTACAAGCCGGCCTGGCCGCTGCCCAAGATCTTCCGCCTGACGTCTGCTGGTAAGCTGATCGAAGGCATCTTCAAGGGCGAGACCATCAACACACCGTCGATGCTCTGCGTCGAGGATTATCTCGACGCGCTGAACTGGGCCAAGGGCCTGGGCGGACTGGACGCGCTGATCGCTCGCGCCGACGCCAACTTCGCGGCAATCGACACCTTCGTCCAGGAATCGGGCTGGCTGGCCAACCTGGCCGTGGTGCCGCAAACGCGCTCCAACACCTCTGTGTGCCTGTCGATCGTCGATCCAGAGGTCGCGGCCCTCGACAAGGACGGCCAGGCGGCCTTCGCCAAGGCCATGGTCTCGGCGCTCGAGAAGGAAGGCGTCGCCTTCGACATCGGCGCCTACCGCGATGCACCTCCCGGCCTGCGCATCTGGGCCGGCGCCACCGTCGAGACCTCCGATCTGGCGGCGCTGATGCCCTGGCTCGACTGGGCCTTCGCCAACCAGAAGGCCGCGCTCAAGGCAGCGGCCTGACGCTCTTTGCCCTCCCCCTCGTGGGGAGGGTCAATCCGCACGGCGGATTGGGTTGGGAGTGCATCCATCCGTCGCCACTCCCTTCCCTGCGTTCACCCATTTACCTCACCCGGTCGCTCCGCGACCGACCTCCCGCAAGAGGGAGGTAGGCCAATCGCAAAGGATTTGCCCATGCCCCGCGTTCTCGTTTCCGACAAGCTCTCCACCACCGCCGTCCAGATCTTCAAGGATCGTGGCGTCGAGGTCGACTATCTGCCTGATCTCGGCAAGGACAAGGAAAAGCTGATCGAAGTCATCGGCCAGTATGATGGTCTCGCCATCCGATCGGCCACCAAAGTGACTGAAAAGCTGATCGCCGCTGCGACCAACCTGAAGGTTGTCGGCCGCGCCGGCATCGGCGTCGACAATGTCGACATCCCCGCTGCGTCCCGCCGCGGTATCATCGTGATGAACACGCCCTTCGGCAATTCGATCACCACCGCCGAGCACGCCATCGCACTGATGTTCGCCGTCGCCCGCCAGATCCCCGAGGCCAATGCCTCTACCCATGCCGGCAAGTGGGAGAAGAACCGCTTCATGGGCGTCGAGATCACCGGCAAGACGCTCGGCCTGATCGGCTGCGGCAACATCGGCTCGATCGTCGCCACCCGCGCCGTCGGCCTCAAGATGCATGTCGTCGCCTTCGATCCGTTCCTGTCGGAGCATCGCGCCGAGGAACTCGGCGTGGAGAAGGTCGAGCTCGACGAGCTGCTCGCCCGCGCCGACTTCATTACGCTGCACACGCCGCTGACCGACAAGACCCGCAACATCATCAATGCCGACGCGATCGCCAAGATGAAGGACGGCGTGCGCATCATCAATTGCGCCCGCGGCGGACTGGTGGTCGAGAAGGACCTGATCGCGGCGCTGAAGAGCGGCAAGGTGGCGGGCGCCGGCATCGACGTGTTCGAGGTCGAGCCTGCCGAGCAGAACGAGCTGTTCAACATGGAGAACGTCGTCTGCACCCCGCATCTCGGCGCCTCGACCTCCGAGGCCCAAGAGAACGTGGCCCTTCAGGTGGCCGAGCAGATGGCCGACTATCTGGTCAAGGGCGCTGTCACCAACGCCATCAACATGCCCTCGATCACGGCCGAGGAGGCGCCGCGGCTGAAGCCCTTCGTCAAGCTCGCCGAAGTGCTGGGCGCCTTCGTCGGTCAGGTGACGGAAGATCCGATCACCGAGGTCGAGATCCTGTTCGACGGGCAGACCGCCCAGATGAACACCAAGGCGCTGATCAGCGCAGCGCTTGCCGGCTTGATCCGCCCGCAGGTCGCCGACGTCAACATGGTTTCGGCGCCGATCATGGTGAAGGAGCGCGGCATCATCGTCGCCGAGGTCAAGCGCGACAAGTCGGGCGTGTTCGACGGCTACATCAAGCTGACGGTCAAGACCGAGCACATGACGCGCTCGATCGCCGGCACCTGCTTCTCCGACGGCAAGCCGCGCTTCATCCAGATCAAGGGCATCAATCTCGACGCCGAGGTCGGCCAGCACATGCTCTACACCACCAATGCGGATGCGCCCGGCATCATCGGCCTGCTCGGCACGGTGTGCGGCGAAAACGGCGTCAACATCGCCAACTTCTCGCTCGGCCGCGACCGCCCAGGCGGCGATGCCATCGCGCTGCTCTATCTCGACGCGCCCTTCCCCGAAGACGTGCTCGCCAAGGTGCGCGACCACAAGTCGATCGACTCGGCCAGGCGCCTGCGGTTCGACGTCAACGGCTTCTGATCGGCCGCTGAACATCATCGCCTCCCAAGGCAAAGAAGGCGCGGCTTGGTCCGCGCCTTTTTCTTTTGGCTGAGCGGGTAGATCTACATATCTGCCCCGCTCCAGCCGGGCAGATAGTTCGCAACCGTCTGGCGGGCCAGTTGCAATGCCTGTCGCGATGCCTTGTCGAAATCGTCCTTCATCAGGGCAAGGTCGACGCGCCGGCGGAAGAAGTCGGCCCAGAGGAACTCGGCGAACGGTGTCAGGTCCTTGGCATAGCCGCCCCTGCGCCGGACCTCGCCGGCGAGGCTGCGGTAAGGATCGTCGACGAGCCTGTCGACCGACTTCGGGATCTCCGCATAGGGCCTTCTTTTTCCCGTCGCATCGAATGGATGCATCCAGGCGCGGTTGTCGAGCACCACCAGGAAAGCCTCCTTGTCTAGCATGGACAGGTCGGCAATGACGGTGACGAAGACGTCCTTGACGCCCTCCTCATACAGCGCCCGGGCAAGGTGGTGATGGTCGACGATGTGGTTTCGCCCCTTGGGCCCGAGCACGACGGGAACGAAATGATGACCGAGGAAAGCACCTGCCTTGGTCACCGAAAGTGCTCGCAGTTCGTGACGTTTCAGCGCCACTTCATGGTAGCCGACCGTGATCTGCGTCGGCCTGAGGTCTGCCACCAGAACCGGCTTCAGGGTGGGTTTGGTTTCGCTCATCATGGCTGGCTGCCTTTCTTCGCGACTGCCTGCCCGGTCAGCGCGGCAACGGCGTTGTCGACACTGCGGAAGATGTGATCGGGTCCCAGCTCGCCGGCGATACCGAAGCGGGCAAGGGCTGCCTGCGCCCGCACCGATTCCAGCCGCGCGATCGAAAAGCTGGCGCCCGAGCTTCGGCAGGAGGCGATGACGTCGGAAAGCACCCCGGCCGCAGTGTAGTCGATGTCGGTGACGCTGCTGCATTCGAGCACGACATGCCGCAGGTCGCCGGCGCGAGCCGCGATCATCGCCTGCAGGTCACGCTGGAACCGCTCGGCATTGACGAAGGACAGCGGCGCCTGGAACGCCACCACCAGCACGCCGGCCACCCGCTCGCCAGCCTTGCCCTTGTCCGGCGGCCACCAGATCGAAGTGCCAGGCACCTTCTCGAACTCGATGGCGCGGGCCTGGGTCATGCCCCACAGCCCGTGCAGCAAAGAGAGCACGATGCCGGTAGCAACACCGACCTCGATCGGCAGCGCCACGATCGCGATCGCGGTGACCACGATCAATGCGAACTCGACCGGCGCCTGCCTGAGCGTTGCGACAAAGGTCGGCCAGCGCAGGATGCGCAGCGCGACGAAAAACAGGACACCGGCCAGCGCCGCCTCCGGCACATTTGCGAGCAGCCTGGCGCCGAACAGGACGAGCGCCAGCACGATCGCCGCCGCAAACAGGCCGGCAAGCTGCGACCGGCCGCCTGTCTCCGAAACGATCGCCGTGCGCGGCGGGCTGGCATTGACGGGAAAAGCCCCGAACAGGCCGGCAAGCAGGCTGCCTGCACCGACACCGACAAAGTCGCGGTTGACGTCAGGCCCCTGGCCGGACCGGCCGGCAAAGGAGCGTGTGGTCGCAGCCGTCTGCACCATCACCACCAGCGCAATCAGTAGCGCCGTGGGCACGAGCGTGCGCAGGTCCTCGACCGCGACCGACGGAACGGAGATGTTCGGCAAACCTTCAGGCAGTGGTCCGAGAACAGCGACGCCGTGGCGTGGCAGGTCGAACGCGACGACGGCCAAGGTCGCGAGCGCCAAAGCAATGAGCGCACCGGGAATGCGCGGGCTGATGCGTTCGCCGGCAAAGACGACGGCAAACACGCCGAACCCGAGTGCCACGCTCGACAGATTGACCTGCCCGAAATCATGATAGATCGCCGCCAGTCTTTGGAAGACATCGCCGCTGCCGGCCGGCAGGCCGAGCACCCCCGGCAATTGCGAAATGATGATGTGCAGCGAAATGCCGGCAAGAAAGCCTGAGGTCACGGGGACGGACAACAGGTCGGCCAGCCAGCCCAGCCGCAGCAATCCGCCGGCGACGACGATGGCGCCGACCATCAGCGCCAGCATGGCGGCAAGCGCGGCATATTGCGGCGACCCTGATGTGGCGATCAGCGCAAGACCGCCAGCGAAAATGGGCGTTATGGTCGAATCCGCACCGGCGGAAAGGTAGCGGCTGGCGCCGAGTACGGCGAAAGCCAGCGAACCGGCAATGAAGGCGAAGAAGCCTACTTCAGGCGAAAAATCGCCAAGGCGGGCAGTGGCCATCTGCTCGGGAATGGCGATCGCCGCAAGCGTAAGTCCCGCCGTCAGGTCGCCACTCAAGTCACGGCTGCGCCAACCCTGCAAGGCGCCGAAGAGCAGGCGCGAGCCCTGCAACCCGGTCCGTCGATCGGCCTCATCTTGCATCCGAGCCTCGCCCATCTTCGGATCCCGCTGGCATACCTGCCCCGGCTGTCCGCAATAACGCGGGATATGCGCTCCCCGTTCCCGCTACGGTTGCGCCATCTTGCGCCCGCTGTGCTCGGCAAGCCAGATGCCGCCGAGCACCAGGGCAAACGCGATGGCGTGATAGAGTTCGAAATCCTCGCCGATGATCAGCACCGACAGGATAGTGCCGAAGATCGGCACCATATTGATGAACAGGCCGGCCCGGTTGGCGCCGATCAACTCGACGCCGCGGATGTAGAAGATCTGCGCAATGAGCGAAGGAAAGAGCACGATATAGACAGTCAATGCCCAGCCCACCGGATCGGGTGCGATGAACCGGCCGGTTGCATACTCCCAGGCAGCGAAAGGGATCGAGGTGACGAAGGCCGAGGCTGTCAGCATGATCATCAGGCTCTGCCAGTGGATATCGGGCTTGAAGCGCAGCGCCACCGTGTAGGCGCTGTAGACGATCACGGCGATCAGCATGAGGCCGTCGCCGAAATTCATGTCGAGCGCGAGCAAAGTGGCAAAGTCGCCATGGCTGGCGGTGAGGGCAATGCCCAGCAGAGACAACAGGAAACCGACCACCTGGGCGAAGGCGACCTTGATGCGGAAGAACAGGAAATTGGCGGCGAAGATGACCATCGGCATGCCTGCCTGCTCGATGCTGGCATTGATGGCGGTGGTGAAAGTGAGTGCCGAGTAGAGCGCGACATTAAACAGCGTAAAGCCCATCATGCCCAGCCCGACAAGGAAAGGCAGGTGCTTGCGCACCACGGTCCAGTCGCGCTGAAGCCGCGGCCAGCCGACCGCGCCGAGCAGCACTGCAGCCAGGCCCCAGCGTGTCATGGTCAGGAACATCGGCGAGACGTGCCCTACCGCCAGCTTGCCTGCCACGGCGTTGCCGCCCCAAAACAGGGCGGTCAGAAGCAGCAGCACATAGGCATTTCGATACATCAGGCAGGCTCTCGCTGACAAAAAGGCGCAATTCCCGCCTAAGTGGCCATTCCGACCAAGTAAATGCGTCCAAAGACGGAATTTGTTGTGCCTCGGGAGGCAAAGAAAGGTCGCGCTTCCAATTGCTTGGCGCTATAGAGGCCTGTCATTTTGAACTGTTCGCGACCCAACGCGAAACCGGAAGGAAGAAATCATGGCCAATGTGGTGGTCGTCGGCTCCCAGTGGGGCGACGAAGGCAAGGGCAAGATCGTGGACTGGCTGTCCGAACGCGCCGATGTGGTGGTGCGCTTCCAGGGCGGCCACAATGCTGGCCACACGCTGGTGGTGGACGGCAAGGTCTACAAGCTGTCGCTGCTGCCTTCCGGCGTCGTCCGCGAGGGCAAGCTGTCGGTCATCGGCAATGGCGTGGTCTTCGATCCGCATGCCTTCGTGGCCGAGATCGAGAAGATCCGCGCCCAGGGCGTCGACATCGGTCCGGACCGCCTGAAAATCGCCGAAAACACCGCGCTAATCCTGTCGCTGCATCGCGAGCTGGATGGTTTCCGCGAGGACGCCGCCTCCAATTCGGGAACGAAGATTGGCACGACCCGTCGCGGCATCGGCCCCGCCTACGAAGACAAGGTGGGCCGCCGTGCGGTGCGGGTGATGGATCTGGCTGATTTGGAAACGCTTCCCGTCAAGGTCGACAGGCTGCTCACGCACCACAATGCGATGCGCCGCGGCCTCGGCCATCCCGAGGTGACGCACGAGGCCATCATGGCCGAGTTGACCTCGGTCGCCGACAAGATCCTGCCCTACATGGATCGCGTCTGGAAAGTGCTCGACGACAAGCGCCGCGCCGGCGAACGCATCCTGTTCGAAGGCGCGCAGGGCACCCTGCTCGACATCGACCACGGCACCTATCCGTTCGTGACGTCGTCCAACACGGTGGCCGGCCAGGCAGCTGCCGGTTCAGGCATGGGTCCGGGATCGATCCACTACGTGCTCGGCATCACCAAGGCCTACACCACCCGCGTCGGCGAGGGCCCCTTCCCGACCGAACAGCAGAACGAAATCGGCGAGTTCCTGGGCACCCGTGGCCATGAATTCGGCGTGGTGACGGGCCGCAAGCGCCGCTGCGGCTGGTTCGACGCCGTGTTGGTGCGCCAGGCGGTTGCCGTCAACGGCATCAAGGGCATCGCGCTGACCAAGCTCGACGTGCTCGACGGCCTCGACGAGATCAAGGTCTGCACCGGCTACAAGCTGGACGGCGAACTGATCGACTACCTGCCCGCGAGCCAAGGCGCGCAGGCACGGGTCGAGCCGGTCTACGAGACGCTCGAAGGCTGGAAGGGAACCACGGCCGGCGCACGCAGCTGGAACGATCTCCCGGCGCAGGCGGTCAAATATGTGCGTTACATCGAGGAACTGATCGGTGCGCCGGTGGCGCTGCTGTCGACCAGCCCCGAGCGGGACGACACGATACTTGTGACCGACCCGTTTGAAGACTAATTTTTGATACCTTTCCGGTGGGCCGCAATGTCAGGCGGAGACGCGGCCCAGGGACGACAAGATAGGTCGACGAGAGAATGGCAGACTTCGTAGCGGTTCTGAAAAAGACGCTTGATGGCATGGGCGACACGACGCCCGCAATGCGGGCACGGGTGTATGACAAGGCCCGCAGCACGATTGCGGCCAAGCTTGCAGCCCTCAATCCGCCGCCGCCCGAAGCGGTCGCTGATCGCCAGAAGAAGGCGCTCGAGGACGCCATCGCGACGGTCGAGGCGGAGTTCACCGCAAAGCCCGTGGAGAACGATCCGCTGGCGGAGCTGGAGAATGTGTTCTCCTCGATCGACCGCAACAAGAACCAGCCCGTCTACACGCCGCGCGCGCCGGAGCCCGAGGTGCGGCGCCCGCTGGCGCCCATGACGCCGACACCCGCTCCGCAGCCGCCGGCACAGCCCAAGGCAACGCCGAGCTACCCGACGCAGGCGCCGGCATCGTCCTACGCACCGCAGGCCCGCGAGGAGCTTTCCGAGTTCGCGGCTGAACATGACGAAGACGACCAGCCCGCCCTGCCGGCCGAGGACGACCAGTTCGAGGCCACCAGGGACGAGGATATCGACCCGTTCCAGGCGACCAGGCAGAAGCCGCGCAAGCGCATCAGCGGCGGTCTGATCGCCGCGACCGTTGCGGTCGCCGTGCTCGGCGTCGGCGGCTATGCGCTGTGGTCGAACCGCGATGCCTTCGTCGGCTCCGGCACCGACAAACCCGCCGAGACGCCGGCACCGGCCAACGAGGCGACGACGCCTCCGCCCGCCAACGGCACGCAGAACGCCCAGGCGCCGGCCAATGGCGAGCCGGGCAAGTTCACCCAGCGCATGACGCAGGACGGCAAGGAGGTCGATCCCGGCCCGGCCAGCGGCACCAACGGCGTTGGCGAAGGCACTTCGGTAGCAGCCCTGACACAGCCGCCCGCACCGGCCCCGGCGACCACGCCTGAGCCCGCTGCGGCGACGCCAACCACCCCCGCAACACCTGCCACCCCGCCGGCGGCCGGCGCAACGACGCCTCCCGCAAGCGAGAACGCGCCTGTCGCGGTCGGCCAGAAGGCCATCTTCTATGAAGAGCGCACCAATGTGGCGCAAGGCTCGGCCGAGCAGGGCTCCGTCGTCTGGACCGTGGTCCAGGAATCGCCCGGCGGCGACCTGCCGCCCGAACCGGCAATCCGCGCCGAGGCGACGATTCCAGGCAAGGACATCCAGCTGCGCATGACCATCCGCCGCAACGCCGACAAGACGCTGCCGGCGAGCCACATCCTCGAGATGATCTTCCTGACGCCAGACGGCTTCGAGGGCGGCGGCATCGAAAACATCCTGCGCGTGGCGCTGAAAAGCTCCGAACAGGACGCCGGCAGCCCGCTGCTCGGCATTCCCGCCAAGATTGCCGACGGCTTTTTCCTTGTTGCGCTCAACGACAACAAGGCCGAGGTCGACGCCAATTTGAACCTTCTGCGCCGGCAGAGCTGGATCGACGTGCCCGTCGTCTACAAGTCGGGCCGCCGTGCCTTGTTCACTATGGAAAAGGGCATCCCCGGCGACAAGGTCTTTGAAGACGCGATGAAGGCCTGGCAGGCCAAGGAAGCGGGCTAAAGCCCTTCGGGCTGCATGCAATCAAGCGGCTGACGCGGGAGGCTCCCGCGTCAGAAGCACTGGAACAGCAGGTCCAGGGCGGCTACAGCCTCGTCATGGTGCTCAGCCAGATTTCCTGCGATTCTCCCAAATCGGAAACGGCATCTGCGCTGATGTGGTGTGCTGCCACCACGACCTTGCGGCCACCGATCTCAAAAACCGGATTGAGCTTCCTGATCGGCGGGGATTTCTGCCGCTCGCAAGAGCGGCGGCACCACACGCGATTTCAGACGATCAAGCAGGTTCGTCTGCAAATCCAACAGGTAGCCGCCTTCATAAGGGCCAACGAACAGGTCGTATCTGGCAATCAGAACATCCGATATTTGGCCAGGAGCAACCCGTTCTTGCCGACATGGTCGTTCCAGGCATCCAGGGTTGCCTGGTTCTCGACATTCCAAAGCAGCGTCGATGGTCACATTCGTCGGCTTGCGGACACGCTTGGGAGCTCCGCGGCATGGCGGGCACGCATAGGGCGTGCGAGCCTTAGCCTTCGAGCTCCTCGCGCAGCATCTCCAGCTCCAGCCATTCTTCCTCGAGGGCTGTGAGCGTCGCCCGCTCCTTATCGAGGGCGGCGATGGTCTTCTGGAAGCCGTGGGGATCACGTTCATAGAAGGCCGGGTCGGCGATCTGATTTTCCAGCCGCGAGATCGATGCCGTCACCGCTTCCATCTTCTTCGGCAGATTCTCGAGCGCGAATTTCTGCTTGAAGGACAGCTTCTTGGCCGGTCCCTTCGGAGCGTCGGGCTCGCTGCGTACCGCATTCGCCTCGCCATTCGCCTTGCGTGACTTGCGGTCGTCGAGCTTGGTGCCGCCGCGCTGGGCCAGCATGTCGGCATAGCCGCCGGCATATTCGACCCATTTGCCGTCGCCGTCGGGCGCAATGATGCTGGTCACCGTGCGGTCGAGGAAATCGCGATCGTGGCTGACCAGGATGACGGTTCCGGCAAAGCCTGCGACCAGTTCCTGCAGCAGTTCCAGCGTCTCCATGTCGAGATCGTTGGTCGGTTCGTCGAGCACCAGCAAATTGGCCGGACGAGCAAGCACGCGCGCCAGGATCAGCCGGGCGCGCTCGCCGCCCGAGAGCTCGCGCACCGGCGTGCGCGCCTGTTCGGGTTTGAACAGGAAGTCCTTCATGTAGGAGACGACGTGGCGCTGCTCGCCGTTGATGACGAGGTTCTCGCCGCGCCCGTCGGTCAGGTAGCTGGACAGCGTCTCGTTCGGATCGACCGCTTCACGCTTCTGGTCGAGGGTTGCGATCTCGAGATTGACGCCAAGCCGCACAGTGCCGGCATCTGGGTCAAGCTCGCCGGTCAGCATCTTGAGCAATGTCGTCTTGCCGGCGCCGTTCGGCCCGACAAGGCCGACGCGGTCGCCGCGCTGGATGCGGGTCGAGAAGCCCTTGACCACGGTCAGGTCGCCGAAGCTCTTTTCGATGTTCTTGGCCTCGATGACCAGCTTGCCGGACTCGGCAGCATCGCTCGCCACCATCGTCGCCACGCCCTCGGCGCCGCGATGGCTGCGGAATTTCTGGCGCATCGACTGAAGCTCGCCTAGCCGGCGCATGTTGCGCTTGCGGCGCGCCGTCACGCCATAGCGCAGCCAGTGCTCCTCGCGCACGATCTGGCGGCCGAGCTTGTGCTGGTCGCGCTCTTCCTCCTCGAGGATTTGATCGCGCCACTCCTCGAAATGGGCAAAGCCACGGTCGAGCCGGCGCGTCTGGCCGCGATCGAGCCACACCGTGTTGCGGCTGACGCGCTCGAGGAAACGGCGGTCGTGCGAGATCAGGATCAGCGCCGACGAGGTACGGATGAGCTCTTCTTCCAGCCACTCGATGACGGAGAGATCGAGATGGTTGGTCGGCTCGTCGAGCAGCAGGATATCGGGCTCGGGCGCCATGACGCGGGCAAGTGCCGCGCGGCGGGCCTCGCCACCGGAGAGATCACCCGGGCGCTCCTCGCCCGTCAGGCCGAGATGGTCGAGCAGGTAGGTGGCGCGGTGACTGTCGTCGGCCGGTCCGAGTCCAGCCTCGACATAGGCCCGCACACTGGCGAAGCCGTCCATGTCAGGGGCTTGCGGCAGGTAGCGGATCGTCGCCGAAGGCTGGCGAAACACCTCGCCATCGGTCGGCTCGACCATGCCGGCGGCAATCTTGAGCAGCGTCGACTTGCCCGAGCCGTTGCGGCCGACGAGCGCGATCTTGTCGCCTGATGATGCGGAAAGTGCCGCGCCGTCGAGCAGCGGCACGCCGCCAAAGGTCAGCCGGATGGCGTCGAGATTGAGAAGCGGTGGCGCCATGATCAGAATTCCGGAGCGGGATAGGGGTGAGCGACAAGCAGGGCGCGGCCGCTGCCGAGCGAAATCCTGAGGGTGCCCTGGACTTCGTTGGAGAGGGTGAGCGACGAACCGAACGGTACCTCGACGCTGTCGAGCAACCACTTGGCGCCTTCCTCGGTAAGGCCGGTCAACGCCGAGAAGGCGAGCACCGAAAACATCGTGCCGTCGTCGTAATCGAAGCTTGCCGTACCGGGAAGAAGCGGCACGCCTTCCTGATGGCCGCTGCTCAGCACGACTTCGGTGCCGCCTTCGGCGAGACGAAGCGCCAGCGCGAAATGGAGAAAGGCATGGTCGGACCGGGCGCCACCGAAGGCACCGACGAGCACGAGCGATGTCGCTCCACGCTCCAGCGCGGCCGAAATTGCCAACTCGCCGTCGGTCTTGTTCTTTTCGGCGGGAAACACCTCGCGCGGCACTGCGGCGAAAGCAGGATCGAGCTCAGCCGGGGCCGAGTCGAAATCGCCGAGCCAGAGCTCCGGCATCAGGCCCAACGTCGCCGCGTGGCGGATGCCGGAATCGGCCGCGATGACGCGGCTGCCCGCGACCTGGCGGTCGAGGCGCGGCGTCCGCAGTAGCTCGCCGCCGAGAAGGATGGTGAACCGGCTCATGCCGAGGCCATTACCAGCCCGGCGGCCGAAACGGAAGGCCGGCGAGCAGCGCTGAAACTTGGGCTTGCACCGCCCCTTCGCCGGCTCTATTCCTTGGATCGCTCTAACGGGGTGCCTGTCACGCGCAAGCGGGGCCGGCTGAGAGGCATGGAGAGTTCCGGCCAACCCGCTGAACCTGATCCGGTTTGTACCGGCGGAGGGATTAGATGCTTCGGACGCCCGGCGCTTCAAATTCCCTTTCAACACCAATGAAGGAGGCGCTGATGCGCTCGCTGATCCTATCCCTGACTTCCGCCCTGGCGATGGCCGCTGCAGCCTTCCCGGCCTCGGCCGAGGGAAAACTCACCATCTACACCTATGAGAGCTTCACCTCTGAATGGGGCCCCGGCCCGCAGGTGAAAAAGGCCTTCGAAGCCGAATGCGCCTGCACGGTCGATTTCGTCTCGGTCGCCGACGGCGTCGCCCTTCTCAACCGCGTCAAGCTCGAAGGCGCCTCGACCAAGGCCGACATCGTGCTTGGCCTCGACACCAACCTGACGACCGAAGCGAAGGCCACCGGCCTGTTTACACCACACGGTGCTGCCGGCGCCGACGTCAAGGTTCCGGGCGACTGGAAGGACGACACCTTCGTGCCCTACGACTACGGCTACTTCGCCGTCGTCTATGACACCGAAAAGCTGAAGAACCCGCCCAAGAGCCTGAAGGAACTTGTCGAGGGCAATCCGGAAGAAAAGATCGCCATCCAGGACCCGCGCACCTCGACACCAGGTCTCGGCCTTCTGCTCTGGGTCAAGTCGGTCTATGGCGACAAAGCGCCGGAAGCCTGGACCAAGCTCAAGGGCCGCGTGCTGACGGTGACGCCGGGCTGGAGCGAGGCCTATGGCCTGTTCACCAAGGGCGAAGCGCCGATGGTTCTGTCCTACACCACTTCGCCGGCCTACCACATGGTCGCCGAGAACACCGAGCGTTACCAGGCCGCATCCTTCGAGGAAGGCCATTACCTGCAGATCGAGGTGGCCGGCATCACCACAACGGGCGCCAAGAACCCGCTGGCCGAAAAGTTCATGGCCTTCATGACCGGCCCCGGCTTCCAGGACGCGGTCCCCGAGACCAACTGGATGCTGCCCGCCGGCAAGACCGACAAGCCGCTCAACCCCGCTTTCGACAAGCTGGTGAAGCCGGCAAAGACACTGATCTTCAGCGCCGATGAAGTGGCTGCCAATCGCAAGGCCTGGGTCGACGAGTGGCTCGGCGTGATGAGCAAATAAGGCCCGAAAGGCTCGAACGTGACCACCCTACGTTGCCCCCCTCTGTCCTGCCGGACATCTCCCCCACAAGGGGGGAGATTGGCAGTTGCGCGGCCTTTGCCAATCACGACGGTGACAGAAGAAGCGGCAACGGTGAGGCAACTGATCTCCCCCCTTGTGGAGGAGATGTCCGGCAGGACAGAGGGGGGCAACGTAGAGTACAGCGTAGCCGCTCTGCGTCATGCACGCTCCAAACGCGTCTAGCCCGGCATGCGCATTCCCCCCACCGACTCTCGCATCATAGCCGGCATCCTTGCGCTGGTGGCCATCGGCATGCTGATCGGTGGCGCATTCGTCGGGCTCGGCATCGAGGCCTGGCGCAATCCCGAAGGCGCCTATGCCGCCTTCGACAGCTACCTTTTTCGCGTCGCGCGTTTCACCATCTGGCAGGCGCTGCTGTCGATGCTGCTGTCGGTGGCCCCGGCAATCCTCGTCGCCCGCGCGCTTGCCCGCCATCCCGCTTTTCCCGGCCGTGGGCTGATCCTGCGCCTGTTTGCCGTGCCGCTGGCACTCCCGGCGATCGTCGCCGCACTCGGCATTCTCACGCTTTACGGCCGTGCCGGTTACTTCGCCGCTCCATTGAGCGCACTGAGCGGAGGCACATGGCCGGGCGTCTATGGTCTGTCCGGCATCCTGGTCGCGCATGTGTTCTTCAACATGCCACTGGCGACGCGGCTTTTGCTGGAGGCGCTGCAGACCGTGCCATCAGACCAGTGGCGGTTGGCGAGCCAGCTTGGCATGGGGGCGCGCGCCAGCTTCCGACTGATCGAATGGCCGGCGGTACGTGCGGCCCTCCCCGGCGTTGCCGGGCTGGTGTTCATGCTCTGCGTCACCTCCTTCACCATTGTGCTGACGCTCGGCGGCGGACCGGCGGCAACCACGCTGGAGGTGGCTATCTACCAGGCTCTGCGCTTCGACTTCGACCCTGCGCGGGCTGTCGCCCTGACGCTGCTTCAGATCGGCTTGACCGCGGGGATCGTGCTCACCCTGATGCGGCTCGGCGCCAACACCACTGGCGACGCCAATCTGTCGGTGGCGCGGCGCAGCTACATCGAGGCCGGGCCAGGCGAAAAGGTCCTGAACATCGTGGTGATAGTGGCCGCCCTCGTCTTCGTTGGCGGGCCGATGGCAGCAACAGTGGTGTCGGGTCTCGAAGCCGACCTCGCCCGCCTTGCCACCGAAGCGTCGGTTCATCGCGCCACGCTGACCAGCCTTGTCTTCGCCTCGATCTCGGCAACGCTGGCCTGCGCTCTTTCGCTATCGCTCGTCATGGCCCGGCGGGTTCTCGCCACCTCCAGATCCGACGGCAAGGGATCGCTGCTCGAGCGGCTGACCGACACCGGCGCCGGCTTCGTGCTGGTGGTGCCGCCTGTCGTTGTCGGCGCAGGCTGGTTCGTGCTGGTGCGGCAGTCAGTCGATGTCTTCGCGCTCGCGCCCTTCATGGTGGTGACCGTCAATGCCGTCATGGCGATGCCCTTTGCCGTGCGCGCCATCCGCCCGGCCCACGACGCGGCGGCCGAGCGCCATGAATGGCTCTGCGCGCAGCTCGGCATTTCCGGCTGGAACCGGCTGCGGCTGATCGACTGGCCGGTGTTGCGGCGGCCGCTCGCGACAGCGTTTGCCTTTGCCACAGCGCTTTCGCTCGGCGATCTCGGCGTCATCGCACTGTTCGGCAGCGACGCCGTGCAGACGCTGCCCTATCTTCTGCTCGCCCGCATGGGCAGCTACCGCACCGCGGACGCAGCCGGCCTGGCACTGATGCTCGGGCTCCTGTGCCTTGCCTTGATGATGCTGGCCGACCGCCTCGGCAAGGAGACCTCCAGATGACGGCAAAAGGCGAGGCGGTGCAGCTCGACCGCATGGTGTTCAGCTATGGCGAGACCATGGTAGCCTTCGACACGACCTTCGCGGCAGGCGAGATCACCGCGATCATGGGCCCGAGCGGCGCGGGCAAGTCGACGCTTCTCAATCTCGTCGCCGGCTTCGAGACACCGCGCGAAGGGCGTGTGCTGATCGGCGGCGCCGACGTCAGCTGCGCACCGCCCTCGGCACGCCCCGTGTCCATGGTGTTCCAGGAGAACAATCTTTTCGCCCATCTCGACATCGCCAGGAACGTCGGGCTCGGCCGCTCGCCCTCGCTACGGCTCTCGGCCCACGACCGCATGGACGTCGCCGAAGCGCTGGCGCGAGTAGGCCTTGCCGGCATGGAGCAGCGGCTGCCCCGCGAGCTGTCAGGCGGCGAGCGCCAGCGGGTGGCACTTGCCCGCGTTCTGGTGCGCGACCGCCCGGTGCTGCTGCTGGACGAACCGTTTGCCTCGCTTGGTCCAGCCTTGCGCGCCGACATGCTGGAGCTGGTGGTCAGCGTTCATGCCGAACGCCAGATGACCGTGCTTTTCGTGACACACCAGCCGGAAGACGCGCGAAAACTGGCGCAAAACATGGTTTTTGTCGAAGCCGGCGCCATTGTGGCTACCGGCAAGACACCTGATTTCTTTGATGAATCTGGACCCGAGGCGTTCCGCCGCTATATCGGAGACGAAAGGCGATGACATAATCACGGCACATTGCCCGGAAGCCGACATAATTTACGGTCAAATCGCCGCACAAGTGAAACAAGACTTGTTGTGTCGGCAAGGGGAGTATGGCTAGGTCCATGCTATGCCCGCGGGTACTGCTTCGCCTCTGCCCGGACCTGAAAGGAACCTGCCCTGCCTACCCGCCGCCATGGCCATATCGAGATGAGCACGCCCCGCCGCACGCGACTAGCCCTCGCGGTTGCGCTGTCGGCGTTTGTCGCCGGCTGCCAGCCGTTCAACTCGAGCGACCTGCGCGAACAGGGCTTCCAGCCGTCCAACAATCCGGTGACGGTCGACAATGTAACGCGCAACGACAAGCTGGCCGAGATCGCCAAGGCACAGCACCCACGCATTCTCGCCACCTATGGCGGCGAATATTCGGACCCCAAGCTTGAGCGCATGGTCGCCAAGGTCGTCGGCAGCCTGACGACGGTTTCGGACAATCCGAACCAGACCTATCGCATCACCATCCTGAATTCGCCCAACGTCAACGCCTTCGCGCTGCCGGGCGGCTATCTCTACGTAACCCGCGGCCTCCTGGCTCTCGCCAACGATTCGGCCGAGCTCGCCGCCGTCATCGCCCACGAGATGGGCCATGTGACCGCAAACCATGGCGTCCAGCGCCAGCAGAAGGAAGCCGAGGAAGTGCTGGCGACCAAGGTCGTCACCGACGTGCTCGGCGAAAGCCCCACCGCCAAGGCGGCATTGATCCGAGGCAAGCTCAGGCTGGCGCAGTTCTCGCGCAACCAGGAGCTCGAGGCCGACGGCATCGGCATCAAGATGAGCGGCCAGGCCGGCTATGATCCGTTCGCCGCCGGACGCTTCCTGCAGTCGATGGCCGCCTACAGCGACCTGCGCTCGGTCAGTGGCGCCACCGACGCCAGCCTCGACTTCCTGGCGAGCCACCCCAACGCACCGCAGCGCATCGACCTGGCGCAGCGCCATGCCCGCCAGTTCGGCGCACCTGGCATCGGCAAGCGCGACCGCGATTCCTTCCTGGCCGGCATCGACGGGCTTTTGTTCGGCGACACGCCAGATGAAGGCTACGTGCGCGGCACGACCTTCCTGCATCCGAAGCTCGGCATTTCCTTCTCGGTGCCGCAGGGCTTCGTCATCGACAATACGGCCGCCGCCGTCACTGCAACCGGCCCGGGCAACATGGCCATCCGCTTCGACGGCGTGACCATCGACAGCAGGCTGTCGCTGTCCGACTACGTTCGCAGCGGCTGGGTGGCCGGGCTCGATTCGGCCACGGTGCGCACCGAGACGATCAATGGCAACGAAGCCGCCTTCGCTCGCGCCAGCGCCGAAGGCTGGCAGTTCGACATCGTGGTGATCCGCGCCGGCGCCCAGGTCTATCGCCTGCTGACGGCGGCCCCCACCGCCAGCACCGATCTCGACAGCGTTGCGCGCACGGTTAGCTCCAGCTTCCACGTCATGACCCCGGCGGAGAAGGCAGCGCTCAAGCCGCTGCGCATCCGCGTCGTCACGGTTCAGCCGGGCCAGACCATGGGTTCGCTTGCCGCTGGCATGGTCGGCGTCGACCGCAAGCTCGATCTGTTCAGGGTGTTGAACGGCCTCGCGCCAGGCGCCACCGTTTCGGTCGGCGACAAGGTCAAGGTCATTACCGACAGGTAGTTTCAGCTCAGGCTGCCAGGAAAGCGGCGTTCTGCTTCACCAAGGCCGAACGCAGCTTTTCCATGGCGCGCGTCTCGATCTGGCGAACGCGCTCCTTGGAGATGCCAAGCGACGTGCCGAGTTCCTCCAGCGTGGCGCCCTCCTCGGTCAGGCGGCGCTCCTCGATGATCTGCAGCTCACGGGCGTTGAGAACGCCGAGCGCGTCGCGCAGCCAATGGGTGCGCCGCTCAACGTCGATCGCCTCGCCCACCAGTTCGTCCGGCAGCGGATCTTCTGATACCAGCAGGTCCATGCGCTCGCCGGTGTCGCCGTCTTCGTTGAGCGGCGCGTTGAGCGAGGTGTCAGGCACCGAAAGCCGCATGTCCATCATGGCGACGTCGGCCTCCGACACGCCGAGCGCCAACGAAATCTCATGATAGGCCGCCGCACCACCCAGCGGACCGCCACCCTGGGCGAGCCGCGCACGCATACGCCTGAGGTTGAAGAACAGCGACTTCTGCGCCGAGCTCGTGCCACCCCGGACGATCGACCAGTTGCGCAGGATGTAGTCCTGCATCGATGCGCGGATCCACCAGGTGGCATAGGTCGAGAAGCGGACGTCGCGTTCGGGGTCGAACCGGGCAGCAGCCTCGAGCAGGCCGACATGGCCTTCCTGGATCAGGTCGCCCAGAGGCAAGCCGTAGCGGCGGAACTTGACCGCCATCGCGATCACCAGCCGCATGTGGGCGGTGGCGATTCGGTCCAGGGCGGCCTCGTCGTGCTGTTCCTTCCACCGCACGGCAAGTGCGATCTCTTCGCTCTTTTCGAGATAAGGTGCGCGCGACGCGGCCCTCAGCATCATCTGCTCGCCGGCCAATCCTGCCCGATCCATGCCCATGACACAGTCTCTCGATGCGTTGCCTAGCTGACGCGGCCTCCGCCATCAAATGCGGTCCCGCACGGCAAATAACGCGGCATCGCAGCGAATGTTCCGCACTGCAAAACGGGCCGAAACCGGGAGGTGGATTGAAATTCCAAGATGACGCCATATTTGAAATTCCATTCCTTATGCCGATCAGGCGCTTCTGACAGATTGCCGCCAATCACAACGCTCCCGGCCCAAACGCGGCCGGTCTAAGAAATCGGGATCACAGACCATGAACTGGTTGAAATCGCTGGCCGTTGCCGCAACGCTCCAGATCGCAGCCGTAGCCGCCGCTCATGCCGGCGAGAACCTCGACCAGATCAAGTCTGCCGGAGTGTTCAAGATCGGCACCGAGGGCACCTATGCGCCCTTCACCTATCACGACGCCTCGGGCGCGCTCGTCGGCTTCGACGTCGAGATCGGCAAGGAGATCGCCAAGCGCCTCGGCGTCAAGGCAGAGTTCCTGGAAGGCAAGTGGGACGGCCTGATCGCCGGCATCGACGCCAAGCGTTATGACGCCGTCATCAACCAGGTCGGCATCACCGAGGCGCGCAAGGCGAAATACGACTTCTCCGAGCCCTATATCGCCTCCAAGGCCGTGCTCATCGTCAGCGGCAAGAACGCCGACATCAAGGACTTTGCCGACCTCAAGGGCAAGAAGTCGGCTCAGTCGCTGACCAGCAACTTCGGCAAGATCGCCGAGAAGAATGGCGCAGAGCTGGTCGGCACCGACGGCTTCGACCAGTCGATCCAGCTGGTGCTGAACGGCCGCGCCGACGCCACCATCAACGACAGCCTGTCCTTCTACGACTTCAAGAAGCACAAGCCCGATGCCGACGTGAAGATCGTGGCCGAGGAAGAGAAGGCCGACTATTCCGGCGTGATCGTACGCAAGGGCGACCCGGAGCTGGTGGCGGCAATCAACAAGGCGCTGGCCGAGATCAAGGCCGACGGCACCTACAAGAAGATTTCCGAGACCTATTTCGGCGCTGACGTCTCGCAGTAAGCGGTCCTCCCCCAAAAAGGGGCGGCGGGCCATCAGGCGGCCGCCCTTTTTCAGTTTCTTCATTTTTCCCAATGAACTCGCCCGGAAAATCTGCGATTTTCCGGGCTCGTCTATTGTGGGGAGGGAGCATTCATCTTGCCACACTGGCTTCAACTGATGCTGGATTCGCTTGGCCCGCTGCTGTGGGCCGCGCTCGTCTTCACCGCGCCACTCACGCTGCTGTCATTCGCCCTCGGCCTGACCGTCGGGCTGGGCGCAGCCCTTGCCCGGCTGTTTGGCCCTGGCTGGCTATCGGCCATCGTGCGCTTCTATGTCTGGATCATCCGCGGCACGCCGCTTCTTGTGCAGCTGTTCCTGATCTTCTACGGCCTGCCCAGCATCGGCATCGTACTCGACGCCTTCCCGGCGGCCCTCATCGGCTTCACGCTCAACATCGGCGCCTATTCCTCCGAGATCATCCGCGCCGTCATCACTTCGGTGCCCAAGGGCCAGTGGGAAGCGGCCTATTCGATCGGCATGACCTGGAGCCAGGCGATGCGGCGCACCATCCTGCCGCAGGCGGCGCGCGTGGCGGTACCGCCGCTCTCCAACACCTTTATCTCACTGGTCAAGGACACCTCGCTTGCCGCCGCCATCACCGTGCCGGAGATGTTCCAGGCGGCCCAACGCATCGTCGCCACCACCTACGAGCCGCTCATCCTCTACGTCCAGGCGGCGATCCTCTACCTCGCCATGAGCTCGGTGCTGTCTGCCCTGCAGGTCAGGCTTGAAAAGCGGCTCAACCGCTATGGCGGCTTCCTGGAGGCGCGCACATGATCGGCCTGTCGCACATCGTCAAGCGTTTTGGCGACAACACCGTCATCAGGGACGTGTCGGTCGACATCAGGGAAGGCAGCGTGACCGCGCTCGTCGGCCCCTCGGGCGGCGGCAAGAGCACGCTGCTGCGCTGTATCAACCTGTTGGAAATACCAACCTCGGGCACGGTGCGTGTCGGCGACGACGCCATCGAGTTCAAGCCTGATGTCAAGGTCGCGACCAGGACCATCCAGCAGCTGCGCCGCCAGACTGGCATGGTGTTCCAGAACTTCCAGCTGTTCCCGCATCGCACGGCAATCGAAAACGTCATGGAAGGCCTTGTCACCGTGCTGAAATGGCCGGAAGCAAAGGCCCGCGAACGGGCGGCATCTCTGCTCGACAAAGTCGGCATGTCGCACAAGGCCGACGCCTGGCCGGCAACGCTTTCGGGCGGTCAGCAGCAGCGGGTGGCGATCGCCCGCGCACTTGCCCCCTCGCCCAAGGTGCTGCTCTGCGACGAGCCGACTTCGGCGCTCGACCCCGAACTGGCGCAGGAAGTGGTCGACGTGCTCAACAAGCTCGCCAGCGAAGGCACCACCATGGTGATGGCGACGCATGACCTCAGGCTTGCCTCCAAGGTGGCACAGGAAGTGGTCTTCCTCGAAGCCGGCTCGATTGTCGAGCAGGGCCCGGCAACCGAAGTCTTCGGCAGCCCGAAGCATGAGCGCACCAGGCGCTTCATCGCCTCGATCACGCACCAGCACGGCAAAGGCGGCGGCGAGGGCTGAAGCCCCGCGCCAACCAGTCGTCAGAACGAGATTTCGGCCGCCCGGCGGACTTCGATCACGGCATTGCCGGCGTCAAAGCCGTCGAGTGTCTCGTTGTGGTGGGCAATGATGTCGACATGGGCAAGATTTGCCGAGTCGGCGGTCGTGTGGCCATCGGCGACCAGCGTGACGTCATAGCCGAGCGACACGGCGCGCCGCACCGTCGTGTCGACGCAGAACTGGGTCATGCAACCGCCGACGACCAGATGGGAGATCCCCAGCGCCTCGAGCCGGATGACCAGCTCCGTCTCGTGAAACGAGTCCGAACTCTTCTTGCGAACCAGAACATCGCCAGGCTGCGGCGCAAGTTCCGGCCGAACTTGCCAACCCTCGGTCCCGACCGCCAGCCGGTGACCATCAGGGCCGTCATGCTGGATGACGACGACCGGCACGCCGGAGGCTCGCGCCTTGTTCTGGAGATTACGCAGCCTGGCCACCACCTCTTCGAGCGCGGCGTCGATGACGGGCTGTCGCCCGGCCGTCCCCTTGTCCTTGAGGATCGCATTCTGCACGTCGATGATAAGAAGCGCCTTGCCCATCTGCTGTCCCGTCCCGAACCGGCCATGTTTAGCCTCGGATACAGCAAATCCACCCGTCTCCCTAGCGCCCCCAAAACAAAAGCTGCCTGAGGGCCCCAAGCATGTCAGCAACTCAACCAAGCACAGGCTGCCGGCAGTGAACCAAGTGTTTTCAGGCCTGGAGGCCTCAAGGCAGGGCGCGCAACAATCCCTCACCCCACAAACAAAAAACCCGGCCATTGGCCGGGTTTTTCATAATGGAACTGCAAAGCCTGATCAGGCAGCTTCTTCCTGCTCGGCGTCGGCTTCCTCATTGTCGGCCTTGGTACCGCGCTTCGGACCCTTGTTGAGGTTGGTCTCGATGAGACGAACGGCCTCGGTCTCCGACATGCGGTTCACGGCAGCGATCTCGCGGGCCATGCGGTCGAGCGCGGCTTCATAAAGCTGGCGCTCGGAATAAGACTGCTCCGGCTGGTTGTCGGCACGGTAGAGGTCGCGCACGACTTCCGAAATCGAGATCAGGTCGCCGGAATTGATCTTTGCATCATATTCCTGCGCACGGCGCGACCACATGGTGCGCTTGACGCGCGCGCGGCCCTGCACGACCTTCAAAGCGCGATCGACATAGTCAGTCTCCGACAGTTTGCGCATGCCGATGGAGGTCGCCTTGGCGACCGGCACCTTGAGGCGCATCTTGTCCTTCTGGAAATCGATCACGAACAGTTCAAGCTTGTGTCCCGCCACTTCCTGCTCGTCGATGGATACGATCTGGCCGACGCCATGCGCCGGGTAGACGATATACTCGCCGGTCTTGAAACCGTGACGTGCTGCGGATTTCTTCTGCGGGATGGAAGTTGCCATACGCCCTGAACTCCTTCTTTAACACCGACCCGCCGAGGCCGGCTAACGAGGGTGGCCGCTAACGCGACCTTGTGCCGCACGACAATCGACCCCCATTCGGAGAGCTTGGACCGGCAACAGCAAAAAACTGTAAACGCCGTCCCAGATTGCTCTGGTCCGAAATGGGGTTGTCACCTTTCAGTGAAATAGGCTTCGCGCCATGATCGACGTTGTGTCACCGGCATGTTGACCAAGCCCTAACACAAAAAGTCGCAAGAATCAAGGTTTTGCTGCATACGCGAACACCGGCCCGCGTCAAGTCACGACTGCGGTGCGCAAACTTGTCGATGTGGCGCCCCGGGGCGCCGCAGCCTTCAGTTGCCTTCGCCGGGCTCGGCCGAGAAGTACTGCTCGAACTTGCCTTCGACGCCGTCGAACTCTTTTGCCTCGGGCAGCTCAGGCTTCTTGACGGTCAGGTTCGGCCACTTGCTGGCGTATTCGGTATTGATCTGGAGCCACTTGTCCAGGCCCGGCTCGGTGTCCGGCTTGATGGCGTCAGCCGGGCATTCCGGCTCGCAGACGCCGCAGTCGATGCACTCGTCGGGATGGATGACGAGCATGTTCTCGCCTTCGTAGAAGCAATCGACCGGACAGACCTCGACGCAATCGGTGTACTTGCACTTGATGCAATTGTCGGTGACGACGTAGGTCATGCGGTAGGCTCCGGGACTTCCCGTACGGGCGAACTTTGACGGTGAGGTAGACCCTTTGTCGGGCTCTTGCAAGGGCGGCCATTGCGCGCAAGGCCGCCTTGGCGGAACGACTTTCTCATCTTGGCCCAGTTCGGCTCAGATGATGCTTCAATCGCCCCGCAAGCGGTCGGTGGCGCGGCGTTCACGCTTGGTCGGCCGACCGCTTCCGGCCTCGCGCAGCGGCGGCAGCGCATCGGGTGGAGCCTCGCCCTTGGGCGTTGGCGCCGGCGACAGGTCTTCATAGAGCCGCCTCGCCTCTTCGGCTGGGCCGCGCCGGTCACCCGGCAGCGTCACCTTGTAGACCAGGATACGACGGTCGAGCGTTATGGTCAGCACATCGCCGGTCTTGACGATGTCGGATGCCTGGTCGAGCTTCTGGCCGTTCAGCCTGACACCGCCGCCCTGCACCAGCTTGGCCGCCAGCGACCGCGACTTGACCGCGCGCGAGAAGAACAGCCACTTGTCGATGCGCTGTCTTCCCTCGCCGGCCAAGTGGGTTACTTCTTCAGCTGGTCGCGCAGCGCCGCGAGCTTGGCGAAGGGCGAGTCGGGATCGATGCGCACCGGACGCTCCTCGCGCGGCTTCTGCTGGAAGGCGGGCTTACCCTTGAAGCCACCGCGATCGCCGCCGTGCTTTTCGCCCTGCGGCCGTTCGTTGCGGTTGCGGTGCTCAGGGCGACCGCCCTCACCCTGCGGCTTGCCACCGGGCTTGCGGTCGAAGCGCGGACGACCGCCGTCGCGGCCCTCGCCACCTTCACGCGGGCCGCCGCGATTGGCCTCGCCCGGCCGAGCAGCCTGGCCATTGCGCTGGTCGCGCTGGCCGCCGCGCGGGCGGTTGTTGTCATGGCGATGACGCGGACGCTGCTCGAAACGGCCCTGACGCCAGATGAGGATCGGCTTGGGCTCTTCGGCCTGCTCCGCAGCGTCTGTCGAAGCAGTTGCCTCCACGGCAGGAGCTTCCTCGGCGGCGGCTTCCGCCGCCACCTCGACCACGGGCTCGGCAACAGTCTCTTCGGCTGCGGTTTCCGCTGGCGCCTCGGCAACCTCGGTCACGGCTTCGGCAACGGCCGCTTCTTCTGCAACGCCTTCGGCGGCTGCGTCTTCAGCAACCGGCTCAGCGGGAGCTGCTTCCGCAACCTTGGCGGCAGCGGCCTGTTCGGCAGCTTCGCGCGTGGCCGTGTCGATGGCTTCGAGCTTGTCCTTGACCTCGGCGGCCGGCTTGGGCTCGGCGCGGTAGCCAAGGCCTTTCAGGATCTCTTCCATGTCGTCGCCGGTGGCCCCGAGGATCGACATCATCTGCGGCGTTACGATGAAGGCCGAACCGTCATAGGCACCATCGGGACGCGTGCCGCTGCCCTGCTTCCAGGCCAGCGCGGGACGAATGAGATCGGCAAGGCGCTCCAGGATGTCGACGCGCACGGCACGGCGGCCGAGATTGCGGAAACCGGCCAGCTTGTAGAACGACTTGTCGAAGGCCTGGTCGATGACAACAGAGGTGCGGCCGGCAGACAGCGCATGGACGACGTCGCCGAAGCCGGGCTTGTCCTTGCCGTCGTTCTTGATCGCCCACAAAAGCGTGACCAGACCCGCCGGTGCCGGTTTGATCAGCGCGGGCACAAACACGTGATAGGCGCCGAAGCGCACGCCGAGACGGCGAAGGGCAGCGCGCCCCTCCTGGTCCAGCGACTTCACCTCTTCGGCAATGTCGCGGCGGTTGATGAGGCCGAAATTCTCGACCAGCTGGAAGGCGATGCCACGCCCGATGCCCGAAAGCTGCTCGGCCGACTTGAGATCGACCAGCGGCTTGAGCAGAAGCTCGACCTGGAAATTGATGAAGCGCTCGGCGCGCGCCGCCACCTTGTCGCGGGCCGGGCCGGTCAGCTGCTCGTCGGCCAGAAGCACGACGCGCGGCTTGAGTGGGTCCTCGCCCTCGACCAGCGTGCCGATCGGCGCGCCGATCCAGCGCAGGACACCATCGGAGCCCAGCGCGATGTCGCCGTTGGGCGACGCGGCGAAACGCTCGGCGCGCGCTTCGAACTCTGTCGCCAGCGCCTTCTGCGCTGCCGTGCGCACTGCCTTGGCGTCCTCGCCACCGGCGCTTTGGTCGGCGGTGAAACGGAACCCTTGCAGTTCGCCGACGTGATGGCCTTCGACGAGGACGGTTCCGGACGGGCTGATTTCGGCTTCAAGCATGGTGTTTTCTCTAAGGCGGCGCATGAGGACGGAAGTCCTGCGGTCTACAAAGCGTTTCGTCAACCGCTCATGCAGCGCATCCGACAATCTGTCTTCGATGTCGCGTGTTTTTTCTTGCCAGTGTGCCGGATCGGCAAGCCAACCGGGGCGGTTTGAGACGAAAGTCCAAGTCCGGATCTGGGCGATCCGGTGCGAAAGCGTGTCGATGTCACCCTCGGTGGAATCGGCGCGACGGACCTGTTCGGCCATATAGTTCTCGTCGACATGGCCACGCCGGGCGAGGTCGTCATACATCGATGCGATGAGATCGGCGTGCTGCGCCGGCGCGATCTTGCGATAGTCGGGCAGCGCGCAAGCTTCCCACAGCAGCGCCACCCGCTCGCGGTTCGTGGCAAGTGCGCGGATTTCGGCATCGCGTGACAGATGCTCGAGCGCCTGGGCATCGACAGCCGGCAAAGCACGCGTCAGCCCCTCCACGGGAGCGACCGTCTCGATCGAGCGCTTCAACGCATCAATGCTGGCAAAGTCGAACTGGACGGTTCGCCACTGCAGCACCTTCACCGGATCGAAATCATGCGCTTCGATCTTTTCGATCAGCTCCTCGTCGAACGGATCGACGCGACCGGTGACGCCGAAGGTGCCGTCGCGCAGATGGCGACCGGCACGTCCGGCGATCTGGCCGAGCTCGGCGGCGGTCAGCTGGCGGAACTGGTAGCCGTCGAACTTGCGGTTCTGGGCGAAGGCGACGTGGTCGACATCGAGGTTGAGGCCCATGCCGATGGCATCGGTGGCGATCAGGTAGTCGACGTCGCCCGACTGGTAGAGCGCCACCTGGGCGTTGCGGGTGCGTGGGCTGAGCGCGCCGAGCACGACGGCCGCCCCGCCCTGCTGGCGCCGGATCAGCTCGGCGATGCCGTAGACCTCGTCGGCCGAGAAGGCGACGATGGCCGAGCGGCGCGGCAGCCGGGTGAGCTTCTTCGACCCGGCATAGGCGAGATGCGACAGCCTCGGACGGGTAACCACAGACACGCCCTTGAGCAGCTTCTCGAGAATGCCGCGCATGGTGTGGGCGCCGAGCAGCAGCGTTTCTTGGCGGCCGCGCAGATGCAGGATGCGGTCGGTGAAGATGTGGCCGCGCTCGAGGTCGCCGGCGAGCTGGACCTCGTCGATGGCGACGAAGGCTGCATCGGTCTGGCGCGGCATGGCTTCGACGGTGCAGACGGAATATCTGGCGCCGGCAGGCTGGATCTTCTCCTCGCCGGTGATCAACGCGACCTTGTGAGCACCGACCTTCTCGCACAGCCGCCCGTAGACCTCGCGGGCCAACAGCCTGAGCGGCAGGCCGATGACGCCGCTTTCATGCGCCACCATGCGCTCGATGGCGAGATGGGTCTTTCCGGTATTGGTCGGGCCGAGCACGGCCGTGACGTCGCGCCCTGACAGGATCAGCGGGTCGTTCTGCCTGGAGTGAACATTCATTTCAAGAAACCACCCTCGGCGCCGGTCGGGACCGGCGTTGCGGCGCCTTCGGACGCCGAGTGGACACATAGGGATTTGCGCGCCAAAGCGAAAGCGGAATGTTCCGGTTTAAGAGTTGGAACGAGTCTGGAACGAATCAGCGACGAATCACTGACTCTGGACGATTCAGGTTTTGTTCACCCCAACATATTGAAGAACAGCTGGCAAGCGGCACCACATGCAGACTCACTAAAGTGGCCAGTTCCCGATTCCGCGCCGTTGCCGTTAACCTTTGCCGGCAAGGTCGCGCCCAGCAGGGTGAAGCCGCACGCAAAATAATGAAATTATTGATGTTTCCTACTCAGGCGTTAACAGCAGCGAGGCCTGCAACCGCGATTTGATTAAGACTTGAACCAAATGCGGAACGAACTGGCGACGAATCGGTGACCGTACCTGTTTCCCGGTTTGTTCACCGCTAGATGTTGTGCCGCTTGATCTCCTCGGGCGGATTCGAGGCAAGTCCGGTGCAAGTTCGCATGCGAAAGCCCACAACCGCCGTTAACCTTTGCGTGCCATTCCGGCACGAACAGCCTGTAGCGAAAATATCTGTGATTGCATTCCGTTAGGTCATACTCGCTGGTTGTGTACAACGCCGACGCGTGTCTCCATGGCCAGGTTGAGTCTGTGCGGCGGGGTTGCCTGGACAGGGCCTCCGGAAAATGCGGCGCACCGCGCAGGCGCACGACACTGGAGGGACCAACATGAAACGACTGTTCGCCGAGTTCTTCGGCACATTCTGGCTCGTCTTCGGCGGCTGCGGCAGCGCCGTCCTTGCGGCGGCATACCCCGATCTCGGCATCGGCTTTCTCGGCGTTGCGTTTGCGTTCGGCCTGACCGTTCTCACCATGGCCTATGCTGTCGGCGGCATTTCCGGCGGCCACTTCAACCCGGCCGTTTCGGTCGGCCTGCTGGTCGGCGGCCGCTTCGACGCCAAGGACCTGATCCCCTATGTGATCGCCCAAGTGTTGGGCGCCGTCGTCGCCTCGGCGGTGCTCTATGTGATCGTCAGCGGCAAGGCCGACTTTGCCGGCATCGGCGGCTTCGCCACCAACGGCTATGGCGATGCATCGCCCGGCAAATACGGCATGACGTCCGCACTGGTCATCGAGGTCGTGCTGACCTTCATGTTCCTGATGATCATCCTCGGCTCGACCCATGGCCGTGTGCCCAAGGGCTTCGCCCCCATCGCCATCGGCCTGGCGCTGACCCTGATCCACCTGATCTCGATCCCGGTCACCAACACGTCGGTCAACCCAGCGCGTTCGACCGGACCGGCGCTGTTCGTCGGCGGCATCGCCCTGCAGCAACTGTGGTTGTTCTGGGTCGCGCCGATCGTCGGCGCCATCCTGGCTGGCATCACGCACAAGGCGCTGTTCGAGAGCGAGTGAACAAACCCGACTTCCTTGCCAAGAAAAAAACGGCGCCGAAAGGCGCCGTTTTCCACTGTTGAAATGCTGACGGGCGGTCAGACGAAATACTGCCCGCCATTGGCGGTCAGCGTCGCGCCGGTGACAAAGCCCGACTCGTCGGAGGCCAGGAACACCACGCAGCGCGCAATTTCCTCGGGCTCGCCGAGACGGCCGACCGGAATCTGGGCGATGATCGATTCGCGCACCTTCTCGGGAACTGCCATCACCATTTCGGTGGCGATGTAGCCGGGGCAGATGACGTTGACCGTGATGCCGGCGCGTGCGCCCTCCTGCGCCAGCGCCTTGGTGAAGCCGATGTCGCCGGCCTTCGACGCCGAATAGTTGGCCTGGCCCGCCTGGCCCTTTTGGCCGTTGATCGAGGAGATGGTGATGACGCGGCCGAACTTGCGGTCGCGCATACCGCTCCACAGCGGGTGGGTCATGTTGAAGACGCCATGCAGGTTGGTGTCGATGACTTCCTTCCACTGCTCGCGCGTCATCTTGTGGAACATCGAGTCGCGGGTGATGCCGGCGTTGTTGACCAGCACCGCAACCGGGCCAAGATCGGCCTCCACCTGCCTGATGCCGGCCTCGCAGGCGTCATAGTCGGCGACCGACCATTTGTAGACCGGAATACCCGTCTCTGCCTTGAACTTCTGCGCGGCCTCGTCGTTGCCGGCATAGTTGGCAGCGACCGAGTAGCCCGCGTTTTTCAGCGCGATCGAAATAGCGGCACCAATGCCGCGCGATCCGCCGGTGACGAGTGCGACCTTACCCATTCGTTTCCCCTTTTCTGCTGCTTGGATGACTTGCCCTTATGACAGGCATTTAAAGACGAAGAGGGCGGCACTTAGGCCGCCCTCTCGCATTTCGATTTACATCGCCTCGACACACATCGCGACGCCCATGCCGCCGCCGATGCACAGGGTCGCCAGACCCTTTTTGGCTCCACGCCGCCGCATCTCGTAGACCAGCGTGTTGAAGACGCGGGCGCCCGACGCGCCGACCGGATGGCCGATGGCAATCGCGCCGCCATTGACGTTGACGATGTCAGGGTTCCAGCCCATGTCCTTGTTGACCGCGCAGGCCTGCGCCGCAAAGGCTTCATTGGCCTCGACTAGGTCGAGATCGCCGACCGACCAGCCAGCCTTCTCGAGCGCCTTGCGCGAGGCCGGGATCGGGCCGGTGCCCATGATCTGCGGATCGACTCCAGCGGTTGCCCACGAAACGATGCGCACGAGCGGCGTCAGGCCGCGTCGCACCGCTTCCGCCTCGCTCATCAGCACCACGGCGGCCGCGCCGTCATTGATGCCGGATGCGTTGCCAGCGGTGACGGTGCCTTCCTTGTCGAAGGCCGGACGCAGCTTGGCCAGCGCATCCATGGTCGTGCCGGCACGGATGTATTCGTCCTGGTCGACGATGGTATCGCCCTTCTTGCCCTTGATCGTGACCGGCACGATCTCGTCCTTGAAACGGCCGGCAACCTGGGCAGCTTCGGCCTTGTTCTGCGAGGCAACAGCAAAGCGGTCCTGCTCCTCGCGGGTCAGCTGCCATTGGCGGGCGACGTTCTCGGCGGTGTTGCCCATGTGGTAGCCGTAGAAGGCGTCTGTCAGGCCGTCCTTGATCATCGTGTCGATCATCTTGAAGTCGCCCATCTTCACGCCGCCGCGCAGGTGCTGGCAGTGCGGCGCCATGGACATCGATTCCTGGCCGCCGGCGACGATGATCTTGGCGTCGCCGATGGCGATCTGCTGCATGCCGATGGCGATGGTGCGCAGGCCCGAACCGCAGAGCTGGTTGAGGCCCCAGGCAGTCGCCTCCTGCGGGATGCCGGCAGCCATGGCCGCCTGGCGCGCTGGGTTCTGCCCCGCACCTGCCGTCAAGATCTGGCCGAGGATGACCTCGTCGACTTCCTTGGCATCGACGCCGGCACGCGCCAGCGCCTCCCTGACCGCGATCGCACCCAGCTCATGCGCCGGCGTGTTGGCGAAGGCGCCGTTGAACGAACCGACCGGCGTGCGTGCCGCACTGGCGACGACGATGGAGGTGGAGGCGGACATGTTTCTCTCCAGACTTGGTGAAACGAGAAGGTTTGTTGTGCGTCGAAGAAATTGGCGCTCACGACTTTTCTTGCCCGTTCCAGGACCCGAGTCAAACCGGAAAATCGGCTAGCGGCTCATGCTGCGCTTGCAGTGCAGCAATGCTGCGCAGCATTTTTTTGCCGGCATGTCCGGGCTTCTCGTTCTTGCACTGCACAAAGCGCTTGGATTTGCAGTTGCTTTGCGCGTATCCTGCCCCCGAGGCGCAATGTTACCGGCTGCTTACACGGCAATCCGGTCTTCCGGGGGAGGATGCTGATGCCTGCAAAAGACGAGCCGGTGGTGATCAAGAAATACGCCAACCGGCGGCTCTACAATACCGGCACGAGCACTTATGTGACGCTCGAGGACTTGGCCGAAATGGTCAAGAAGGGCGAAGAATTCACCGTGCAGGATGCCAAGTCCGGCGAGGACATCACCCATCCGGTGCTGACCCAGATCATCTTCGAGCTGGAGAACAAGGACGGGCAGAACATGCTGCCGATCCCGTTCCTGCGCCAGTTGATTTCGTTCTATGGCGACCAGATGCAGATGGTGGTGCCGAGCTTCCTCGAGCAGTCGATGATCGCCTTTGCCAAGGAACAGGAACGCTTCCGCGAGCAGATGAAGTCGACCTTCGGCAAGGCGCCTATGGATATGATGAAGGGCGCCACGCCGATGAAGGCGCTGGAAGAGCAGACCCGGCGCAACATGGAGCTGTTCCAGAACGCCATGCGCATGTTCACGCCCTTCCCGGCCGCTTCGGGCAGCGCGCCGGCCGAGCCGGCACGGAAGGAAGCAGCCGAGAAGCCCGACGATCTCAAGGAGCTGAAGGAACAGCTCGCTGCAATGCAGCGCAAGATCGATTCTATGGGGTGAGGCACGGTCGGCCCAGAGCGCACTCAAAAAGCCAACTGCTTGGCTTTTTGAGTGCCGAACGCCCGGAGCGACAGCGAAGGGCTGGGGCTTTTTGTTTGAGAACGCCGGGGAGCTGTCGGGTTCAGCCCCCCACTGGGGCAGCGCAACTCATCATCTAAGCCCGACGGCTTCTCACTCCGGCGCCAGCGCCAAAGCCAACCGTACGCCACCCTGCCCTACCCTTTCAGGCGAGAGATTTTCAACCTGACGCAGGGTTTTGCTCTGCTCACCGAGCGTGTTTTCTAGGCGCGCAACATCGGAGGAACCCCATCATGACCGAACTGACGCTGGCCAAGGCCAACGCCATCATTACCACCGCATTCGAACTGGGCGCCCAGCAGGACTTCAAGCCGCTGGGCGTTGCCGTGCTCGATGCCGGCGGCCATCTCCTGGCATTCCAGCGCCAGGACCGCGCGCCCTTCATCCGCGCCGAGGTTGCCTCGGGCAAGGCCTATGGCGCGCTCGCCGTGGGCACCAGCTCGCGTGCGCTCGGAGTTGCAGCCGTAGAGCGTCCACATTTCTTCCAGGGACTGTCGGCGGTATCGGGCGGCAAGATCGTGCCGGTCCCCGGCGGCGTGCTGATCCGCAACAAGGACGGCGATGTGCTGGGTGCCGTCGGCATTTCCGGCGACACGTCTGACAATGACGAGCTGGCGGCAATGGCCGGCATCGAGGCGGCCGGCTTCGTTGCCAAGGTCTGAGGCGATCCCAGACAAGGCATGACGCGGCTTTCCGTCGGAAACCGCATCAAACCAAAGAGCGCGTTTTCGCGATTCGAGGGAATCGCGGCGACGCTCTAGTCGCGGCCGAAGGTGACGTCGCGGTTGGCCGATCGGATCGAGACCGAGAAGCCAGCCAGGACGTCGAGCAGGGCGATTACCACCAGGATGAAGAAGACCGAGCTGGTGGCGCCGCGCATCAGCAGGAACTCGACCAGGAACGCCACGAAGACGAAGGTCGACAGCAGGTGGTCGATGACAGAGGCGCTGCCCGTGCGGGTCGCCTTGACGATCTCGACGAAGAACAGAAGCAGCGCAACGACGATCAGCAGGTCGCCGAGGGTGAGCGTGAAGACGCCGCCCGACATCATGCCGAGCGAGACGACCGTGGTCTGCCACGGATCCCCCGCGGGGCCGCTGCCGAACAACCCGGCAAGGCCGGCGTTGTAGAGAATGAAGGGCACGATCAGAAGGGGGATGCCGGCAAGCATAAAGCTACTCCGCGTTTTGCTCGCCCTTGTAGAAGGGGCCCGGCCGCTTCGGTCAAGGACTTCGTGGCTTCACCCGATCACCGACGCACAAAAAGAAAGGACCGGCAAAGCCGGTCCTTTCTGATCTAAGCCCGTCCGGAAGAAGCTTCTCAGCTTTCCTTCGGCGTCAGAACCTGGCGACCGCGATACATGCCGGTCTTCAGGTCGATGTGGTGCGGACGGCGCATTTCGCCCGAGTTCTTGTCCTCGACATAGGTCGGGGACTTGAGGGCGTCAGCCGAACGGCGCATGCCGCGCTTGGACGGGGAGGTTTTTCGTTTTGGAACAGCCATGGATACACTCCACTAATCGGTCAAGTGACCCTGTCCGCCCTCGTGAAAGGGCCGCATCCAAGGCCGGAATATGAAGAAGTCGGGGAGCCTATACACGGCGAGGCCAAGCTTGACCAGCCCGAACCGACTCTTTTTTCAGCCGACGCACAATGCCGGCGCTAGTCCAGACACTGGACATAAGCGCCTGCCCTTGAGGCACGGCGCTCGATCACCGAAGCAAGCCGCCTGAGCCCGGCACCCGGCTTGGCCGGGTTGCGTGCGGCGGGGTTCGGCAGCGTTACCGCCAGGAGTGCTGCCTGCCGCCGACTGAGCTGGCTTGCGGGCTTGCCAAAATAGTGCTGCGAGGCCGCCTCGATGCCGTAGATGTTCGGGCCCCACTCGGCGATGTTGAGATAAATCTCCATGATCCGCCGCTTGGACATCAGCGCATCGAAATAGATCGCCAGCGGCAGCTCCGCCGCCTTCCGGATGAATGAGCGGCCGTTCCAGAGATAGAGGTTCTTCACCGTCTGCATCGGGATGGTCGAGGCACCGCGGGTCGATTCGCCATCCAGCGCATCGCTGATGACGCCACGAAGCTCGCCGAGATCGACGCCCCGGTGCGAACAGAACTGCCCGTCCTCGGACATGATGACGGAATGGGCGAGCACCGGGGCGATATCGTCGAGCGCCACCCATTGCCGGTCGTAGCCCTGCAAGGTGACGATGTCCTTGACCATAAGGGTGGAGATCGGCCGCACGAAGGGTGGCAAATAGAGAATGGTCAGCACGACCGGCAGAGCGATCAAGGCCGCAGCCGCAAGCGCCCCGAGCCGCACCCAGCGGCGCAGGCTTCCGCGCGAGAGGATCCCGCGTCGCGCTGCAGCCATGTCCAGCCCTTCGGTTTCCGGCTCTATGATCGGTTCCGCCAACCCGCCTGCCCTTGCCTGTCAGCCTTTCGGCATAAAGGCGCTTGGCTTCTTGCGCAACGTCTGTGTGTCCGCTACCGCTCGCCACCATGACGATCGACAGCGATATCATGTTCGAAACCGCCTTGAGACTGCGCGCCGACGCCGTCGAGACCCAACTCGGTCACCTGCTCAGCGACCATATGCTGTCGGGCGAGATATCGCGGCCCGGTCACCTGATGGCGGCGATGCGCCATGGTGCGCTGAACGGCGGCAAGCGGCTGCGCCCGTTCCTGGTGCTGGAAAGCGCCGCGCTCTTTGACGCCGACGGCGAGGCTGCGCTGCGTGTCGCTACCGCACTCGAATGCGTACATTGCTATTCGCTCATCCATGACGACCTGCCGGCGATGGACGATGACGACCTGCGCCGCGGCCAACCGACCGTCCACAAGGCGTTCGACGAGGCGACTGCGATCCTGGCCGGCGACGGCCTCTTGACCTTTGCCTTCGACATTATCGCCGACGAGGCCACCCATCTGCCGGCCGAGCGTCGCGCAGCCCTGGTCCTGGCGCTTGCCCGCGCCGCCGGCCCCGGCGGCATGGTCGGCGGCCAGGCGCTCGACCTCGACGCCGAACGCAACAAGCCCGACGAGGCTGGTATCATCCGTCTGCAAGCGATGAAGACAGGCGCGCTGATCCGCTTTGCCTGCGAGGCCGGCGCCATCATCGCCGGCGCCTCTACCGCCGAGCGCGAAACGCTCGCCGAATTCGGCTCGGCCATCGGCCTCGCCTTTCAGCTTGCCGACGATCTGCTCGACCTCACGGCGGACGCCAAGACCATGGGCAAGGCGACGGGCAAGGATGCGGCCGCCGGCAAGGCGACGCTGGTTTCTCTCCATGGCGCCAACTGGGCCCGCGCCCAGCTCGCCGGTCTGGTGACCCAGGCGCATGCCCTGCTCGAGCCCTTCGGCGAAGGCGGTGCGATGCTCAAGGCGGCCGCAAGCTTCGTGGCCGAGCGCAACAGCTGATCCGGCCTGACAGCCAGTAGATTCGTGCCTGCGCCAGGCTTGGTGCGGGTCAGAATCTCTTAATGTTAATAGTGTCTATTCCAGCTCCATAAAATTGTGCGTATGTGTTTGGGGTTGCGCATGCCGGAGCACTCGTCCTTCATCCGTTCGATACGGATCAGATACCTGTCGGGTCTCCTGATCTTCGCCGCGACGTCAGCCGCGGTCATGGCCGCCTTCAACCAGGGCAATGCCTTCCGCCGCGATGTCGACGACATCGCCTCGCATCTGCAGTCCTTCACACGTGAATTGCGAAACGCCACGAGCTTCGCCGAAACCACGACGACGGCCTGGCGCCCGGAGACGCGCGAGGCGCTCGCCTCTGCCGCACGCAATCACGCTGCCCGCATCGAAGGCGGCATCACCGAACTGAGCACCGCAATCGACGCGGTGCGCCCAGACCTGTCGACCAAGTCGCAACGCGAGCTGGACAGTGCCGCGGTCAATGGCGACCTGTTCTGGTCGGCGCGCGATATGGCGCGCAATCTCAGTGCCCTCGCCACCGCCCAGAACGCCAGCGAGTGGAGCTATCGCGAGATCCGCAACCAGAACGACCTGTTTGCCCAGCCGATGCTAGTGCGGGCACGCAACGTTATGGAAGAGGAACGCCGCGTCGCGGAAGCACGCAGCGACAACCTGCTGATGATGGCAAGCGTGCTTTTGATGCTTGTCATCGGCGGCGTCGCCTTCTGGGTCTTCCGCCCGATGGAAAATGCCATCCGCCGTGCCTTTGCCGAGACCGCAGAATCATTGTCGAAGGCCGAGGCGGCCGACCGCGCCAAATCGGAATTCCTCGCCAATATGAGCCATGAGATTCGCACGCCGATGAACGGCGTGCTCGGCATGGCCGAGCTTCTCGCCCGCACGGACCTAACCCCGCGCCAGAAGACCTTCACCGATGTCATCGTGAAATCGGGCAACGCGCTTTTGACCATCATCAACGACGTGCTCGACTTCTCCAAGATCAACGCCGGCCAGTTGACCCTCGACCCAGCCCCGTTCCATCTCGGCGAAGCGGTCGAGGACGTGGCGACCCTGATCTCGGCACGCGTCGCCGAAAAGAATCTCGAACTCATCGTCCGCGTCGATCCGCGCCTGCCCAGCCATGTAATCGGCGACGTCGGTCGCTTCCGCCAGATCATCACCAACATGCTCGGCAACGCCGTGAAGTTCACCGAGCGCGGCCACGTGCTGGTCGACGTGACAGGCGAGCCGGTCGACGACACGGTGGCGCTGAAGGTGCGCGTCGAGGACACCGGCATCGGCATCCCCGCAGACAAGCTGCAGAGCGTCTTCGAGAAGTTCGCCCAGGTCGACGGCAGCTCGACCCGCCGTCATGAAGGCACTGGCCTTGGCCTCGCCATCGCCGCCCGCCTGGTCGACCTGATGAGCGGCCATATCGGCGTCGAAAGCGAGCTCGGCAAGGGTTCGGTGTTCTGGTTCACCGCCATGCTGCCCGCCTATGAGGCACAAGACACCGGTACCGGCGTTCCCGTCGACGTGACCGGGGCGCGCGTGCTGGTCATCGACGACAATCCGGTCAACCGCGAGATCCTTCTGGAGCAACTCAAGAGCTGGGGCTTCGACTGCGCCGCGGCCGAAAGCGGCGCCATCGGGCTCGCCTTCCTCGACCGCGCTGCCCAGCTCGGTGCCAGCGTCGATTGCGTCATCCTCGATTACCAGATGCCGGGCATGAATGGCGCCGACGTTGCCAAGGCCATCGCCGCCGACAGCCGCACGTCATCGATCCCCGTCGTGCTGCTGACCTCGGTCGACCAGATCGACTTCAGCCGCATGGTGCTCGATTTCGGCATCGCCGCGCACCTGACCAAGCCGGCCCGTTCGGCGGTGCTGCTCGGCACCGTGATTGCCGCTGTGCAGAAGGCGCGCTCCCAGGCCGGACGGACGCAGTTCGTCCGCGAACCGGTCAGGCAGACCCAGCAGCCGGCCTTCACCGTCATTCGTGGCCCGGCGCAAGCGCCGCTCGCCCAGCCCGAACCAGGCCCATTACAAGGCGGAGCGCTCGACGTTCTGGTAGCCGAGGACAACGAGGTCAACCAGCTGGTCTTCGGCCAGATCCTGTCGGGCCTGGGGCTCAGCCACCGCATCGCCGGCAACGGCCGCACGGCAGTCGAGATGTACCGCACCTTCAGGCCCAAGCTGATCCTGATGGACGTCTCGATGCCCGAGATGAACGGTTACGAAGCGACACGCGCCATTCGCGCCGAGGAAGAAGCCAACGGCACCCGCACGCCCATCATCGGAGTAACGGCGCATGCGCTGAAGGGTGACCGCGAGAAATGCCTGGATGCCGGCATGGACGACTACCTGCCCAAGCCGGTGTCGCCCGACAAGCTCGGCACCAAGATCGGCACCTGGCTGAGCGAGAGCGCCGAATTGGTTCAATCGGCCTGACGAACGACACCAGGCGTCCAGCTATGCAACGATCACGCGGCGTCCCAGGGCGCCGCTTCTCGTTTCAAGCGCTGCGCCTTTATGACTTCCTTATTTCTTCGCTGTCGGTCCTGTCTCGAATCCTGATGCGGCCATCTCTAGCTTCCTGACGCGACCGGATGCGGCCACAGCCGCCCGGCGCACAACAAAGGAAGACTGCGATGCTGCGCGCTCACCTGACGCACCGGATGGCCGGTGCCGACAAATCCGACGCTGCCGTCCGCCCTGCGCGAAAGGCTGCGAACGACCATGCTTCGGTGCCCCAGACCGACCCTTTCATGTTCACCCGGCTTTTTGTCGTCACCGGCATCGTTCTGGGCGGACTGGCGCTCGCCGGCATGCTCTCCAACTGACCATGGACATATGCGACGTGATTTCGGTCGAGGACGTCGTCCTCGACCTCAGGCCGGAGGGCAAGACGCGGCTGCTCAAGGAGCTGTCCGTGCTCGCCTCCCGGCGTATCGGCGTTCAGGCCGGCGAGATCGTCTCGGTACTCTCAACCCGCGAAAAGCTTGGCTCGACCGGCCTGGGCCTCGGCGTCGCCATTCCCCACGCCAAGATGCATGGATTGCAGCGACCGTTCGGCCTGCTTGCCAGACTGCAAGCGCGCTGCCCGTTCGAAGCCATCGACGGCCAGGATGTCGACATCGTGGTCCTGCTGCTGATGCCGGAGGCCTCGCCGCAGGAGCACCTTAACGTGTTGGCCAAGATCGCGCGGCTGCTGCGCGACGAGACTGCGGTTGCAAGGCTGCGCGGCGCAGCGGACGCGGAAAGCCTGCACGGCGTGCTCGCCGAAGGCAGGCACGCCGCGCTAGCCTAGGGATCAGCGGTTGCGGAGCACGATGCAGGAGCCGCCCGCCTTGTGCAGGCTCTGGCAGATCGTATCGGCCTCGGCGCGATCATCGGCCCCGATCCTGACCGCATAGACGCCGCGCCGCCCCATCGGGGTCCTGATGCGACTGACGACTGGATCATGCGACGCAAGCAGTGCCGGGAACCGCGCCCTCATCCGCTGCCATTGGCCGATTGCCACCCCGCGCCGGAAATTGCCGGCGACCTGGATACCCCAGGGCTTCACATGGACCGTCGCCATCGGGATCGTGGCCGACATGATGACCGGCAGGTTGCGGCAGGCGTCGAGGAACGGCGTCGCGGCATCGAGCGGACGGTTGGTGCCGGCATAGGCCTTGTCGGAGAAGCTGTCGGCCGGCTCGCCCATGATGTCGAGCACATAGTCCTCGGTCTCGAGCGGCAGGAACCCGCCAGACGACAGCCAGCGCGTCACCCTGTTTTCACCGGCATTGTAGGCTGCAGCCGCAAGGCCGAGATTGCCGAAACCGCGCTTGAGTTCGCCGAGATAGCGCGCCGAGGCCGGGATCGCCTGTTCCATGTCGAAAGGATCGGTTAGCCCGCGCATCGCGGCAGTTCCGGGCATGAACTGGGCGATGCCCTCGGCGCCCGCCGGGCTGACCGCATTGGGGTCGAAGCGGCTCTCCTTCCAGATCAGCCGCGCGAAGAACTCGCTGGGCAGCCCCTCCTGCCTGGCATGGATGTCGATCAGGTCGCAGACACGGGCGACGTGATCCTTCTTGCGCGACCGCGGCGGGTCCGCGAGCGCAGGCCCGGCAATCGCCAGCGCGACGAGGCAAGCCAGCGCTGCCCTCGCCAGGCGCTGCATCGCTACTCGGCTGCGGCCCTGCCGCCGCGCCCGAACCGCTGCTCGATGTAGTCGGCGACCATCTTCTCGAAGTCGGCGGCGATGGCGGGACCACGCAAGGTGGCGGCCTTCTTGCCGTCGACGAAGACGGGAGCGGACGGCGTTTCGCCGGTACCGGGCAGCGAGATGCCGATGTCGGCATGCTTGGATTCGCCCGGGCCGTTGACGATGCAACCCATGACAGCAACCTTCAGCTCCTCGACACCGGGATACTTCTCGCGCCACACCGGCATGTTCTTGCGCAGGTCTTCCTGGATGGTCTGGGCCAGTTCCTGGAAGACGGTCGAGGTGGTACGGCCGCAGCCTGGGCAGGCAGCGACGATCGGCACGAACTGGCGGAAGCCCATGGTCTGGAGCAGTTCCTGCGACACCTGCACTTCGCGGGTGCGATCGCCGTTCGGCTCCGGCGTCAGCGAGATGCGGATGGTGTCGCCGATGCCCTGCTGCAGAAGGATGCCCATGGCCGCCGACGAGGCGACGATGCCCTTGGAGCCCATGCCGGCCTCGGTCAGTCCGAGATGCAGCGCATGGTCGGAGCGGCTGGCAAGCATGGTGTAGACCGCGATCAGGTCCTGCACCTGGCTGACCTTGGCCGACAGGATGATCTTGTCGCGCGGCAAACCGATTTCCTCGGCCAGGTCGGCCGAGATCAGCGCCGACTGGACTATCGCCTCGCGCATCACCTGGTTGGCGGTGAGCGGCGAGCCGTTTTCCTGGTTCTCGTCCATGAGACGGGTCAGCAGGTCCTGGTCGAGCGACCCCCAGTTGACGCCGATGCGCACCGGCTTGTCATGGCGGATCGCCATCTCGACGATATCGCCGAACTGCTTGTCCTTCTTGTCCTTGAAGCCGACATTGCCCGGATTGATGCGATATTTCGCCAAGGCTTCGGCGCAGGCCGGATGATCGGCGAGCAGCTTGTGGCCGATGTAATGGAAATCGCCGACCAGCGGCACGTTGACGCCGAGACGGGCCAGCCGATCGCGGATATGCGGCACGGCGGCCGCACTCTCGTCGCGGTCGACGGTGATACGCACGATCTCGGAGCCGGCGCGATGCAGTGCGGCCACCTGGGCGACCGTCTTGTCGATGTCGGCCGTGTCGGTGTTGGTCATCGACTGGACGACGACAGGTGCCGAGCCACCGACGATCACGCCGCCGACATCGACGCCGACGGAATGGCGGCGAGGAAATGGAGAGGAGAAGTAGCCGGACATGGACGGCCTTTAAGCTCGAGGTATCCGCGCCTGAGGTGGAGCGCTCGGCACGCGATGTCAATATCGCAGGTAGTCGCGCCCGCCAAGGGCGAAGCTGGCCTGCAACGACAAGTGGCTCCATTGTCATGCCTGCCGGACGACGAGTGTAGCGTCGCCGGCAGGAAAATCGCCCGCTCGCGCGGCAATTTCACGAAACCGTGCGGACACGGCGCTTTTATTGCGCCATTCAGGACGTATATGTTGCATCGCAACATGAAACCGACACCGCAGGATTCAGAATGAGCACGCGCAGAACCGCCATTGTCACCGGCTCGACCTCGGGCATCGGCCTCGCAATCGCCGAGGCATTTGCCGCCGAAGGCTGCAATGTCGTCGTCAACTCCTTCTCGGACACACCGGCCGACCACGCCATCGCCGAAGGCATCGCCGGCAGGCATGGCGTCGAGGCGATCTACGTACAGGCAGACATGTCGAAGGGCGCGGACTGCCGCGCTCTGGTGACCAGGGCGGCAGAACGCTTCGGATCGGCCGATATCTTGGTCAACAATGCCGGCATCCAGCATGTCGCCCCGGTCGACGAGTTCCCCATCGACAAGTGGGACGCGATCATCGCCATCAACCTGACCTCGGCGTTCCACACGATTGCGGCGGCACTGCCCTTGATGAAGAAGGCCGGCGGTGGGCGCATCATCAACATCGCCTCCGCTCACGGGCTGGTCGCCTCGGCCTACAAGTCGGCTTATGTCTCGGCCAAGCACGGCATCATGGGACTGACCAAGACGGTGGCACTTGAGGTCGCGCAGCAGAACATCACCTGCAATGCCATTTGCCCCGGCTATGTGCTGACCCCGCTGGTCGAAGCCCAGATCCCCGACCAGATGAAGGCCCACAACATGGACCGCGACACGGTGATCCGCGAGGTCATGCTCGATCGCCAGCCGACCAAGGAGTTCGTCACCGTCCAACAGGTGGCGGCGACCGCTGTCTTCCTCGCCTCGCCGGCGGCAGCCCAGATCAACGGCACCCATATCTCCGTCGATGGCGGCTGGACCGCCCAGTAAACAAGAAGCATCGGATCGGAAGACGCCATGACTGGAAACGGCAAGGCGGAGGAGACGAAACCCATAAACATCGCGCTCCAGGGTGGAGGCTCGCACGGAGCCTTCTCCTGGGGCGTACTCGACCGGCTGCTCGAGGACGGCCGGCTCGACTTCAAGGCCGTGTCGGGCACCAGTGCGGGTGCGATGAATGCCGTTGCGCTTGCCGACGGCTGGGTGCGCGGCGGCCGCGACGGTGCCCGCGCCAAGCTGGACGACTTCTGGCGAGCGGTGGCGCGCAAGGGTCGCTTCAGCCCCGTGCAACGTTCGCCCTGGGACATGGCATGGGGTAACTGGTCGATCGAAAACACGCCCGGCTACATCTGGTTCGACACCATGTCGCGGGTGTTCTCGCCCTACCTCGCCAATCCGCTGAACCTCAATCCGCTGCGCGATGTCGTTGCCGAACAGATCGACTTCGCCAATGTCAGGGCCTGCACCGACATCGACCTCTTCATCTCGGCGACCAATGTCGAGACCGGCCAATTGCGCGTCTTCAGCGATGGCGAGATCGACCTGAATACGGTGATGGCCTCGGCTTGCCTGCCGCAGATATTTCAGGCAGTGGAGATCAAGGGCGTACCTTATTGGGACGGCGGCTACGGCGGCAATCCGGCGATCTATCCGTTCTTCAAGGCCAACGACACCGAGGACGTGCTGCTGGTGCAGATCAATCCGGTGGTGCGCGAGGAGACGCCGAGGACGGCCAACGAAATCCAGAACCGCATCGACGAGATCACCTTCAATGCCGGGCTGTTGCGCGAGTTCCGTGCCATCGCCTTCATCAAGGAGCTTATCGCGGCCGGGCGCCTGCCGCATGGCGAATACCGTGACATCCGCATGCATCGCATCGACGCCGACGAAGCCTTCAAGGATCTGTCGGCATCCTCGAAGATAAACGCCGAGTGGGCCTTCCTCGAATACTTGCGCGATCTCGGTCGGACTGCAGCGAGCGACTGGCTGGAAGACAATTTTGATTCGGTGGGCAAGGTTGCAACGCTCGACCTTTCGGGCGAGTTGGACGACGGCTTCAAACCGATGCGAGGCCCGGCGACAGGGCGCCGCGTCCGCGAATTCCTAGCGACCAGAACCAGACCTTCAGCGGTGCGCCAGCACGGCTAGCTGTCGCGAAAAGCCGCCGAAAGCGGGATTGGAAGCACATTACCTGACAACTGCTGCCATTTTGTCAGGATGATATTTCCATTACTTTTTATCACTATTTCGTGCTTCACATTTGATGTAGAAGACGCCCTTCCGCCATTTTGCCCCCACGGCGGATTGAACACGGCATTGCGCGCTCCCATATCGGGCCGACGCGCCAAGCAAGTTGGCGGTGAAGCCGTAACCGTCTTTAACGGATAACGACATGTCGAAGATTAGGTTCCACAAGCTTGCAGCCTTGGTCGTGCTCGTCGGTTTCGCCGCCTGGATGGGCACCGGCGAATTCTCCTCGGTAGGCAGCGCCCAGACGACCCCCGAAGAAAAACCGGCCGTGGCCGAAACGCCCAAGGCGCCGGCACGCACGGTCGCCGTCGTCGTGCCGCCGCGCACCGAACACGCCCGCGCCATTCGCATTTCCGGCCAGACCGAGGCCGAAAAGCGCGCAACCCTTGCCACCCGCGCCGCAGGCATCATTGCCGAACTGCCGGTCAAACAGGGCGACCACATCAAGCAGGGCGACCTGATCCTGATGCTCGACGCCGAAGAAAAGGCAGCCGCGGTGGATACCGCCAATGCCGTGCTGTCGCAGCGCAAGGCCGAATGGGAAGCAGCCCAGAAGCTGACGAAGGCCGGATCGGCTGCCAAGCTGACCGCCGACATCGCCTGGTCCAATTTCCAGACCGCGCAGTCGCAGCTCCAGGCGTCCGAAGCCGAATTGTCGCGCAACCAGGTCAAGGCTCCGTTCAACGGCGTCGTCGATCGCGTTGCAGTGGAGCTTGGCTCCTCGGTGACGCAGGGCGGCGAAGTGGCCACGATGCTCAGCCTCGACCCGATCCTCGCCAAGGGCGAGATCAGCGAACGCGACCTGCGCTACGTCAAGATCGGCGACGAGGCCGACGTGCGCCTGATCAACGGCGAAGAGGTCAAGGGCACGGTCCGCTACATCAGCCGCGACGCCACAGCCAAGACCCGTACCTTTCCGATCGAGATCGCCGTCCCGAACAAGGACAACGCCATCCCGGCCGGCATGACCGCTGAAATCACTGTGCGCGCCAATCCGACCGATGCGGTGGTGCTGCCCCGTTCGGTGGTGACGCTGAGCCAGAATGGCGACCTCGGCATCCGCGCCGTCAACGCAGCGTCGAAGGTCGTCTTCTTCCCGATCGATCTGGTCGACGATACCCAGAACGGCCTCGTGCTCGGCGGCATTCCCGCTGACGCCAGGATCATCATCGCCGGCCAGGACCTGGTCAAGGAAGGCGATGAAGTGAAGGCCCAGGCCGCCGACGAGGCGGCCCTCAAGAAACTCGCTGAAAGCGCGGCTGGGACACAGTAACAATGGATATCGTCAGCCTTGCGATCCGCAATGCGCGACTGACCCTTTCGGTCCTGCTCTTCCTGGTCATCGCGGGGGCGCTTGCCTACCGCGCCGTGCCCAAGGAGGCAGAGCCGGACGTCGCGATTCCGATCATGTATGTCAGCCTTGTCTATCAAGGCATCTCGCCCGAGGACGCCGAGCGCCTGCTCCTCAGACCGGTCGAATCCCAGCTCAAGAGCCTCAAGGGGCTCAAGGAGATGAAGTCGAACGCCTATCAGGGCGGCGCCAACGTCATCGTCGAGTTCGACCCGTCGGTGAACCTCGGCGACGCGCTGATCGATACACGCAACAAGGTGCAGGACGCCAAGCGCGACCTGCCCGCCGGCGTGGAAGAACCGACCGTCAACGAGGTGAACCTCTCCGAATTCCCGGTCGTGTTCATCACGCTTTCCGGCGATATTCCGGAACGCACGCTGACCGCCGCCGCCAAAGAGCTGCGCGACCGCATCGAAGAGGTGCCCGGCGTGCTCGAGGCCGAGATCCAGGGCTCGCGTGACGAGCTCGTCGAGGCGATCATCGATCCGGTGAAGCTGTCCTCCTACGGCCTGCAGCTCGACCAGATGATCCAGGGCGTCGGTGCATCGAACAGCCTTGTCGCCGCCGGCGCCATCGAGGGTTCGGAAGGCAAATACGCAGTCAAGGTGCCGTCGCTGATCGAAACGCCTGAAGATGTCGCAAACCTCCCGGTCGTCGCCGGCCCCAACGCCGTCGTCAGGGTTCGCGACCTCGCCACCGTGCGTTCGACCTTCAAGGACGCCGAGACGATCGCCCGCATCGACGGCAGGCCGGCCATCACGCTTGCGGTCAAGAAGCGCATCGGCGCCAACGTCGTCGAGACCATCGAGGGCTCGAAGAAGATCGCCGAAGAGTTCGTGGCAAAGAGCAAGCAGGCGCTGCCCGACCTGCAGGTGACCTACACCCAGGACAAGTCGGTCTTCGTCAACCAGCTGCTCAATGACCTGCAGAACCACGTGATGATTGCCGTCATCCTGGTCTTCATCGTCATTCTCTACGCGCTGTCAGGGCGCGCCTCGATGCTGATCGGACTGGCGATCCCGTCCTCGTTCCTGATCGGCATCCTGCTGCTCGCCCTGATGGGCTACACGATCAACATGATCGTGCTGTTCTCGCTCATCCTGGCAGTCGGCATGCTCGTCGACGACGCGATCATCGTCACCGAATATGCCGAGCGCCGCATGTCGGAAGGCATGCCCAAGGAACAGGCCTTCGAGGAAGCTGCCAAGCGCATGGCCGGACCGGTCATCGCGGCGACCCTGACCCGCATCGCGGCCTTCTCGCCGCTGCTGTTCTGGCCCGGCATCGTCGGCGACTTCATGAAGTACCTGCCGATCACGCTGATTGTCACTCTTGCCGCATCGATGGCCTACGCGCTGATCTTCGCTCCGGCGATCGGCGCGATCATCGGCAAGGCGCCGCTGCACGGCGAAGAGGAAAATCGCGACGGCGTCTATATGGCGGTCGTCAAGAAGGCGGTGGCCTATCCGATCACCGCCATCGCGCTGACGATGATGCTGCTTGGCGGGGGACTGTACTCCTATGTGAAGTTCGGCAACGGCGTCGAGTTCTTCCCGTCGGTGGAGCCGGACTATGGCCTGCTCTACGTACATGCCCGCGGCAACCTCTCGCTTGAAGAGATGGATGCTGCGACCCGTATTGCCGAGCAGCGGATCATCGGCTGGCCGGGCATCAAGTCGGTGCTGACCAAGGTCGGCAAGACGCGCGGTGGCGAGGACATTCCGGAAGACGTCGTCGGCGTCATCAACTACGAGTTCATCGATTGGCGCGAGCGCCAGTCGGCTCACAAGATCCTCGACGACCTGCGTGTCGCGATGGCCGGCATTCCGGGCGTCGACGTCGAAGTGCGCGTTCCTGACGCTGGCCCGCCGACCGGCAAGGCCATTCAGGTGCAGCTCTCGGCGACGGATCCGGCCGGGCTGAACGACTATGCCAGGGATGTCGCGGCCGCCGTGGCCAAGGTGCCTGGTGTCATCGACATCTCCGATGGCCTGCCGCCCCCCGGCGTCGACTGGGCTCTCCAGGTCGACCGCTCCAAGGCTGCGCAGTTCGGCGTCAGCCCGATGGCAGTCGGCACCGCCGTCCAGTTGGTGACGACTGGCCTGAAGCTGACCGACTACCGCCCTGCGGGCACCGACGATGCCGTGGACATCCGGCTGCGTTTGCCGGAAGACCGCCGCACGCTGTCGGCGCTCGACGAGCTGCGCATCGAGACCGCACAGGGTTCCGTGCCGATCTCCAATTTCGTCTCGCGCAAGCCGGAACCGACAGTCGGTGTCCTCAAGCGCATCGACGGAAAGCGCACCATCACGGTCCAGGCAAACGTGGCAGGCGGCTTCCAGGTCGCCGAAGTGCAGGCGGCGGTTGCCAAGACCGTCGGCGACATGGCCAAGCCTGGCGTCGACTGGAAGCTTGCGGGTTCGAACGAAGACAGCGCGGAAGCTGCTGCCTTCCTCAGCAACGCCTTCGGTGCGGCGATCTTCCTGATCTTCATCGTGCTGCTGGCGCAGTTCAACAAGTTCACCAGCGTGTTCCTGGTCTTGTCCTGCGTTGTCATGGCGGTGATCGGGGCGCTGCTCGGCATGCTGTTGACCGGGCAGACCTTCGTCATCGTCATGTCCGGCATCGGCTTCATCGCACTGGCCGGCGTGGTGGTGAACAACAACATCGTGCTGATCGACACCTATGACCGGCTGCGCGAAGAAGGTTGGAGCAAGCGCGACGCAGTGCTGCAGACGTGCCGCGAGCGCGCACGTCCCGTGGTGCTGACCGCACTCTCGGCCATCCTCGGCGTCATGCCGATCGCCTTCGGCCTCGGCCTCGAGATCTTCCACCATGAAACGACGATAAATGCGCCGTCGACACAGTGGTGGATCGCGCTCTCCTCGGCCATCGTCTTCGGCCTGTCGTTCGCGACGGTGCTGACGCTGGTGGTGACCCCTGCGATGCTGATGGTGTTCACCCGCGACAAGCGCAAACAGGGCGAGCGCGGCTGGTTCGGTCGCCTCTTCCGCCGCGGCAAGACCAAGGTGGAAGCCGGCGTTCCGGCGGCAGATGCCGGCGAGGCTGGAGCTGTCTTCCCGAAGGCCGCCGAATAGGCAACAGGTCATCTGACTGAAAAGGCCGCCCGGAACACCCGGGCGGCCTTTTGCGTTCAGCCTTTGTCGCAATCGACAGACGAGGCCGTGAAATGATCACCCTGCTCCTCATCATCCTGATTCTGATCCTGATCGGCGCAGTGCCGGCCTGGCCGCACTCACGCTCCTGGGGCTACGGACCATCAGGCATCGTCGGCATCCTGCTCATCGTAGTTCTGGTGCTGTTGCTTATGGGCCGGATCTGACAGCCGTGTCAGGCCGCCTTGCGCCCGGCCTCGGTCGACAGCAGGCCGAGGTCTGCCAGCGCCCCTGCCACCGCGGCATCGAGAGGCGTGTGGGGGATTTCACCGATTGTCGCCTCCAGCCGTGACGAGACGAGACGATGCGGCTCGAAGCGCAGATAGGCCATCGACACGATCGCTTTCCACATCGGCACGAACGGGCTGCCGGCGCGCAGCACCCACCAGGGCATACTGGCGAGCTTGAGCTTGTGGCCGACGATCCTTTCCATCGATGCCTTGATCTCCAGATCGGTGAGCGAATGGCCGGGGAAATTGAAGCTTTCATAGGCACCAAGCTGCCTGCGCTTGTCGGCGAGCGCCACGAAGGCCCTGGCGAGGTCGGGCAGATAGGCCCAGGCATGGACAAGTTCGACCGGCCCCGGTGCAGTGTAGACGCCCTTGGCCAGCTTGGACGCGATCACCAGGTCGAACCACGACCCGGTTCCCCTGCCGCCGAAGAAGTCGCCCGCCCGAAGCAGAATCGTGCGGACCCGCCCTGCCTCTGCCTCGCGGCGGTAGAGCTGTTCCTGCTCGGCCCTGATGCGCCCCTTCTCGGTGGTCGGGCGCTGCGGCGTATCCTCGGTGATGATTGCGGGCATGGGCGAGCCAAAATTGTAGACGGTGCCTGCCGCCAGGTGCTGCGCGCCATTCGCATGGCAGGCAGCCATGGCGTTTTCCGCCATGGGCAGGACCGAACTCCAGTCCGAATAGACTGGGCTCAAGCCGTTGAAGACGATGTCGACGCCGGCTGTGGCGTCGATAAGCCGGGCTCGGTCGAGCGCGTCGGCTGCGATGCCTTCGGCGCCCTTCAGGTCGCTCGGCAGTTTACCGTCGCGGGTGATTGCCCGCACCTCATATCCGGCCTCAAGAAATGCCTTGGCGACTGCGCGGCCAAGCCGGCCACGGGCACCCAGAATTGCAATCCTGGTCATTTCGGTCACTCCAGTTGGATGGCTATGACCTCATTCTCGTCATGCGCTGGCGAATTGAAATTGCTTGATTTTGGAACTCTGTCATTCATTATTGAATAGATGTCCGAGATCGACTGGAACCTCATTCGCAGCTTCGTGGCGGTCGCAGAGAGCGGCAGCCTGTCAGCCGCAGCCCGCAAGCTCGCAGCCAGCCAACCGACGCTGGGTCGGCATATCGCCGAACTGGAACAGGCGCTTGACGTGACGCTGTTCCGGCGCGGACGACAGGGTTACGTGCTGACCGAAGCAGGCAGCCTGTTGTTCGAGCGTGGCCGCGCCGTCAGCGCCGAGGCAACCGCTTTCTCCCGTCTGGCGCTTGGCTCGGTCGAGGCCATAGAAGGCACCGTCCGCATTGCCGCCAGCGAGATGGTGGCCGCCCATGTTCTGCCGTCGATGCTGGCCCGGCTGGGGATCGACGAGCCCGGCATCGAGATTGAGATCGTTGCCTCGAACCAGGTCGAGAACCTGCTGCGCCGCGACGCCGACATTGCCATCCGTATGGTGCGGCCGGCGCAGAACGAACTGGTGGCACGCAAGGTGACCGATATCCAGCTGCGTTTCTGCGCCACCTCAGACTATCTGGAGCGCCGCGGCCGCCCGGCTAAACCGCACGAACTCGGCGATCACGACCTGATCGGCTTCGACCGCAGCGACGAGATGGTGCGGGGCTTCGAGCATTTCGTCCCCGGCATCGACAGGCATGGGTTCCGCCTGCGCAGCGACAACCACATCGTGCTCTGGCAGGCCGTGCGATCTGGCAACGGCATTGGCATCGGCCAGGAGCCGCTCATCCACCATGAGCCGCGGCTGGAGGTGGTGTTGGCCGACCTGCCTTTGCCTGTTCTGCCTGTCTGGCTCGCCATGCACCGCGACGTGCGCGCCAGCGTCCGCATCCGCCGCGTCGCGGATTTTCTTCACGACAGCCTGAAGGCCTATTCGGCAGGCGCTGCCTGAGGCACTGCACGGAAGTCGGCATGGCGGGCAAGCCCCGCCATCGTGCAGACGACCACGAGGAAGCCTGACAGCACGATGAAGACCGTGGAGAAGCCGATGTGCCCGGCAACGAAACCGATCGCCGACGGCGCCACCAGAATACCGGAATAGCCCATGGTGGTGACCACGCTCATGCCGACATTGGGAACCACGCCCGGCTGGTTGCCGGCAGCGGAGAACGCGATCGGCACCATGTTGGCGACGCCCATGCCGCACAGGGCGAAGGCGACGATGGCGACCCATGGATTGGGTGCGAGACCGGCCGCAAGCATGCCGCTGGCGGCGATCAGTGCCGAAACCCGCAACGTGTTGACGGCGCCGAAGCGGTTGCGCACACCATCGCCGAGGAACCGCATCAGCGCCATGATGCCGGAGAAGGCAGCAAAGGCGAAGCCGGCAGTGGCGATGTCCGCACCCAGTTCCTGCTTGAGATAGAGCGCTGCCCAGTCGAGCACCGCCCCCTCTGGTATCATCGAAAACAGCGCCATGATGCCGACGAGATAGATGACAGGCAGACGCGGCAGGCGGAAGTGATGGTGTTCATGCGCGACCGGCTTGTCCTCGGTGACCAGGTGGCGCAGGGCGAACGCAGCCATGAGGCCTGCGGCGACCGTGACGAAGCCGGCATGGGCGAGATGGCCATAGTTGAGGATGATGATGCCACCGAGCCCGCCACCGGCAAAGCCGCCGAGGCTCCAGAAGCCGTGCGACGACGACATGATGGCGCGCGACAGCTTCTTTTCGACGGCCACCGCATTGGCGTTCATGGCGACATCCATGGCGCCGATGGAACCGCCGAAGATGAACATGGTGAGTGCCGCGACCCAAACATTGGGCGCCAGCGCCACCAAAAGCAGCGCAAAGACGACGATCCAGGCAAAGCCGATGACGACCGGACGCGAGCCGCGCTTGGACATCAGATAGCCCGAGAACGGCATGGCCGTCAGCGCACCCAGACCGAACACCAGTATGAGCAGGCCGAGCACGAATTCGCTGATCTCGAGGCGGCCGAGCAGCAGCGGGATCTGCGGCGCCCAGCTTCCGGTGACGAAGCCATTGGTGAAGAAGGCTGCAGCCACGGCCCAGCGGCCGCGCTTGGCGATGAGGCTTGTGTTCATGGCATTCTTGGCGTCCATCGAGTGCCGCTCCTAGCACAGGAACCCTGCTGCCGAAATCGATTTCAGGGGATCGAAGGGCTCGGATTCAAAATGTTACCGGACGCCGCCCCGCCGGACGGCGCACTTCTTCGCTTGCGTGCAAGGATAATTAAATCGATTTAACACGTCGTCAAGGCGCTTTGGATGCGAGGTGTTGGGCCAGTCTGGTAACAAAGGTTAACGGCTGCCCGAATTCCGTCGAATAGCTCGGCTAGGCGGACAGTCGAGAAACTGCGGCGGGACAGGCAACACACCCCGCTTTCGCAATTGTTTCGACGCCTTGCATGCCAAATCGGGTTGGGGGTCGGCTCCGGCATTGTCGCCGAGGCTGTACCAGTGTGGAGTCTTGTACCATGAATACCCCCATTCTCCGGTTCGCCGGGATTTCGAGCGGCCTGGCCGCCCGTTTGCCTCGTCCGCGGCTGTCGAAGCCTGACGTCGCATTGCTCGGTGCGGCCGGCGCAGTGGCGCTCGCCATTGTCGGCTTCGGATTTGTCGGCAACCAGGCGCCTGACACGATGGAAACCGCAGCAGTCCTGCCCCCTCGCCTGGTGCTGCCCCAGACGGCCAAGGTCATCCCGCCGCTGCAGAAGCCAACGGAAAGTGCCCCGATGCGGGCGCCAGTCGCGACCAACAACACCCATCTGATCGAACCGGCCAAGCCTGCAGTGGCCGATGGCCAGCTGACGCCAGGACCGGACGAGCGCAACACCGCGCGGGCAACGATGCAGGCGGACGTGCCCGACGCCTCGGGCACCGCCTCGATCGTCCCGCAGCGAGGCGCATCGAACGTACAGGTGGCCGAGACCGAGGCGGATGTCGCCAAGCTTGAGGCGGCCACCGGCATGCTGGACCAGGTGCCTGAGCCGGCAAGCATCCAGCCGGTCACTCCGAGCGCTGCCTCCGACACCAACCTCGCAGCCGTCAGCCAGCCCGACCTCAAGCCGGCCAAGGTGACCAAATACGTCAATCTGCGCGATGGGCCGGCCGATGAGGCGCAGGTGCTGACGGTCGTACCAGCCAATGCCGACATCGATGCCGAGGCCGACTGCGGCTGGTGCACCGTCGTCTACAAGGGCCAGCGCGGCTACGTCTACAAGAGCTTCATCCGCCGCGGCGCAGCCGAAGAAGCGGCCGCAGGCCAGGGACTTTTCTAAGCCTCGTGGATCGGAAGCAAGCCGGGAGCCCCTGAGGGCGCCCGGCAGGATAGAGCAATTCCAGGAAAAGTGCGCAGCGGTTTTCCGTCCGGAATTGCGCAAAAACAAAGAGATAGAGAGATTCCGCGATTCGAAGAAAAGCGGAAACTCTCTAGGATCAACCGTAGACCACCAGAAGGTCCTTGGCGTCGATCTGGTCGCCGGCGCGCACGAGCACTTCGGTGATGGTGCCATCGCGCTCGGCGTGCAGTGCGGTCTCCATTTTCATCGCCTCGATGGACAACAGCACGTCGCCGGCCTTGACCGGCTGGCCGGCGGCCACGGCCAGCGTCGAGACCACGCCCGGCATCGGTGCCCCGACATGGGCGTCATTGCCGGCCTCGGCCTTGCGGCGCATCTTCGAGGCGCCCGCGCCATGCGCCCTGTCGGGCACCTTGACGCGCCGTGGCTGACCGTTGAGTTCGAAGAACACGGTGACCATGCCCTTTTCATCGACATCGCCGACGGCAAGGCAGCGGATGACAAGCGTCTTGCCCTTTTCGATGTCGACGAAAACCTCGTCCTCCGGCTGCATGCCGTAGAAATAGGTCGGCGTCGGCAAGACACTCACCGGCCCGTAGGTCTCCTGGGCGTGTGCGAAGTCCGAGAACACCTTCGGATACATCAGCCACGAGGCGAACTCGTTTTCCGCCAGCTTGCGGCCGAGCTTGCCTTCGATGTCCTTGCGGCTGGCCTTGAGGTCAGCCGGCTTGAGCAGCGAACCGGGACGGACGGTGATCGGCGTCTCGCCCTTCAGCGCCTTCTTCTGGAGCGCTGCCGGCCAACCGCCAGGCGACTGTCCGAGATCGCCGCGCAGCATCGACACGACGGATTCGGGGAAGGCGATGTCCTTGGCCGGGTTCTCGACATCAGAGACGCTGAGATCCTGGCTCACCATCATCAGCGCCATGTCGCCGACCACCTTTGACGACGGCGTCACCTTGACGATGTCGCCGAACATCAGGTTGACGTCGTGATAGGCCTGCGCCACCTCGTGCCAGCGGGTCTCGAGCCCGAGCGAGCGGGCCTGCTCCTTGAGATTGGTGAACTGCCCGCCGGGCATCTCGTGCAGATAGACCTCCGAGGCCGGCCCCTTCAGGTCGCTCTCGAAGGCGGCATACTGATTGCGTACCGCTTCCCAGTAGAAGGAAATGCGGCGGATCCATTCCGGCGCCAGGCCGGGATCGCGATCCGAACCGCGTAGTGCCTCGACGATCGAGCCCAGGCACGGCTGCGAAGTGTTGCCCGAGAAGGCGTCCATTGCCGCATCGATGGCGTCGACGCCGCTCTCGACCGCCGCCAGCACCGTTGCCGCCGACAGGCCCGAGGTGTCGTGGGTGTGGAAGTGGATCGGCAGGTCGGTCGCTTCGCGCAGCGCCTTGAACAGCACCCGCGCCGCCGCCGGCTTGAGCAGGCCGGCCATGTCCTTGAGCGCGATGATGTGGGCGCCGGCAGCTTCCAGTTCCTTGGCGAGCCCGACATAGTATTTCAGGTCATACTTCGCCCTGTTCGGGTCGAGGACGTCGCCGGTGTAGCAGATGGCCGCCTCGCACAGCTTGCCCTCTGCGCCGATCGCATCCATCGACACACGCATGTTGTCGACCCAGTTGAGGCAATCGAAGACGCGGAACAGGTCGACGCCGCCCGATGCCGCCTGGCGCACAAAGTGCTGCACGACATTGTCGGGGTAGTTGGTGTAGCCAACGCCGTTGGCGCCACGCAGGAGCATCTGCAGCAGGATGTTTGGAGCTGCCTTGCGTACCTTGTCCAGCCGCTCCCAAGGATCCTCGGTGAGGAAGCGCATGGCGACATCGAAGGTCGCACCACCCCAGCATTCAAGCGACAGCAGCTGCGGCAGGGCGCGCGCATAGGTGCCGGCGATCTTGGCGATGTCGTGGGTGCGGACGCGGGTGGCCAGCAGCGACTGGTGGCCGTCGCGCATAGTCGTGTCGGTGACCAGCACCCGCTTCTGCGCACGCATCCAGGCGGCGAATTTTTCCGGGCCGAGCTCGTCGAGCATCTGCCGGGTGCCGTCGGGAACCGGGCCGGTGAACCACGGTACGACAGGCGCGGCAGCCTCCGGATTGGGCGCAGCACGGCCGCGCGTTTCGGGATGGCCGTTGACCGTGACGTCGGCGAGATAGTTCAAAAGTTTGGTGGCGCGGTCCTGTCGCTTGACCTGGGCGAACAGCTCGGGCGTCGAGTCGATGAACCTGGTCGTATAGGAGTTATCGTGGAAGGCCGGGTGAGTGATGATCGCTTCGAGGAAGGTCAGGTTCGTCGCCACGCCACGGATGCGGAACTCGCGCAGCGCCCGGTGCATTCGCGATATCGCCTCGTCCGACGTCGGCGCCCAGGCGGTCACCTTCTCCAGCAACGGATCGTAGAACCGGGTGATGACCGCACCGGAATAGGCTGTACCGCCGTCGAGCCGGATGCCGAAGCCGGTGGCACCGCGATAGGCGGTGATACGGCCATAGTCGGGGATGAAATTGTGCTCGGGATCCTCTGTGGTGATGCGGCACTGAAGCGCGTGGCCGTTGAGGCGGATGTCGGCTTGGGCAGGCACGCCCGATTCCGGCGTGCCGATGGCAAAGCCGTCGAGGATATGGATCTGCGCCTTGACGATGTCGATGCCCGTCACCTGCTCGGTGACGGTATGCTCGACCTGGATGCGCGGATTGACCTCGATGAAGTAGAACTTGCCGGTGTCGGCGTCCTGGAGGAACTCGACGGTGCCGGCGCCGATGTAGCTGGTTTCGCGCGCGATCTTGAGCGCATAGCTGCACAGCTCCTGCCGCAGTTGAGCGGACAGGTAAGGTGCCGGCGCGCGTTCGACTACCTTCTGGTTACGGCGCTGGATCGAGCAGTCGCGCTCGAACAGGTGCACGGCGTTGCCGTGGGTGTCGCCCAGAACCTGTACCTCGACGTGACGGGCGCGCTCGACCAGCTTTTCGAGATAGACCTCGTCCTTGCCGAAGGCGGCCTTGGCCTCGCGCTTGCCCTCCGTCACCTCGCGGGCCAGATCGGCCTCGGAACGGATGGCGCGCATGCCGCGGCCGCCACCGCCCCATGACGCCTTGAGCATGACCGGATAGCCGATCTGGGCAGCAAGCTTCTTGACCTCGTCCATGTCGTCCGGAAGCGGGTCGGTGGCGGGCACCACCGGCACGCCGACCTCGATGGCGAGATTGCGCGCGGCGACCTTGTTGCCGAGGCGGCGCATCGTCTCCGGCTTGGGGCCGATAAAGGTGATGCCGTTCTCGGCACAGGCCTCGGCGAACTCCGGGCTCTCCGAAAGCAGGCCGTAACCGGGGTGGATGGCGTCGGCGCCGGACAGCTTGGCGACGCGCATGATCTCGTCGATCGACAGGTAGCTCTCGATCGGCCCCATGTCCTTGGCGAGCCAGGGACCGCGGCCGACCTGATAACTCTCGTCGGCCTTGAAGCGATGCAGCGAGTATTTATCCTCTTCCGCCCAGATCGCCACGGTTTTGAGCCCCAGCTCATTGGCCGCGCGGAAGACGCGGATGGCGATTTCGGATCGGTTGGCGACGAGGATCTTGCTGATCGGCACGTAAACTCTCCAGGCTCCGGAATTTCAGGGGCGGCGAATGATTAGCGCGATTATGTTGCAGCGCAACCAAAAATGCGCACCCTTAAACCGATTTAAATTCCGTTGGGTCAGAAAGCCTGATTATGCCTGCCGGCAAACGAAAAATGCCCGGCGCTGAGCGCCGGGCATTGTCGTAATCGAAGCAGCGAAGATTACTTCTGCTGCACGTAGGTGTACTTGCCGTCGGCGCCCTTCTGCCACTCGTACATGACGTAGCCGGGCAGCTTCGGATCGCCCTTTTCGTCGAAGGCGAGGTCGCCCAGAGCGGTCTTGAACGGACCCTTCGCCTTCATGGCCTTGGCCACTTCCTGCGGATCGACCGAGCCGGCCGCCTTGGCGGCGTCGGCGATCACCTGCATCGCGGCATAGGCGTAGAGCGTGTAGGCTTCAGGCTCGAAGCCCTGGGCACGGAACTTCTCGACCAGATCCTTGTTCTCGGGGATCAGACGCGGATCGGGACCGAAGGTGTTGAGGGTACCGGCAACTGCGTCGCCGGCGATCGAGGCGAGCTCGTTCGAGACGATGCCGTCACCCGACACCAGCGTTGCCTTGAGGCCCTGGTCAGCCGACTGGCGGATGATCAGGCCGGCTTCGGTATGCAGGCCGCCCCAATAGATGATCGAGACACCGGCTTCCTTCATCTTGGCGATGAGGGCCGAGAAGTCCTTGTCGCCGACGTTGACGCCTTCGTACATGACTTCGGTGACGCCGGCGGCGTTCATCGCCTTCTTGGTTTCGTCAGCGAGGCCCTGGCCGTAAGGCGTCTTGTCATGGATGACGGCGATCTTGGCATCCTTGAACTTCGAAGCGAGATAGGCGCCGGCAATGCCGCCCTGCTGGTCGTCACGGCCGCAGGTGCGGAAGGTGTTCCACAGGCCGCGCTCGGTGAACTTCGGGTTGGTGGCCGCAGGCGTGACTTCGAGGATGCCGTTCTCAGCATAGACTTCCGAGGCCGGGATCGAGACGCCCGAGTTGAAGTGGCCAACCACGAACTTCACGCCATCGGCGACAAACTTGTTGGCGACCGAGATGCCCTGCTTCGGATCGGAGACGTCGTCGCCGACCACAACCTTGATCTGCTCGCCATTGATGCCGCCGGCAGCGTTGATGTCGGCAGCGGCCTGCTCAGCGCCCTTCTGGAGCTGGGCTCCGAAAGCGGCGTTGGGGCCGGTGATCGGACCCGCCACAGCGACAAGTACGTCGGCCCATGCGCTGCCGCTGAACGCCACGAGCGCGGTCAGTGCAACAGCCGACAAAAGTGACTTTTTCATTGAAACACTCCCATTATTTGAGCGGGCGTGGATGTTCTTTCATGCGATGCCCACCCATATCGCAGAAAGGTGAGTTTGCCGATTTTCCGGCAGTTGTCACGCCGATTCATTGGCGAATAGGCGCCGGTAGAAACCCCTCAAGACTTTGGGCGCCAAGAAAGAGGCGATGCCTTTTCATAGAGCCAATGGTATTGATTCACCATCTGGTTGGTGCGCGTGTATTTATAGCCAAGCGTTGCAAACACGAGCAGAACGATAGTGTCGACAATGTAGAACTGCAGCGTGAACATCGTGCCATCGAACAGGGCGTGGTGGATGAAGCGTATGCCCACCCCCAGACCGAGGATGTAGAGCACGAGCTTGCCGTAGCTGCGCCAGGTCTGGGCGCAGGCACGCCCCGTCATCCAGGCTGCCCATCCGCCCAGCAGGCAGCTGACGAAAATGAACTGCCAGACCGAGGCTTCCTCGTAGAGAATGCCGTGCATGATCGTATCTCCTAGTGGCGGCCGCCTTCGAGATAGGCCGCCCGAACCTCGGGATTGGCGAGCAGGTCCTTGCCGGTGCCACTCATGGTGACGACGCCGTTGACCATGACATAACCGCGCGTGGCGAGCTTGAGCGCGCCAAAGGCATTCTGCTCGACCAGGAACACAGTCAGGCCCTGGGTGCGGTTGAGCTCGCGGATGGCATCGAAAATCTGCTTGACGATCAGCGGCGCAAGACCAAGAGACGGCTCGTCGAGCAAAAGCAGCTTGGGCCGCGCCATCAGCGCACGGCCGATCGACAGCATCTGCTGCTCACCACCCGACAGCGTACCGCCGCGCTGGCTGATGCGTTCCTTGAGGCGTGGGAACAGCGCAAACACCTTTTCGACGTCCTCATCGTAATGCTTGAGGTTGTCGAGGCTCGCGCCCATCTGCAGGTTTTCCATCACCGTCATGCGCGGAAAGATGCGCCGCCCCTCGGGTGACTGCGCAATGCGCATCCTGGCGATCTCGTGCGTCGGCATTTCGGTGATGTCGGTGCCGGCGAAGTTGATGGTGCCGCGGCGGGCCCGCGGGCTGCCGAAAATGGTCATCATCAACGTCGACTTGCCGGCGCCGTTTGCGCCGATCAGCGCAACGATCTCGCCCTCGTTGACCGAGACATTGACCCCGTTCAACGCACGGATGTTGCCGTAGTAGGTCTCGACACCCCTGATATCGAGCAACGTCTTAGCGGTCACTTGCCACCTCCGCGCTTGGCTTTCGCCGCCTTGGCCGCGTCACGCACCAGCGTTTTGGCCTGCCCTACCCAGTCTTCCCGTCCGATGCGACCCTCGAAGGCGAGATACGCCTCGGCAGCGGCAACATCGGCCTTCGTCCACGACGCAATCTGGTCGAGATGGAAGATGCCGTGCTCGTTGAGCTTCTGCTCGTTGACCGGCCCGATGCCCTTGATGCTGACGAGCCGGTCAGCCACGCCCCCGCGTGGGGCTGCAAGCACGTTGGCAATTGCCTTGGGGGCAACTGTCTTGGCGGCGGGCTTGGACACTGCGGACTTGGCGGCGGACGCCTTGGCCGGCGCCGTAACCGGCTTCGTTGCCGGCGCAGCTACCGTGGCCTTTGCTGCCGGCTTTGCAGGAGCTTTGGCATCCGCCTTTGCCGCTACCGGTTTGGCAGCCGGCGTGGTGAGCGCAGGAGCCTTGACCGCGGCCTTAGGCGCCGGGGTCGTTTTGGCCGCCGGCACCTTGGCGACAGCAGGCTTCGTTGCGGCGGGCTTCGCCGAACGAGTGGCCAGCGCCTCGACCTGAGCCGCCTTGGAGGCAGCTTTCGAGACCGGCACCGTCTCGCCATGCCCGTCACTGTGGCTGATGGTATCGGTGATAGGCCCAGCCATCATCGAAGCCGAAGTGCTGGGACCATGGGCCGGATCCGGCACACCCTCGAGTTCCTCGATGACCTGCTCGTCGCCCACCTCTGTCAGCACCTCGCCGACCTCTTCGTCGTCGACGCCGAGATAGGCGGCGATGACCTTCGGATCGGTCCTGACCGAAAGTGGATCGCCGTCGGAAATCTTGCGGCCATATTCCAGAACCACGACGTGGTCGGAAATCTGCATGACCACCGACATGTCGTGCTCGATGAGCAGGATCGACGTGCCGGTATTGTTCTTGATGTCCATGAGCAGCGTGTTGAGCGCAAGCGACTCCTTCGGATTGAGACCGGCGGCAGGCTCATCGAGGCACAGCAGCTCCGGACCGGTGCACATGGCGCGTGCAATCTCGAGGCGGCGTTGCGCACCATAGGGCAGATCGCCGGCCGGATCGTCGGCACGATCGATAAGCTCGGCCTTTTCCAGCCAATGCTTGGCGATCTCGACCGACTCGGCCGAAGCCGCCCGGTAGCCGCCCAGCCCGAGCAAACCCATGATGGTGTAGCCCGAGGCCTTCATCAGCTTGTTGTGCTGCGCCACCAGCAGGTTCTCGAGCAACGTCATGCCCGAAAACAGCCGGATGTTCTGGAACGTACGCGCCACCTTGGCCTTGGCCGTGATCTGGAAGTCGGGCATGCGCTCGAGCAGGAATTCCCCACCCTCGCGGCCGTTGAACCGGATCATGCCTTCGGTCGGCTTGTAGAAGCCGGTGATGCAGTTGAAGACTGTGGTCTTGCCAGCACCGTTCGGACCGATGAGCGCGGTGATCTCGCCGCGCCTGACCTCGAAGGACAGATCGCCGATGGCGACCAGGCCTCCGAACTTCATCGACAGATGCTCGACCTGAAGGATCGGTTTGTTCATGGAAGCACTCGCATTCATCAGCCGTGTCCTTCCTTGGTGAAGGCGCTGGAGACGGCCTTGCGCACGTTCAGGAATGCGGTGGGCTCTCGACTGCCGACGAAACCTCGGGGCTTCCACAGCATGACGATCACCATGGCCATGCCGAACAGCAGCATGCGGTAGAGTTCAGGCGTGAAGTCGTTCCCGAACACCAGCTTCAAGAACTCCATTTCGCGCAGGATTTCCGTACCGCCGATCATCACGACCGCAGCCACCGCGATACCCACCAGCGACCCCATGCCGCCGAGAACGACGATGGCAAGGATGATGGCCGATTCGATGAAGACGAAGGACTCCGGCGACACGAAGCCCTGGCGCGCGGCGAAGAACGAGCCGGCGAAACCGCCGAACATCGCACCCGTGGCAAAGGCCGTCAGCTTGGTCGTGGTGGTGTTGATGCCGAGCGAGCGGCAGGCGATCTCGTCCTCGCGCAGTGCTTCCCAGGCGCGGCCGATCGGCATGCGCCGCAGGCGGATGGTGACGAAGGCCGTCAGCAGCGCCATCAGCAGGATCAGATAATAGAGGAAGATCTTGTAGTAGGCGCCGGACTGCGCGATTCCAAGCACCTTGGCGATGTAGTTCGGATCGGAAACGTTGAACGACATCAGCCCGAAGAAGCTGACCTTTGGAATGCCCGAGATGCCGGCTGCACCGTTGGTGACTTCGCGCCAGTTGATCAGCACGAGACGGATGATCTCACCGAAGGCCAGCGTAACGATCGCCAGGTAATCGCCGCGCAGGCGCAGCACCGGGAAGCCGAGCATGACGCCCCAGAAGGCAGCCATGATGCCGGCTACCGGCAGCAGGATCCAGAACGACCAGCCCAGATGCGTGGCCAGAAGCGCATAGGCATAAGCGCCGACGGCATAGAAGGCGACATAACCAAGGTCGAGCAGACCGGCCAGGCCGACGACGATGTTCAGGCCCCAGGCCAGCATCACATAGATCAGGATCTGGATGCCGAAATTGTCGACCCACTTGAGCGAGCCCTGGAAGCCAAAAAGCAGGACCATCAGCACCGGGTAGATGAACAGCACGCCGATCGCGATCTTGGTGAAGTTCTTGCGGACAAAGCCCTCTTCCTCGGCAATCGGTGCAGCCCTGGCTCGCTCGGCCTTGCGGCGGTCGATAGCCGGCTGAATGAAAGCCGTCATCACGAAGCGGCCAATCATGACCAGGGCGACAACGATGATGAGCAGACGCCAGCGAGGAACCAGGATCAGTTCGTTGCGGATGTTCTGATCGGTCCTGAGGCCGATGAACAGGAAGAACAGGCCGAAGGAGATGGCACCGGCATAGAGCGCCTCACGAAGGCCACGCTGTATCGGGGAGGCGGTCTCTTCGTGTGAGGCTTGGGCGATATTGGCCATGTTGTCAGACCTTCTCGACTTCGGGCCGGCCGAGGATGCCGGAGGGCAGGAAGATGAGCACGATGGCGAGGATCGAGAACGCCGCGACGTCCTTGTAGTCGATCGAGAAATAGGCCGACCACATGCTCTCGATGAAGCCGATCATCAGGCCGCCGAGCATCGCACCGGGCAGCGAGCCGATGCCGCCGAGCACTGCCGCCGTGAAGGCTTTGACGCCTGGCACGAACCCGTCCGAGAAGGCGACGACGCCGTAATACATCAGGAACAGCGTTCCGGCGACTGCAGCAAGGGCTGCACCCATGATGAAAGTGATGGAGATGGTGCGATCGACGTCGATGCCGAGCAGCGCCGCCATCTTGCGGTCCTGCTCGCAGGCGCGCTGGGCGCGGCCGAGGGCGGTCTTGTTGACGAGGTACCAGAACAGCGCCAGCAACGCGACGGTGACGACGACGATGATGATCTGCTTCAGCGAGATCGAGATGCCGCCAACGTTGTAGACCTGACTGACCATCGGTGGGATCGGCTTGTTGCGCGGACCCTGGGTAACCTGGACGAAGTTGGACAGCGCGATCGACATGCCGATGGCGGTGATCAGCGGCGCCAGACGGAACGACCCGCGTAGCGGCCGGTAAGCCACCTTCTCGATCGTCCAGTTGTAGAGGCTGGTCAGCAGCATCGCCACGACCATCATGACAAGCAGCGCGATGACCACAGGTACCGAAACGAAGAACGACGTGAGGATCAGGAACACGATCAGAGCGGTAAACGCCCCGAGCATGAAGATGTCGCCATGCGCGAAATTGATCATGCCAATGATGCCGTAGACCATCGTATAGCCGATCGCGATCAGGCCATAGATGGACCCCAGCGTCAGCCCATTGACCAGCTGCTGGACGAAATATTGCATATGGATGCGGCTCCCCTGGAACGTCGCGCCAAGCGCGCATTCCTTTTCATATTTCCCCTAGTCCTAAAGTTTCGAGCCTGGATTGCAACGTGATTTTTCCATCCCGTCGCCGCTTGTCGGACTGCCGTTGCGGCAACCTCTGTTCTTATGGTGTCCAGGCCCTGGACCATCGCGAAACCTAGCATTGGCTCAACGCAATGTCTTTGCCGATTCCGGCCATATTGCGCGCCTTGATCGAAGAATGTAGCGCCAAATTGCCAAGCTGCAACAGTTCCTTGCGCTGCTCTATCGATCTCGGCTGCCAGATTGTCTAGACATATTGGCAGCATTGACCCTGCGTTATCAGACTATTGGACTATGTGCGGGAGGGTGACGCCACCCATCGGCCTCAATCGCAGCGAGGCAGGCGGAGGGCGATCCGGGTACCCCTCGCCGGATGCCGCCACCAGGGTCGGGAACGCATCGGTGACCCATTCACCGAATGCCGCAGTTGATATATCAGAGATATATACTGGAAGTTCCGCGCGGCTTTTCGTTTGCAATCTGACCTGATATATCAATTATATATCATCACGTTTTCAATGGATTCGGTCATGCCAGCTGAGAAACTGGAACCGGCAGCAATGCGGGCTTATCACGAGCTGGAGCGGCTGATCGTGACGCTCGAACTTGCACCGGGCAGCATCGCCACCGAAGGCTCGCTGATCGAACTGCTGAGCCTCGGCCGCACTCCGGTGCGCGAGGCGATCCAGCGACTGGCATGGGAGGGTCTGGTCGAGATCAGGCCGCGCGCGGGGCTCGCAATCGCATCGCTGCACGCCGGTGACTGGCTCCGCGTCATCGATGCACGCCGCGGCGTCGAGACTCTCCTGGCGCGTTCGGCCGCCCGCTTCGTCACCCGCGATGCTGTCGACCATTTCCATGACGCGGCACTGGCCGTGCAGAAGGCCGTGATCGCCAATGACGTCCAGGCCTTCCTTGCCGCCGACAAGGCGCTCGACGCGGCACTGGCGGTCGCCGCAGACAACCAGTTCGCGTCGCGGCTCGCAGCACCCTTGCAGGCACATGGCCGCCGCTTCTGGTTCCGCTACCGGCGCGAGACGGACCTCGCCGCACTCGCCGAATATCGCGTTGCTCTGATCCGTTCGGTTCTCGACAATGACGAGGACGCCGCAGCGGCAGATGCCGATCGGCTGATGACCATGCTGCGCGTCCACGCCGAAGCGACGGCGACACGCTAGCCGGCGGCGATGACGGCCAGCGTGTTTTCCCAGCCGTCGCCGGACGCGACAATGCAGCTGCGGCCTTTCACGTCGGTCATCAGCATCGTCCAGGTGCCGCCAGCAGAGACGAAGACCTCGATCACCGCCTCGCTGCCGATCACGCCGTAGCCAACGCGCCGCTCCTGAAACGCCGCCGACAGCCTCTCCACGAGATCGTTGTGGGCGCCGCAGAGCTGCTGCGCCTGCGCCGGCATCGCCAGTGCCGCGCCAAGCGCGGCCATCCTTACCCATCGAAACGAAAAATAGCGTGCCATGTGGCACCTCCTTTGCCTTCGCGTTCCGGCAATGGAGGCACATGTGCCGCCTCAGCGCGCCGGAACGATCCAGGCCGGCTTCGACGTCTTCATCGCGTCGCTCCTTTCTGGTTTCCGGTCTGTCGCAGGGGAACCTGTCGAGGTTCTCCTGGATTCGATATGGGGACGCCCCCGCCCACACACAAGCAGCCCAGCCTGCATCTACGCTGGGCGCTCGTTCAGCTCGAATTCGCCAGTTCAACACATCGGCAGTTTGGCGATAGCGTCCGCCGGCAGCAGCTTCCTCAGATTCACCGACGACATGCGGAAATAGTCCTCGTCCGGTTTGCTGCGCATGTAGAGCTCGGCAACCAGCGCACCGGGATTGATGGCGCCGTCGCGGCACCCGCCGCTGATCGTCACGGATATGCTGCCATGCCCGTCCTTCCTGCCTGTCGCCTGGAAGGCGCGTGCCTTGGCCTGCGCAGCAGCCAGCCGCGCTACATCGGCTTGAGCAATGCGAGCGACCTGGATTCGTTCGAAGGAAGGGCTGGCTGACACGCCCGGTGCATTGTCGCCGGCAACGATCTCAAGCGGCAACGTCTCGTTGACGGGGCCATAGGGCGCCGGCGCGTCCATGGCGAAATGCAGCACGACATCGCCGGTGCGCAGCTTGAGCGGAACCGGCATGACGGCCGCGACACTCATCTGCTCAGGTGCGATGTCAAGCGGATTGAGGCCGACAAGCTTGGTCAGCGCCATCGGGCTGAGTGAAGCGCAGGCGGTCAAGGCGATCAGCCCGGACAGCGCCACAATCGAACGTATATGAATGGTCATACCGTCTCCATATGGTTGTTTGACAGCGCTGAATTATTGTTTTACGATAATTTATACAAGTGGAATTTGAAGAGGTTGGAAATGAAGGCCGCACGCGAACGTGCCCGGCTGTTGGGCCGCAGGATGGAACTTCTGATTGCCGTGTTGATGGGCGTGGTCATCCTGCTTGTCGGTTGCGGCCTATGGGTGGCGTGGACGGATCCGTCCTGGCTGGGCAGAATTCTGCTCCAGAACATGGCGCTGCCAGTGCCTCAGGCATTTTCGTCCTCCGCCATCCTGCTGCTGTCGATCACCTTGCTGGCACAGGCAGGCTTGATGATCTGGGCGCTTCAAACGCTTCGCGGCGCCTTCCGCGAGATCGGACAGCATGACATCGTCAGCTCGGAAGGCGCACGACTGATGCGCCTGTCGGGTGTGGCCTTCCTGGCCAACGCCGTGGCCATGCTGCTTGCCCCGCCTGTCGTCTCGCTGATCGTCAGCCTGGATATGCCGGCCGGACAGAGGTTCCTCGCCATCAGCATCGGCACACCGGAGCTGCTCGCGCTGATGGTGTCAGGCATACTCATCGTCTTCGGCCACCTGCTGGCCGTGGCCGCAGAGATCGACGACGACAACAAACGGTTCGTCTGACATGCCCATCGTCGTCAATCTCGATGTCATGCTGGCGCGCCGCAAGATGCGCTCCAAGGAGCTCGCCGCCAAGGTCGGCATCACCGAACAGAACCTGTCATTGCTCAAATCGGGCAAGGTGAAGGGCGTTCGCTTCTCGACGTTGGCGCGCATCTGCGCCGAGCTCGAATGCCAGCCGGGCGACCTGCTGGAATACCAGCCGGGCGAGGAAGAAGAAGACGGAACGTAAAACGGGCGCCCACTGGGCGCCCGCTTCATTTCCGTCTCAGTGATGGATCAGTTCATCGTCGGGATGATGAACTCCGCACCTGACGCCCAGCCGCGCGCCCGCAGCCGCATCGCGGCGAGGACGCGCAAAACAAGGAGCCGTCGGGCTTAGTTCATCGTCGGGATGACAAACTCCGCACCGTCCTTGACGCCCGACGGCCAGCGCGAGGTAACCGTCTTGGTCTTGGTGTAGAAGCGGAACGCATCCGGGCCGTGCTGATTGAGGTCGCCGAACGACGAGGCCTTCCACCCGCCAAAGGTGTAGTAGGCGATCGGCACCGGGATCGGCACGTTGATGCCGACCATGCCGACCTGCACGCGCGAGGCGAAATCGCGGGCCGCATCGCCGTCACGGGTAAAGATGGCGACGCCGTTGCCCATCTCATGGTCGTTGGCGAGCTTGATGGCGTTCTCGTAGGTAGGTGCACGCACCACCGACAGGACCGGCCCGAAAATCTCTTCCTTGTAGATGCGCATGTCTGATGTGACGTTGTCGAACAGGCAGCCACCCATGTAGAAACCGTTTTCGTAACCCTGCATCTTGAAGCCGCGGCCATCGACGACGAGCTTGGCACCTTCCTTCACGCCGATGTCGACGTAACCCTTGATGCGCTCCAACGCCTCGCGGGTGACGACCGGGCCGAAGTCGGCCGACGAGTCAGTCGACGGGCCGACCTTCAGGCTCTCGACACGCGGGACCAGCTTTTCCATCAGCCGCTCGGCCGTGTCGTGACCGACAGGAACGGCAACCGAAATCGCCATGCAGCGTTCGCCGGCCGAACCGTAGCCGGCGCCGATCAACGCGTCGACGGTCTGATCCATGTCGGCATCCGGCATGATGATCATATGGTTCTTGGCGCCGCCGAAGCACTGCACGCGCTTACCGTTGGCGCAGCCGCGGCTGTAGATGTACTGGGCGATCGGGGTCGAGCCGACAAAGCCGACGGCCTTGATGTCGGGATCGTCGAGGATCGCGTCGACAACCGTCTTGTCGCCGTTCACGACGTTGAGGATGCCGGCCGGCAAGCCTGCTTCGAGGAACAGTTCGGCAATGCGCAGCGGCACGCCCGGGTCGCGCTCGGACGGCTTCAGGATGAAGGCATTGCCACAGGCAATCGCCGGCGCGATCTTCCAGAGCGGGATCATCGCCGGGAAGTTGAACGGGGTGATGCCGGCGACGACGCCGAGCGCCTGGCGCATCGAATAGACGTCAATGCCGGGGCCGGCGCCGTCGGTGAACTCGCCCTTCATCATGTGCGGGGCGCCGATGCAGACTTCGACAACCTCGAGGCCGCGCTGGATGTCGCCCCTGGCGTCGGCAATGGTCTTGCCGTGCTCGCGGGCCAGCAGTTCGGCCAGCGAGTCATATTCCTTGTTGACCAGTTCGAGGAAGCGCATCAGCACGCGCACGCGGCGCTGCGGGTTGGTCGCGGCCCAGGCCGGCTGTGCCGCCTTGGCGTTTTCGACGGCAGCGCGCAGTTCCTGCGCCGAGGCCAGTGCCACCGTGGCACGGACCGTACCATCCATCGGCTGCAGCACGTCCTGCTTGCGCCCGCTGGTTCCGGCGACATGCTTGCCGCCGATGAAATGACCGTAGTCGACCATTGCTTCTCTCCCAATTCTTTGTTGATGGCCCATTGTCCCGCTTAACGCGCGCCAATGCAACGTGACGACAAAAGCACCCGTTGTGCAAAAATCGTAGATCAAACTTGGATTGAATGTGATTTCATGCATAGTAGGCTGAACGGATGACGAAGCTCGACATGGCCAATCTGCCCGGACGCCACCTGCCCTCTATGCGCCCCCGCGCGGGGAGGCAAAAGCCATGAACTGGGACGACGTCCGCATCTTCCTCGCCGTTGCGCGCACCGGCCAGATCCTCGGCGCAGCACGGAGACTAGAGCTCAACCACGCAACTGTTTCGCGTCGCGTCGCAGCCCTCGAAGAGGCACTCAAGACAAAGCTGTTCAGGCGACTGACGACTGGCAGCGAGCTGACGCCGTCAGGCGAACGCTTCCTTGAAATCGCCGAGCGCATGGAAGCGGACATGTTGACTGCGCGCGCCGAGATTTCAGGCGAGGGTGACGAGGTCGCCGGAACTGTACGCATCGGTGCGCCTGACGGCTTCGGCGTCGCATTCCTGGCGCAGCGTCTCGGCGAACTGACGGCCCTGCATCCCGACCTCAAGATCCAGCTGGTGCCAGTGCCGCGCACATTCTCCCTGTCGCGCCGCGAGGCCGACATTGCTATCACCACCGAGCGGCCACGCGAGGGCCGGCTGGTTGCCGCCAAGCTGGTCGATTATTCGCTCGGGCTGTTCGCTTCGCGTGCCTATGTCGAGCAGAACGGGCTGCCCGATACGCGTGGCGACCTGTCAGCGCATCGGCTGATCGGCTATGTGCCCGACCTGGTCGTTAGCCCATCGCTCGACTACGCCACCGAATTCAGCCCCTTGTGGGAATCGGCCTTTTCGATCTCCTCGGCATTGGGTCAGGTCGAGGCGGTGCGCTCGGGCGCCGGCATCGGCATCCTGCATACCTTCATCGCCCGCACCATTGCCGACATCGTGCCGGTGACATCGGTGCCTTCGATCCGCCGCGCCTATTGGCTGGTCTATCACGAGTCGGTCCGTCCCCTCCGGCGCATCCAGACCGTGGCGAGCTTCATCACCAAGGCGGTCGAACGCGAGCGAACGCTGTTCACCTGACGGCTTCCGACAATCTCTCACATCCGCTAACGTGGTACGCCGATGTGAGGAGTTTGGCTTGCTATCGCGTCCCTATGCCGAACTGTTGCGTCATGCGAGGCGCGCCTCCAGACGTGCCGACGAGGCCGAAGACCTGCTGCAGACCGCACTCGTTGCTGCGGTGGAGGCCGGCAAGACCGACCTGTCGAAGCCCGAGAACCGCCGCTGGCTGGAAGGGGCAATACGGCATCGCGCCGCTTTCGACGCCCGGTCCGCAATACGGCGACGTCAGCGCGAGCAGCCTTTCGCGGTCACGGCCTGCGAGCCCGCTGACAGGCAGGCGCTGCCGCTACGCTTCGTCAACGCCCTCCCCGCAGGTCTCCGCACGACGGCATTGCTGGCGTTGACCGGCCACACACGCCAGGAGATCGCCTGGCTTCAGCGCCTTGCCGATGCCGCACTGCGCCAGCGCATCAGCGAGATCAGGCGACGCTGGCGCGCCTTCGACGGCGGCACGATCGAGGATCTGCCCGGACTTTCAGGCCCCCTCGCCTTCGGGCGCATCAGACGCTCACTGCTTGAAGCGGCCAGGCAGCAAGGGGCACTGCTCGCGAGCCACGATCCCGACGGGCATCTTTTCGTGATCGGCACCTCACAAAATCCGGGTGCGCGGCAACTAAGGCTACGTGCAACCAAAACCACGGAGTGACCAAATGTTTGGAAAGAGCAAGCTGGGCAACATCTGCTACTATGTCTCGGACATCGACAAGACCGAGGCTTTCTATCGTGTCGTCATGGGATTGGATGTCCAGCGCATGGAGGGCGACGGCGAGACAGGCGGCGACTGGCTCATCGCCAGCACCGTCAACGGTGTCGACCTGATCTTTTTCAAGATGGAATCGCGCCCCGGCAACTCGCCGATCATCGTCTTCGAGATCGCCGACGGCGGCATCGACGACGTGGTATCGTCTCTGGCCGGGCAAGGCGTGACCATCGTCACCCCGGTTAGCCACGCACCGGGAGGCTGGTCATCCGAGTTCGCCGACCCCGACGGCCACGTGATTTCGATGTACCAGTCGGCGGAAGCGCCGCGTTCGCTGAAGAATGTGGCCTGACCTCAAGCCCAGTAGCGCTGCGGCCCTAGGCCGTCAGCCTCGATCTCCGGCTGCCGGCCGGAGATCGTGTCGGCCAGGATTTTTGCCGAGCCGCAGGCCATGGTCCAGCCGAACATGCCGTGGCCGGTGTTGACGAACAGGTTCGGCAGCTTGGTCCTGCCGACAATGGGTGGGCCATCTGATGTCATCGGCCTGAGCCCGCACCAGAAACTGGCGTCGCGCAGATTGTCGACACCCGGAAAGAGCTCGCGCAGCGACCGTTCGAGCAAGTCACGACGCTCTTCGCGCAAGGTCACGTCGAAACCAGACATCTCGAGCGTGCCACCAATGCGGATACGGTCGCCGAGCCTCGTGATGGCAACCTTGTTCGTCTCGTCGATGACGGTCGACACTGGTGCTGCCTGCCCGTCGGCAACTGGAAGCGTCAGCGAATAACCCTTCAGCGGATAGACCGGCACGCGCTGGTGGAGCTTGCGCATGAAGCGCTCCGAATAGGGGCCCGCCGCAAGAACGAAAGCGTCACCCTCGGTCACGCCCTCCGATGTCACGATGCGATGAACCTTGCCTTTCCAATGCGGAAAGGCATGAACCCTTGTGTTGTATTTGAAAACCACGCCGCGGCTGGCGCACAATTCGGCCAACCGCTCGGTGAACAGCCGGCAATCTCCGGTCTCGTCGTCGGGCAGGCGCAACCCGCCTGAAATCATGTCGCGGGCAGCGGCCAGCCCCGGCTCGGCGTTGATGCAACCTGCGGCATCGAGGATTTCGTAGGGCACCTGGAACCGGTCGAGCACGGACGTATCGGCAGCGGCACGGTCGAGCTGTTCCTGGCTGCGGAAGAGCTGCAGCGTGCCATGGCTGCCTTCGTCGTAGCTGATGCCGGTCGCCTGCCGCAGCACCCTCAGCATGTCACGGCTATATTCGGCGAGCGGCATCATCAGCGCCTTGTTGGCCTGATAACGCTCGGCCGTGCAGTTGCGCAGAAGCTGCGCCAGCCAGCGCCAGAAAATGGGATCGAGGTTCGGCTTAAAGACGAACGGGCTGTCCTTGCGCAACATCCATTTGAGCGCCCTGAGCGGGGCGCCCGGTGCGGCCAGGGGCGAGGCATAGCCGGAAGAAATCTCCCCGGCATTGGCATAGCTCGTCTCCTGGGCCGGGCCTTTCTGGCGGTCGTAAACGACCACCTCATGCCCGGCTTCGGCGAGATAATAGGCGGTCGTGATCCCGATCACGCCGCCGCCGACAACCACAACCCTCATTTCGCCCCCAGGTACGCGGTCCTTAGAAAGCTCGCGCACAAGCTCAAATCCCTGCAACAGCCCAGCAAATGCGGGACACCGCAGATGGCGCTGCCTCAGGCAGCCGAAGGCCCGGGATCGTCGCCGCTGTCCGAGGTGTGCCGGATTTTTGGCCGAACGCCAAGTGGCCTCGGCTCGTCAGCGCTGAACACCAGCACCGGAAAGCGGCGTCGCGCCATCTCCGCAACGGGCTCGGCCTCAGTGATTCCCGGTCGCGACGCCTCGGGCTGATAGAGGATATCGTCGACGCGAATGACTTCCGTTGTACCACGGCCGCGGTCGACCGATATCGACTGGCCTTTGCGCAGGCCGAGCAGCGCAAGGCCGCGCGGCACCGTGATCGGGATGGTGAGCCCGACCATGCTGTCCATCGGGCCCTGCGTGACAACCCGGGTGTGGGCCGAGCCGCCGTCGACCGAGAAGACCACACGGCTGTTCAGCGTCACCACATCGGGATCGGCTTCGTTCGAAAACACCACCTGCGCCGAAGCAAGCTTGCAGCGCAAAAGTTCGACGAGCGGACCACCCGACCAGGCCAGGCGGTCAAGCATCGTCTTGACTATGGCGAAGTCCTTGGTCGTCAGCTGACATTTGGTCATGGCAAAACTCCACGGGCGCGGGCCTTTGCCCGGCGCCGGCACGGTCGACATCTGGCTTGATGAACTAACTTTGCTTCAGTTGGCGCCTTCGAGCGGCGCCTCGACGGCGACGATCTCGAATTCGAGACGGCGGCCGTCACGCGAGGTCCAGGCAACAGACTGGCCTTCGCGCAGGCCGATCAGGGCAGCGCCAACAGGCGTCAGGATAGACACCTTGCCCTCGGCGATGTCGGCCTTGCCGGGATAGACCAGCGTCACCGTCTTGACCTCACCGTCGCCGCTGCGGAATGTAACCTTCGAGCCCATGCGGATAACCGTGGCAGGCATGCGGCTCAGCGGCGCAACCTTGGCGCGGTCCATCTCGGACAGCAGTTCCTCGGCAATCTCGGGCATCCTGTCTAGGCTGGACTCGGCGAGGCCGGTCAGCCTGGCGTAGTCGTTTTCGCTCACCACGATGTTGTGCTCGCGGCGCTGCTTGATGTTCTGGCGCAATGCAGACCCCATGAAATTCGTCCGGCCAGCGCTCCCCGCGGGATGCGCGCCACCGGTCATCCGCCAAGGCGGATGCGTGCTTGTATTAAGCCGAACCGCAAAGCGGCCCGGTGCTCATGATCTTATGCGTTGGAGAATGGGCCCCAGGGGCTCGGCAGTCGCATGGCGACCGAGCCGGGGCTAGGATCCCGCGATGGGGCAGACCCGAAACAGGGCAAAGCTGCCGATGTGAGCGAAATTGCACATCGCCAGAGGGTTGCCGACGCGGCGCTGCTTGTCAAGGGCGGCGCTTGGTCGCCACCCCAGGCAGGAGAAATTGTGATTTTCTGTCAGGCAGTTACGCAAATGGAGAGCGCGCCAGCCATCAAGGCGCGAGATGCAGGAAGGCCGAGACGACCTCCTCATACACCGAGCGCTTGAACGGCACGATCAGCTCCGGCAGCTCGCTCATCGGCTTCCAGGCCCAGCGATCGAACTCGGCCGAATGACCGCCGGGAGGCGGGTCGATGGCGATCTCGTTCTCGTCGCCGTCGAAGCGGAAGGCGAACCATTTTTGCGTCTGACCGCGATACTTGCCCTTGAGCGCGACGCCGATGAGATGCTCCGGCAAATCGTAGTTGATCCATTGAGGCGCCTCCGCCAGCAGCGATACGCTGCGCATGCCGGTCTCTTCGTAGAGCTCGCGCATGGCCGCCGGATAGGGCTCCTCGCCCTTGTCGATGCCGCCCTGCGGCATCTGCCAGAGCTTGTCGGTGTTGGACAGCTCGCTGTCAGGTTCGGCAATGCGGCGGCCGGCCCAGACCAGTCCTTTCGCGTTCAGCACCATGATGCCGACGCAGGGGCGGTAGGGCAGATCCTCTGCTGCGATCTTCTTTTTCGACATCGACCGTTATCCTCTTTCGGGGTCGCTCGCGACGGCCGAGATCGGCACGATCTCGATGCCGCGCTTGCGCGCTTCGCTTGCCCATGCTGCCACCGCATCGACGGTCACGTCGAAGGCATTGCCGGTGCCGATGGCAAATCCCTTGGCGCGCGCAGTGCGTTCCAGTTCGTCCAGCTTGTCGAGAATGGCGCCGCGATCCTGCACGGCGTCGATCGCCGCGTCGGCCGCAGCAAAGGGCACACCGTTCTTCAGCGCCAGTTCCGGCGCCACGCTTCGGGCCGAGGAACCGTCATCGACATAGCCGAGGCCGCGCTTGCCGAGTTCCGTCATGAGTACGCCCATCGCCTCCGGATCGGCCGAGAAGCGCGCACCCATGTAGTTCATCACGGCAGTGTAGTTGGTCGTCCGCGACAGCACCCAGCGCAACCTGTCGAGGTTCTTGTCGCCGGCGTCGATGGTCAGCGTGTTGCGGCCGGGGTTGACGTTCGGAAAATCGAACGGCTCGAGCGGCACCTGCATGACGATTTCGTGGCCCTCGCGCCGCGCCGCCTGCATCCAGCGGCCAAGGCTGTTGCCCTGCGGCGCAAAGCCGAGTGTGATTTCGGGCGGCAGCTTTGCGATCGCCGCCTGCGTACCGGTCTGCGAGATGCCGAGGCCGCCGATAACAACCGCCACGCGCGCGCCACGCGCACCCGACCAGGCGCGGGCATAGACGTCGAACGGCCGGCGCCCGTCGGCGGAACGGGCAGGCAGCGGTCCATCGGCGCTGTCTTCGATCAAAGCCGTCTCGGGAAGATGGGCGATACGCTCGTTCTGGCCAACTGCCGAGGGGTCGCGGATCACCACCACGCCGCTGCCATCGGTCGGCGGATTGACGCGGATGATCGACGGACCGCCATTTTGAGTCGTCGCAGGTTTAGGCTTGGGCGCAGCTTGAACCGGCGCTTCGGCCACCACTTCGGGTTTGGTGACGACAGGCACTTCCGGCACGCGAAACGGCTTGTCACGCAAGGCAATCGCCGCAGAGCCGCCAACCACTGCGAGCACGCAAAGGCCTGCCAGCACCGCCCTCTTGCTCAGCCATGACGGCTTGCCGCCGCCTTTGCGGCGAGGCGGCTGCCCGAGCGGGCGGTCGATTTCCTTGTCGATCTGCACCAAGCCGTGCCCTGCTCTTGTGCGTCCTGCAGGACGCACCGCGCTCCACGCCAATCCCCGAATCAAACTGCCGGAACCTTGCGGTCCCGGCAGCATTGCATTGCCTTGTCCTTGAGACCAGCGTTGCCGGCCTTACTGGTTGTTCATCACCGCCTTGTCAGGATTCGGCGGGAACGCCGGATCGGTCTTGGTGCCGCGGAGCAGTTCCAGCGCATACTGCAACTGGATATCGTCCTTCGGCTCCGGCGGCACGTAGGCCGACGAACCCGACCCCTGGTCGTTCTCTTCCGCGCCCTTGATGTGGCCCTTGAGCTCGGACTCGCCCCGGGTGACATCGCGCCCCTGGAGATCGGCAGGCAGCGGCTGGTCGACCTTGATGTCGGGTGTGATGCCCTTGCCCTGGATCGACTTGCCCGACGGCGTGTAATAGAGCGCCGTCGTCAGCCGCAGCGCGCCGTTCTCGGCCAGCGGGATGATCGTCTGCACCGAGCCCTTGCCGAAGGACTGCGTGCCCACCACCGTCGCACGGCGGTGATCCTGCAGCGCACCGGCCACGATTTCCGACGCGCTCGCCGAACCGCCGTTGATCAGCACGATCAGCGGATCGCCGTCGATCTCGTCGCCCGGACGGGCGTCGAAGCGGGTGATGTCCTTGGGGTCGCGGCCACGGGTCGACACGACCTCGCCGCGATCCAGGAACGTGTCGGACACGCTCACTGCCTGGTCGAGCAGACCACCCGGATTGAGACGCAGGTCGAGTACGAAGCCCTTGAGCTTGTCCTTGGGGATCTGCTTCTTGATCTGCAGGATCGCGTCATGCAGGTCGTCATAGGTCTTCTCGGTGAACGAGGTGATCTTCATGTAGCCGACGTCGTTTTCGACCCGGTACTTCACCGCCTTGACCTTGATGACGTCGCGCGTGATGGTCAGATCGATCGGCTTGTCGGCGCCTTTGCGCAGAATGGTCAGCTTGATCGGCGTATTGACCAGGCCGCGCATCTTCTCGACCGCGTCGTTCAACGTCATGCCGCGAACTTCGTCGCCATCGATCTTGGAGATGTAATCGCCGGCCAGAACGCCGGCCTTGGCAGCGGGCGTGTCGTCGATCGGGGTGATGACCTTGACCAGTTCGTTCTCCATCGTCACCTCGATGCCGAGGCCGCCGAACTCGCCCTTGGTCTGGACGCGCATGTCCTTGGCGGCTTCCGCGTTGAGATAGGACGAGTGCGGATCGAGCGAGGTCAGCATGCCGTTGATGGCATTCTCGATCAGCGACTTCTCATCCGGCGGGGTCACATACTGGCCGCGCACACGCTCGAAGATGTCTCCGAAAATGGCCAGCTGGCGATAGGTTTCCGAACCTGCCGCATTCGCCGCCGAACCCGGTGCGCCATACACAAGGCTCATTGCGGAGGCGCCCATCAGCGCCCCGGCAAGCAGAAGCGACAGTTTACGCATCATTTATGTCCTTCCAGAGGTGCGGTCCGCCCACCACGGGGCCGGATCGACGGGTTTTCCATCCTTGCGGAACTCTACATAAAGTTCCGGCGTCGAATTTGCATTTTCCGAAGCCGTGGTGCTCGCCACCCTGGCCTCTCCCATCGCACCGATCGGCTCCCCTGCAAGCACGGACTGCCCCGGCGCGACGCTGATTCTACTCATCCCCGCCAAGACGACATGATAGCCGTCGCCTGCGTTGAGGATCAAGAGTTGACCATAGGAGCGGAAAGGCCCCGCATAAAGAACACTTCCATCCGCCGGAGCGGTGACGATGGCTCCCGATTGTGTCGCAACCATGTCCCCGAGCATGGTGCCGCCATTGCCATCGGCGGTGCCGTACTGGCGCTTGATACGGCCGGCCACCGGCAGCGCGACCTGCCCCTGGAGCAGCGAAAACGGAGCGGAAGCAATGAGTTGGTTGGCTTCTGGAACCGCTGCGACGACCGGCTCGTCGGCCTGCTTGGCTGCGGCTTCCGCAGCCTTTCGGGCGGCCTGTTCGTCCGCTACTTTCTTCGCCGCCTGCCTGTCGAGCGAGGCGATCAAATCTTTGAGACTTTCGGCGCGCGCCGCAAGTTCGGCCGCCCGCTTGGTTTCGTCGGCAAGCGCTGTCTCGGATTCCGTGCGCAGCCTGTCCTTGGCAGCGAGCAGAAGGTTCAGCCGTTCCTTCTCCGTGGCTTGCTCGGTAACGGCCGCCTTCAGCCGGTCGCGCTCGGTCTCGATGGAGGTGACAACCCGCGTCAGTTCCTTGAGATCGGTCATCAGGATCTCGGTTTCCGAACGCAGTTCCGGCACCACCGCCCCGAGCAGGATGGCACTGCGCACCGATGACAACGCGTCCTCGGGCTTGACCAGGATCGCCGGCGGCGGATTGAGCCCCATGCGCTGGAGCGCGCCCAGCACCTCCGCCAAGACGCCTCGGCGCATGGCGAGAGAACTGCGGATGCCTGATTCCTGTTCCTTCAGCCCTTCGAGCTTGCCGGCGATGTCCTCGATGTCCTGGGCGAGCTTGCGCTCGGTCTTGGCCGACTGGATCAGCGCCGCAGTGATCGAGGCATGATCCTTCTTCACTTGGGCGATGTCAGCGGCGAGGCGCTCACGGCGCTCGGCCGAAACCTGGATATCGCGGGCGACGGTCTCGTATTCGGATTGTGTCAGTTCCGGATCGGGCGTCGGCTGCGTTTCCTGGGCCAGCGCGCCCCCGCAGGCAAGCGCAAGCAGACCCGCCGCGGCTATGCCGCGGCATGGCCAAAGCCACGCCTTCAGGGGGGAGATGTGCGCCATCAGATGATCCGGTTGTGCATCGGCGACCTTAGCGGCGGCATCGTTAACGAACCATCAACCATAGTGCCGTCGCGAGGGCCGCCCGGATCGTCGGTGCTGCGCCTTTTTGTCGAATTTCGGGCCGCGCGGCCCTTCCGCTGCGGCAGCGCCCGATGTCATGCCCGATGGTAGGGATGCCCCGAAAGGATCGTCGAAGCGCGATAGAGCTGCTCGCCCAGCATGATGCGGACCATCTGGTGCGGCCAGGTGGCGGCACCGAAAGAGATCAGCAGCTGAGCCTCGTTGCGCAGTGCCTCGTCATGGCCGTCAGGACCGCCGATGGCGATCATCAGCCCACGCTGGCCACCATCGCGCATTGCGGCGACCTTGTCGGAAAACTGTTGGGAGGAAAGGTTCTTGCCGCGTTCGTCGAGCAGGATGAGCGCCGTGCCGGGCGCGAGCTGCGCCCTCAGCCTGTCCCCTTCCTCGCGCCGCCGCTCATCGACATCGCGGGCGCGACTTTCGGCAATCTCGGTAACGCCGCCGAAGTCCAGCCCCAACGGCCCTCCGCTCTTGGCGAAACGGTCGAGATAGCGGTCGGCAAGTTCCTTCTCGGGGCCGGATTTCATCCGGCCCACGGCATGTATCCAGACCTTCATCCTCTAGGTCGAACGGTTCAGTGAACCGTTTCTTCCTCGAGATCCGGTGTCTGCCACATCTTCTCGATGTTGTAGAACTCGCGGATTTCGGGGCGGAAGACGTGGACGATGATATCGCCTGAATCGATCAGCACCCAGTCGGCGCCCGACAGCCCCTCGACGCGGGCATTGCCGAGACCGGCATCCTTCAGCGCCTTGAGGAGATGATCGGCAACCGCTGCGACATGACGATGCGAACGACCCGAGGCGATGACCATGTGGTCGCCCAGGCTCGATTTGCCCCTGATGTCGATGGAGACGATTTCTTCGGCCTTGGAGTCTTCCAGACTGGCAAGGACCGTCTTGAGGGCGCGGGCAACGGCGTCGAATTCGCCTATCCCGGCCGGCGAAGGCATGACTTCCGCCTTCTTCCGTAGTGCTGTTCTCAGTGTCTTTCCTTTCCGACAAGAACAACCAAATCACCCAGGACTCGGGTGACATCATTTAGATAGGCAGAGTTGGGCGACAGTTTCAAGACAAGGCCCGCCAAACACCTGCCAATGGCGGCTTATTGCTGCGCCGGCTAGGGTTCGATCGACGGCGGAACCTGTGCCGCCCTCGGCGAGAATGCCCCGGTCTCATCAGCCGGAACAGCCCGAACCCTGCGCAACCGCCAGAGTACGAACAGCGTGTAGGCGGCGGCAATGACGATTGCAACATACATGAAGGCCTGGGTGCCGTAGATGGCCGTCAGTATGGTGCCGAGTCCGGGAACGATGAAGCCGGACAGCGACCAGGCAAACAGCATGCTGCTCGACAAGGCGACGAGATCGTCCTTGTGAGCGCGGTCGCTGGCATGCGCGCTCGACAGCGAATAGATCGACTCGCTTGCCCCGCTCCACACGACATAGATCGCAACCATGATCGGCAGCGCACTGCCGTCGAACCGGCCGGCAGCAAGGCCGGCAACGACCACGAGTAACCCTGCCGCCACAAGCACATATCGCCGGTCGGTACGATCGGAAATCCAGCCAAACGGAATCTGGAACAGAAGCGTGCCGAGCGGCATTGCAAACAAGAGCGTTGCAACCTGCTGCTGGGTGAAGCCGCTAGCCGTCGCATGGATCGGGGCAAAGCCGGCGATCATCATCGACAGGCCGCCGACGGCGAGCATGCCGGCGACGCCGACAGGCGAGATGCGCCACGCACGCACCAACGCCACCGACGCGGCCAGCGGCGGCAACGGCTGGCGCAGGCGGGTCAGGCCTACGGGCAGGATGGAGATGGCGGCGAAGGCGACGCAGAGCAGTGGGGCCTGCGCAGTTGCGATGTCGACGAAACGGAGGAGAAACGACCCGACGCCGAGGCCGACGACATAGGCGACGTAGAAGATCGCCATGACCCGGCCGCGGATGTCGTTGCCCACCGCATCGTTGAGCCAGCTTTGGGAAACGATGAACAGACCGCAGATGGCGAAGCCATAGAGCACACGCGCCGCGATCCAGATGAGCGGGAAGGTGCCGGCCGCAACCGCGACGTTCGAGAGCACGATGAGGGCGGAAAACACCATGTAGGCGCGCGCATGGCCGACCCGGCGGACCAGCATTCCGGTGAGCAGACAGCCGGCTAGTCCGCCGGCCGAAAGGCCGGTCAGCATCGTGCCCGCCCAGGCCGGCGCATAGCCGGACGCACCGAGGCTGACGGGGATGTAACCAAACATCAGGCCGTTGCCGACGGCGACCAGCGCCATGGCCAGGATCACGCCGGCGACGGCGATCGCCGGCGTTCGCTCGCCCTCGTCGCCTGCTGCTGCCGCATCGTCTCGCTTGTTCATGCGCCAGTGTCGCCAGATCGGAGCTTTTCCACGGCTGCAATTGCGACATGTACCGTGCTGGATTGCCAAATTGCCCGCGCTGGCTCAAACGCGCGGCCGATGCATTTCCGGGCATGGCTTTTCGTGCGAAACACCGCCCCGGCAGCAAGCGCGATCAAATGGGCCGTCCCGCAAGCAGGCATATCGGGAGCGTCCTCATGCCGGAAACAACGATGACCCCTGTTCAGAAAGCCATCTGGTACATCGAGAGCCACTACTTCAAGGACATAGGGCTCGACGACATCGCCACGGCTGGCGGGGTCTCGCGTTTCCACATGTCACGCGCCTTCGCCGCCGCCACCGGCCATTCGGTCATGGGCTATATCAGGGCCCGTCGCCTGATGGATGCGGCGCACGCGCTGGCCAAAGGCGCACCTGACATCCTCGCTGTCGCCATCGACTCCGGCTACGGCTCGCATGAGGCATTCACCAGGGCCTTTCGCGACCGCTTCGGGCAGACCCCCGAGGAGGTGCGTGCCAATGGCTCCGTTTCACAGACCCGATGCCTGGAGCTTCTCAAGATGGACGACACCTTCGTCGAAAACCTGGCCCCGCCGCGCTTTGTCGATGGCGGCCCCTTGCTCATCGCCGGCTTCGGCGATCGCTACACAAGCGAGACCAGTCTCGCGATTCCATCGCTCTGGCAGCGCTTCGGCCCTCATTTCGGCAGCGTGCCGGGCCAGAAGAACTGTTTCGGATATGGTGTTTGCTGCAATTTCGACGACGACAGTTTCGAATACATCGCGGGCGTCGAGGTTGAGAGTTTTGCGGATCTGACGCCAGAATTCACGCGTCTTCGCATACCGCCACAGCGCTATGCCGTATTCGCCACCACCGACCATATTTCGATGATCCGGCGCATCATCCACACGGTGTGGTGCAAGTGGCTGCCGGCTTCCGGGCACGAAGCCGCCGACGGCCCCAATTTTGAATTCTATCCGGAGAGCTTTGACGCGGCGACAGGCTATGGCGGCTACGAAATCTGGATCCCGATCAAGAGCTAAGTCAGTCCGGGAAAAGTGCATCGCACCATCCGCCTGGAGTTGCATGAACCTCTAGGACTTGTCCTTGGCGGTCCCGTTCCTGAGCGCCGTGGACGACAGCAGGGAACGCGGCCCGTGGATGAAGGTCCAGGCAGGGGCCTTCATCCGCGCCAGCAACGGCGCATCGCCCTCATCCACCCGCGCATAGTCGAAGGTCTTGGCAACCACCGACGACAGGAACGACAGCGTCGCCCCCGGCCGGTCGATGACGGCAATCGGGAAGGTCATGACGATCTGCCGCCAGCGCTGCCAGCGATGGAAATCGCGGAGATTGTCTGCCCCCATGATCCAGACGAAATCGACACCCGGATTGCGCGCCTTGATCAGCGCCAGCGTGTCGGCGGTGTAGCGCACATTATAACTCGCCTCGAAAGCGGTCACCTTGATGCGCGGGTCCTTGGCAACCGCCTCGGACAGCTCGATGCGCCTGGCCAGAGGCGCCAGCTCGCGCGTGCTCTTCAACGGATTGCCTGGCGTGACCATCCACCACAGCTGGTCGAGCTGCAGGCGGCGCATGGCGATCTCGGCAACGAGCCCATGGCCAGCGTGAGGCGGATTGAACGACCCGCCGAACAGCCCGACCTGCATGCCTTTCATGGCATGCGGCATACGGAGGTATTTTTGGGAAATTGGCGAATCCAGTGGGGAGAGCATGGTGCTAGGCGCCCCCCTCTGCCGGCAGCGTGGCTGTTACCTCAGCAACATCCACGCCAAAGTTTGGCGAAAGCAGGTATGTCAACAAATCTCCTCCCTTGAGGGGGAGATGCCCGGCAGGGCAGAGGGGGGTGATTGCGCGCAAAGCCGTCACACCAGCCCGATATGCCTGATCACGGCCTGAGCTGTCCGTTGCCGCGCACGCGATACTTGAAAGAGGTCAACTGCTCCACTCCGACCGGGCCACGGGCGTGCATCTTGCCAGTGGCGATGCCGATCTCGGCGCCCATACCGAACTCACCGCCGTCGGCGAACTGGGTCGAGGCGTTGTGCAGCAGGATCGCCGAGTCGATCTCGTTGAAGAAGCGCTCCACTACCTTGGCATCCTCGGCGACGATTGCCTCGGTGTGGTGCGAGGAGAATGTCTCGATATGCTCGATGGCGCCCGAGATGCCGTCGACCAGCTTGGCCGAGATGATGGCGTCGAGATATTCCGTCGACCAGTCGGCATCGGTCGCAGCCTGTGCGTCGGCAAAAGCGGCGAGCACGTCTTCGTCGGCGTGGATTTCGCAACCTGCCGCCCGCAGCGCTTCCAGCACTGGCACCAGGTGGGTCGAGGCGACCGCGCGGTCGACCAGCAGCGTCTCGGCAGCACCGCAGATGCCTGTGCGGCGCATCTTGGCGTTGACTGCGATCGCCACCGCCATGTCGAGCTTGGCCGACTTGTCGATGTAGAGATGGCAGATGCCCTCGAGATGGGCGAATACAGGTACCCGCGCCTCCGTCTGCACGCGCTCGACAAGGCTCTTGCCGCCGCGCGGCACGATCACGTCGATGTTGCCCGACAGGCCCTTGAGCATTTCGCCGACGGCGGCGCGGTCGGCCACAGGCACCAGCTGGATCGCATCCTCGGGCAGGTTGGCCGACTTCAGGCCCTCGACGAGACAGGCATGGATCGCCAGCGACGAATTGAGCGAATCCGAACCGCCACGAAGGATCACCGCGTTGCCGGCCTTGAGGCACAGCGCGCCGGCATCCGCCGTCACATTGGGGCGGCTTTCATAGATCACGCCGATGACGCCAAGCGGCGTGCGCACGCGCTCGATATGCAGGCCGTTGGGGCGATCCCATTCGGCGATGATTTCACCGACAGGATCCCTGAGATCGGCAATCGCCCGGATACCGTCAGCCATGTCGCGGATGCGGCCCGGCGTCAGCCTCAGGCGGTCCATGAACGAACCGCTGATGCCGGCTTCCTCGCCGTTCTTCACGTCGGTGGCGTTGGCGTCGAGAATTTCGTCCTGGCGGCGGAGGATGGCATCGGCCATGCCGATGAGCGCGGCATGTTTGCGCTCGGCGCTGGCAACGGCGAGTGGGCGCGCTGCAGTCCGGGCCTTGTGGCCGATCTCGGCCATCAGCCGCGCCGTATCCTGGCTCTCGTGCGCCTTCAGCATGTCCTCACCCTTCCGCCTGCACCACCGCGTCCGCATGGCTGACCACCAGATCATCGCGGTGGATCATCGCCGACCGCGCCTCGTAGCCGAGCACGGTCTCGATCTCGGTCGATTTCAGCCCAGCGATCCTTACGGCATCCGCAGCGTCATAGGCAACCAGTCCACGCGCGATCTCGCGGCCTTCTGGCGACAGGATCGCCACCGTGTCGCCGCGCGAAAAGTTGCCGCTGACCAGCTTCACCCCGGCGGGCAGCAACGACTTGCCCTGCAACAGGGCGCCCACTGCACCGGCATCGACGGTCAATCGGCCGGCCGGGTCGAGCTGGCCGGCGATCCAGGTCTTGTAGCCCTTCACCGGATTGCCGCTCGGGCGGAAATAGGTGGCACGCTCGCCACGTTCGATCGCCATCAGCGGCGACAGCCGCGTGCCGGCGGTGATGATCATCGCGGTGCCCGCGGCGGTGGCGATCTTGCCGGCATCGAGCTTGGTGCGCATGCCGCCGCGCGACAGCTCGGAAGCGGCAGCCCCCGCCATCGCCTCGATGTCGGGCGTGATACGATCGACGACCGGAATGAACTTGGCGTTCGGGTCATGTGCGGGAGGTGCGGTGTAGAGCCCGTCGATGTCGGAGAGCAGCACCAGAAGGTCGGCGCCCATCATCGTTGCGACGCGGGCCGCCAGGCGGTCGTTGTCGCCATAGCGGATTTCGGTGGTGGCGACCGTGTCGTTCTCGTTGATGACGGGCACGGCATTCATCTTGAGCAAAGTCGAGATCGTCGCCCGCGCATTGAGGTAGCGCCGGCGCTCCTCGGTATCGCCGAGCGTCACCAGGATCTGGCCCGACTTCAGCCCCTTGCGCCCGAGCGCGTCCGACCAGGCGCCGGCAAGCTCGATCTGCCCGACGGCCGCAGCCGCCTGGCTCTCCTCGAGCTTCAGCGCCCGCTTGCCAAGCCCCAGAATGGTACGACCGAGCGCGATGGCGCCCGACGAGACGACGAGCACGTCGGCTCCGGCCTCGGTCAGCGTCGCGATGTCGTCGGCCATCGAGGCCAGCCATTCGCGCTTGAGGCCGCTCGATCGGTCGACCAGCAACGCCGAGCCGATCTTGACGGTGATGCGCTTGTAGGTCCGCAGCGAAGGGATCGTCATTCTAGGCCTACTTCGTCCAGCGTGCGTCGGAGGGGGCGACGTCGCCGCTTGCTTGGCGCGCTTCCTCGACGATGCTCATCAGTGCGCGCAGCGTCTCTTCGATGCCCTCGCGGGTAACGGCCGAAAGCAGGATCGGGGCGCGCCCAGCGGCGCGCTTCAGCGAAGCGACCTTCTTCTTGCGCGCATCGGGATCGAGCGTATCGACCTGCGACAGCGCCACGATCTCGATCTTGTCGGTCAACCCGTGGCCATAGGCTTCGAGCTCGCCGCGCACGATCTTGTAGGCCTTGCCCGGGTTCTCTTCCTGCGCCGAAACCAGATGCAGCAGCACCCGCGTCCGCTCGACGTGGCCGAGGAAGCGGTCACCGATGCCGACACCTTCATGCGCGCCCTCGATCAGGCCGGGAATGTCGGCGATGACGAATTCGCGGGCATCGATGCGGGCAACGCCCAGGCCCGGATGCAGCGTGGTGAAGGGATAGTCGGCGATCTTGGGCTTTGCCGCCGTGACCGAGGCGAGAAAGGTCGACTTGCCGGCATTGGGCAGGCCGACGAGACCAGCGTCGGCAATCAGCTTGAGCCTGAGCCAGACCCACATTTCCTGGCCTTCGAGGCCGGGATTTGCGCGGCGCGGCGCCTGGTTGGTCGAGGTCTTGAAATGCTGGTTGCCGAAGCCGCCATTGCCGCCCTTCGCCAGCAGGTAACGCTGGCCGACCTGAGTCAGGTCGCAGATCAGCGTCTCGTTGTCTTCTTCATAGACCTGCGTGCCAACAGGCACCTTGAGCGTGATGTCTGCCCCCTTGGCACCGGTCATGTTGCGGCCCATGCCGTGAATGCCGGTCTGCGCCTTGAAGTGCTGCTGATAACGATAGTCGATCAGCGTGTTCAGCCCGTCGACCACCTCCAGCCAGACGTCACCGCCACGGCCACCGTCGCCGCCATCAGGGCCGCCGAACTCGATGAATTTTTCGCGCCGGAACGACACAGCACCCGCGCCGCCGTTTCCGGAGCGGATGTAAACCTTGGCTTGATCGAGAAATTTCATCGCACTGTTCGTCTTCTATTGCTTATTTGGTTGTTGCGGCGCTTCTGCCATAACGCAAGGCGCAGCGAAGGGCGAGAGCGGATTGGCGCGGACGCCATGCGGCATAGGGAGACGAACCGGATGAAGCTGGTCACCTACAACACGCAATACGGCGTCGGCCGCGACGGGCGCTACGATCTCGAGCGCATTGCCAGCACCATCGACGGCGCCGACATCGTCGCGTTGCAGGAAGTGACCCGCAACTTCATGCGCAACAACATGGCCGATATGGTCGACGGGCTGGCAAAACTGCTGCCCGACTACTTCCATGTCTACGGCGTCGCCATGGACATCGACTTCGGCATGCTCGGCGACGATGGAAAGCCGGCAAACAAGCGCCTGCAATTCGGTAACATGGTGCTGTCGCGCTGGCCGATTGTGGCCTCGCGCAATCTGCTTCTGCCGCGCAGCCGGCGCATCAGCCGCGGCAACCTGCAGCGCTCGGCACTGGAAGCGCTTGTCATGGCGCCCTCCGGCCCGCTGCGCATCTATTCGGTACATGTCGACCATGTCAGTCAGGAGGAACGGATAGCGCAGATCCGTCACCTGAAAGAGCGGGTCTACGCCTTTGCAATGGAAGGCGGCGCCATAACAGGCGCTGCCGAATACGGTTTCCCCGAGCTCCCCAGCCCCGAGGAATTCGTGTTGATGGGCGACTTCAACATGGTACGGGGCTCTCCCGAGCACCTCATCATGACCGGCGCGCCCGATCCGGTGGAGGGTCCCCAGATCGTCGCCCATCACCCCGTAGACGCCTATGCGCTGGCGGGTGGCGTCCCGGACGGGTCGGCCTCCTGGAGCGACACGACCCATCCGGAAAAAACCCGCCTTATCGACTACGTCTTCGTCCAGGCCGACCTTGCGGCGAAGGTGACGTCCATCCGCATCGACATCGACGCGGACGGCTCCGATCACCAGCCGGTATGGGTCGAGCTGGCCTGAGCGCATGATCCGAAGTGCCACAGCGTCCCATGCGCGTCCGATTGGACGCGCGGCGCTATGGACATCTCAGAAGCGCGCCCACGACCGGAGGCTCGCCCAGGTCTTGCGGTCGAGGCGATAGCGCTCGACCGGCACCTGGCCTGCGACGATCGAATTCACCATGCCTTGGCCGGCATACTGGAAGCCGCACTTGTGGATGACGCGTCGCGACGTCGGGTTGATGACCCGGCACGAGACGTTGAGCACATTGGTGTCGGTCGCGCGGAAAGCGAGATCGACCAGCGCATGCGCAGCCTCGGTGGCGTAGCCATGCTTCCAGTAGGGCTCGCCGATCCAGTAGCCGAGCTCGAGGCCACGGTCGGTGGCGTTGAGGCCGGCCGAACCGACGAAGGCGCCGCTGTCGGCAAGGGTGATCGCATAGACGACACCGCCGCCACGCTTGGCCCGTGCCATGGAAAGGAAGGCGCGAGCCTCGGCCTCGCCATAGGGGTGCGGCATGCGCGACAGCATTTCGGCAACGTGGCGGTTGTCGGCAAGCTGCACCAGTTCGGGGATGTCGTCCTCGTGCGGCGGTCGCAAAACCAGCCGCTCCGTCAGCAATATGGGGCAGTCTATCGACAGCCTTTCGTCTTCGTAGTCTTCCTTCTCGGCAACCATTTTTGTCCTCCAGGCAAAGAAAAAGGGGAGATGGCGACCCATCTCCCCTGATCCTTTTCCTGGCTTGGCCAGACACCGGTTCCCGAGATGGGGCGCCGGTGTTGTAGTGCGGAACCGGCTACTCCGCGGCCTTGAGCATCGGATTTACCGACACGTAGGTTCGGCCATTGGCTTTCTTGGCAAACGACACTGCACCTGCTTCGAGAGCAAAAAGGGTATGATCCTTGCCCATGCCGACGTTGACGCCGGGATGCCAGGTGGTGCCGCGTTGACGAATAATGATGTTGCCGGGAATCACTGCTTCCCCGCCGAACTTCTTCACGCCAAGGCGCTTCGACTCTGAATCGCGACCGTTGCGCGACGAACCGCCAGCTTTTTTATGTGCCATGGATGTTCTCCTTCAGTCGCTCTATTACTCTGATTCCGCGACGGCTGCAGCCTTTTTCGGCGCTGCCTTCTTCGCGGGCTTCTCAGCGGCTTCTTCAGCCGCAGCTTCGGTCTTCGCCGCTGCCTTCTTCGAAGGCTTGGCACCGCCCGTCAGGATCTCGGCGATCCGCACCGTGGTGAGGTGCTGGCGATGGCCGCGCTTGCGGCGCGAGTTCTGGCGACGACGCTTCTTGAAAGCGATGACGGTCGCGGCGCGACCCTGTTCCACCACTTCCGCCGTAACCACGGCGCCGGCCACGAAGGGCGCGCCGATCTCGGCCTTGTCGCCCTCGCCAACGGCGAGCACTTCGACGAATTCCACGGTCTCACCGGCTGCACCGGCGACCTTCTCGATCTTGATCACATCATTGGCGGCGACGCGGTACTGCTTGCCGCCCGTTTTGATGACTGCGAACATTTTATGCCTTTCGCTGTTCGGTCGGCCTTGTTGAACCACCTGGGCGGTCCGGGCCGTCTTTTTGTCAGTCGTTACGGGTTCAAAAAACAAGCGGCGCAGAGAACCCTCCACGCCGAATGCAGGCGTCCCGTAACCGAAGGTTGCCGAGGAGTCAAGGCGAACACTCGCCAAAATGCCGCCATCCGGTCGCAACCGGGCATCACTGCCCGATGCAGGCGCAATGGGCGCGCCCAGGAAGACCACCTCAGATACAGCCGCCAGCAAGGCCAGACAACTGGCCGACGGCACGGGCGTCAGCCGCCGTCGACCCAGCGACGCCACAAGGAACACATCATGTTGTTGAAGCTGCGCGCCGCGCTTGTCGAAGGCAGGTCCGGTTTCGAGCCAAAAGGCACCGGGCTAAATGATCCGACTGTCACGCTCTTCCACCGGGAACGAGACCGAATTGCAGCCAGAACGTCGAATAACGCCCGCCCTGGCGCCATCGCGACGGCATTTTCGAGTGAACTGACGCAGCGTCCCGCTGGCAGATTCAAGCCGGCTGAAAAGATACAACATCGCAGCCATATTTGGCCTTGTGCGATGACCGATGAGCCGTTATCTAGTGCGCCGCGCCGGTAACGGCCGATCACATCCGCGGAGAGGTGGCAGAGTGGTCGAATGCACCGCACTCGAAATGCGGCATGGGTGCAAGCCCATCGGGGGTTCGAATCCCTCCCTCTCCGCCATTCCCTTTCAAACGCTTGAATGCTTTTCGTGCTTCACGTTCTGTAAGGCATCTGCGCTGGCCGAGCCAAGGTCCGCCTGAACCGGCCGTAGATTCAAACGTCCAACCATCTAAGGCTGTGACGCCGGCTCTCTGTCCATCTCCAGATACTCGATGACAGAAGCCCGGATTTTCGCGCGCATCCGTGAAGCGGCATCGAAATCCAGCATGCGCGTTCGGTCATTGAGAATGGCGTCGGAATAGAGGTCCTCACCCTTCTCGCAAGCCACCAGAGCCCGATCCGCTATATGGGCTGCGGTTTGGAAGCGTTCTATGCCTGCACGCAGATCCCCGGCAGCGCCAAGGGCGCAGTAGAACCACGCTCTTTGAGTGGCCGCGACACTCGGCCTGATGACGGCCTCAAGCTCAATGAGAGCATGAGCCGGGGATGTTGCAGCAAGAAGCGAGCCCAGGACCCACGCTTTGGGTAGCACCGGCACAAAGCTCATCAGAATCTCCCTCGCCACGAGGGTGCGAGCAGACCTTGTCTCAACTGTGGCGAGAGCACCGACTAAGCAACCGCCAGTTGGACCGTCGAGCGACATCCCTCCCTTCGCGCCAAGATTGAAAACAATCATTGTCGATTATTTTGTTGAAGAATTGTCGGCAATTTGGTTGGATCGCTCCGTTCAGAGAGGGACGGTCCGCGGCAGACGCCCGACGGGCCGCATTGGGAGGAAAAATATGGCTATGTTCCGTAGGGCGTGCCGCATCGCCGCGGCCGCTTTGCTCTTGGGCACGTCGGCGATCGCCGCGCAGGCGGCGTCGACGCTCGAGACCGTCAAGGCGCGCGGCAAGTTGATCTGCGGCGTGTCGATGGGCACGACGGGCTTTGCGCTCGCCGACGCGCAGGGCAAGTTTGCCGGCTTCGACGTCGACGTCTGCCGCGCCATCGCAACCGCCGTGTTCGGTGACCCGAACAAGGTCGACTTCGTGATGACCAACATCAACACGCGTTTCCAGGTCCTGCAGTCGGGCGAGATCGACGTGCTGTCGCGCCAGACGACGATGACCTATTCGCGCGAGGCCTCGCTGGGCATCGATTTCGGCCCCGCGGTCTTTTATGACGGCCAGGGTCTGATGGTTGCCAAGAGCCTCGGCGTCAACAGCGCCAAGGAACTGGACGGCGCCGCCGTCTGCACCCTGCCCGGCACCACGACCGCACAGAACCTTGCCGACTTCTTCCGCGCGACCGGCAAGAAGTTCGAGCTGGTGGTGTTCGAGAACCCCGACGAGAACAACAACGCCTTCTTCTCCGGCCGTTGCGACGCGGTTTCGTCGGACCGTTCCGACCTCGCCTCCATCCGCGCCGCCTCGAAGAGCCCCGATGACTATGTGATCCTGCCGGAAACCATCTCGAAGGAGCCGCTGGCACCGGCCGTGCGCCAGAACGATTCCAACTGGCGCGACATCGTCTCGTGGTCGGCCTGGCTGATGATGGCGGCCGAGGAAAAGGGCATCACCCAGGCGAATGTCGACGCGCAGCTCAAGAGCGAGGATCCCGAGATCCAGCGCATGCTCGGCGTCACCGACGAGCTTGGCCCGATGCTCGGCCTCGACAAGGCCTGGGGCTACAACGTCATCAAGCATGTCGGCAACTACGCCGAGGTCTTCGACCGCAACCTCGGCGAAAAGACCGCGCTCGGCCTGAGCCGCGGCCCGAACACGCTGTGGAACGCCGGCGGCCTGCTCTACCCGCCGCCCTTCCGCTAAGCCGTCAGAACAGATACGGCGCATGTCGGTTCGACATGCGCCGTAACTTTATCAACTGACCCGACAAGGACCGACGGCGTGTCGCCCATTGTTCTGCTACGAAACCGGCGCGTCCGCGAACTGGCCTACCAGGTCCTGTGCGTCGCGGCCGTCATCGGCTGTGGCTGGTACCTGCTCAACAACGCGTTGGCCAACATGGCGAAGCAGGACATCGCCACCGGCTTCGATTACCTCGGCCGCGAGGCAAGCTTCATCATCAGCGACACGCCGATCGCCTTCGAGGCGTCGGACAGCTATGCCCGGGCCATGCTGGTCGGCCTGCTCAACACCGTGAAGGTTGCGGTGCTGGCGATCGTGCTCAGCACCATCATCGGCACCTTTGTCGGCATCGCCCGGCTGTCTTCCAATCCGCTCTTGTCGCGCCTGATGCTCGCTTATGTCGAAGCGCTCAGGAACGTGCCGCTGCTGCTCTATCTGTTCCTCTGGTATTCGGTGATCATCTTCACCCTGCCGCCGGTCAAGCAGGCCATCACGCTGCTGCCCGGCGTCTTTGTCTCCAACAGTGGCCTCGTGGTTCCCGCCTTCATCTGGAATTCCGGCTTCTGGGTCGTCGCGGCCGCAGCCGCAATCGGCATCGTCGCCGCCATCTTGTGGCAGCGCTGGGCAAGTCGCCGGCGCATCGCCACCGGCAAGTCCATGCCGGGCTGGCCGGTCGCCCTCGCCCTTGTCGCGCTGCCGATGGCAACAGCTATTCTCTTCTTCGATGTCAGCGGCGAGCTCGACTGGCCTGTCCTCGGCAAATTTCGCCTGACCGGCGGCGCGCATCTCAAGCCCGAATTCGTTGCCCTGCTGCTTGGGTTGACGCTTGGCGCCTCTGCCACCGTGGCAGAGATCGTCCGTAGCGGCATCCTGGCGATCCGCAAGGGCCAGCGCGAGGCGGCCCACGCGCTTGGCCTGTCCGACCGGTTGACGATGCGGCTTGTCATCCTGCCCCAGGCGCTTAGGGTCATCATCCCGCCGCTGACCAATGTCTATGTCACGACCTTCAAGAACAGCTCGCTGGCAATCGCCATCGGCTATCCCGACCTGGTCATGGTCTCCAACACCATCATGAACCAGACCGGCCAGGCGATCGAGCCGATCGCCCTGTTCATGCTGGTCTATCTGCTGTTGTCGCTGGCGACTTCGGCCCTGATGAATTGGTACAACGGGCGTGTCGCCCTGAAGGGACGCTGACCATGAGCGACCAATCCGCGACAGTCGCCGGCGACCGCGTCCCGCCGCGCCGGCCCGCTCGCCGCAACGACACCCTCAAGGCCTATTTCGGCACGCCCGGCAACACGCTGGTGACACTCCTGTGCCTGGTGTTGCTCGCGCTCGCCGCCAAGGCAGCCGCGTCCTGGCTGCTGATCAATGCCGTGTTCGACGGCGTACCGGAAGACTGCAAGGCAGCCTCAGGCGCCTGCTGGCCCTATGTCGCAGCCAAGCTCCGCTACATGCTGTTCGGCATCTATCCCTTCGACGAGCAATGGCGACCGTTGGCGGCAACGCTGCTGTTCATCGCGGCGATGGCTCTGTCGGGCGTCCCCCGCCTGTGGAGCCGCGGCCTCGTCATCGCCTGGCTGGTTTTGCTGCCGCTGCTGTTCGTGCTTATGTCGGGCGGCATGCTCGGCCTGACGCAGGTCCCGACATCGCAGTGGGGCGGCCTGCCGCTGTCGTTCATGCTGACTTTCGTCGGGCTCGTCTGCGCCCTGCCGCTCGGCATCCTGTTGGCGCTGGCGCGGCTCTCCAACCTGCCCGCCATCCGTATCCTCGCCATCACCTTCATCGAACTGGTGCGCGGCGTGCCGTTGATCAGCATCCTGTTCATGGCGTCCGTCATGCTGCCGCTGTTCATGCCCGACGGCGTCACCATCGACAAACTCCTGCGAGCCCAGGTCGCGATCATCCTGTTTGCCGCAGCCTACATCGCCGAGATCGTGCGCGCCGGCCTCCAGGCTTTGCCCGCTGGGCAGACGGAGGCAGCCAAGGCGCTCGGCCTGCACTATTGGCAATACACCTTCCTCGTCACCATTCCGCAGGCGCTGAAGACCGTCATCCCACCGCTGGTGTCGCTGTTCATCGGCTTCTTCCAGGACACGACGCTGGTTACCATCGTCGGCCTGCTCGACTTCCTCAATACGGTGCGCACGGCCTTGCGCGACCCCAACTGGCAGGGCATCGCCGTGCTCGAAGGTTATGTCTTCGCCGCCGTGGTCTATTTCGTCTTCAGCGCGCTGATGGGCGCGTATAGCCGCTTTCTCGAAAAACGCTTCAGGGTAGGTCATGACTGAAATCACGGTCATTCGCGACGTCGACACCATCGTTGCCTACGACGCCGCCAGCGGCGGCCATGTCTATCGTCATGGTGGCGACGTCGCTTTCGATGCGACCGGGCTAATCTGCGTCGGCCAACATTTCGAGGGCGAGGCGACGACCGAACTCTCGGGCAAGGCGCGCATGGTCATGCCCGGCCTGGTCGACATCCATTGTCATTCGCATGACGAGCCGATGGCCAAGAGCATCTTTGAGGATGTCGGCACCCCTGCCCTGTGGGGCCAGGCCATGTATGAATTTTCAGGCGCGCTCGACGGCGGCGAGGATGCCCGCGCCGCCTGCCTGACGGTAATGCTGGGCGACCTGATGCGCTCGGGCGCCACCACCATCCTCGACATCGCCGGCGCCCACGACATCTGGCTCGACATCGCCGGCCGCAGCGGCGCGCGCGCCTATCTCGCACCCGGCTTCCGCCAGGCCGATTGGATCGTCCGCGACGGCCACAGGCTGGAATATGAATGGAACGACGATGCCGGCCGCGATGCCTTCGTGCGCGCACTCGACTTCGCCGAACGCGCCCGGGCGCATCCGAGCGGCAGGCTGGACGGAGTGGTCTCGCCGTCGCAGGTCGAGACCTGCCGGCCCGACCTTCTGGCCGACGCCGCGGATGAAGCGCGCAAGCGCGGCATGAAGCTCACCGTTCATGCAGCCCAGACCATGGCCGAGCACGAGGAACTGCTGCGCCGCACCGGACTGACCGCCGTTCAATATCTTGACGGCCTCGGCGTGCTTGGCACTGACGTCATCCTCGGCCACTGCATCTTCGCCGACCATCACTCGTGGACCCGCCAGCGGACGCAAAACGATCTCGTCACACTTGCCGAACGCGGCACCACGGTCGCCCATTGCCCCGTTACCTTCGCCCGCAGCGGCATGGCGCTGGAAACGCTCGGCGCTTACAGGCGCGCCGGCGTCAATGTCGCCATCGGCACCGACAGCTATCCCTTCAACATGCTGGAGGAGATGCGGCAGGCGCTGATCTGCTCCCGCCTCGGCGGCAAAAGCGTCTTCGACCTGACCACATCAGATATCTTAGATGCCGCCACCCTTGCCGGCGCGAGGGCTCTGGGCCGCAACGACATCGGCCGCCTCAGCGTCGGCGCCAAGGCCGACCTCGTGGTGATCGACCTCGACACGCCTTCGATGCGCCCGGTCTACGACCCCCTGCGCAGCCTGCTCCATTGCGCCGCCGAGCGCGCCGTCGAGCGCGTTTATGTCGACGGACAACTGACCATCGACAAGGGCAAGCCGACACAACTCGACTATGACGGGGCCGTCAGGGAAATTCAGGCGCTGCAGGACTGGGCCTGCGCCCGCGCCGGCATGAACGATCCGCGCGGCCGCAGCATCGGCGAACTGGCGCCGAAGTCGCTGCCCGTGGTCGGAAACTAGCCCAAGGAGAGACGCACCATTCTGCTCAGGGCAAGATGGGGTAGCTCGGCTTGAAAATCTCCGACACCGGCGGGTGCTGCCAGCTGCGATCGGGGTATTTGGCGATCAGCCCTTCGTACTGCCGCTGCGCCTGTTCGCGCGCAGCGCGGATGTCGAAGCCGGCCAGCTTGCCGTCGAGCATCGACAGCCGTCCATCGACGAACACCGCCTGCGTCACCTTGCCGGAGCCGCCGAGCACCAGCGTGGTGATCGGATCGACAGTCGGCGTCATGTAGGGATCGTCGAGGCGGAACACGGAGATGTCGGCCTTGGCGCCAGCGGCCAGGCGGCCGATGTCGGTGCGGCCGAGCGCCCTTGCCCCACCAAGCGTGGCGGCATCGTAGAAATCCTTGCTCAGCACGGCATCGGATGCCTTTTCGCTGATGCGGCAGGCAACCAGGCCTACAAGCAGGTTCATCAACATGTCCTGCGGTGCCGTGTCGGTCGCCATGCCGATATTGATGCCGAGCTTCCGGCACGAGGCAAACGAGTTCAACGTGCTGCCCATGCGCGCCGACACCAGCGGCGAATGTGCGATGGACACGCCAGCGTCGGCATAGAACTGCAGATCGTCAGGCGAAGCATGGGTGCCGTGCGGAGTGATCAGCCGCTCGTTCAACAGGCCATGATCGGCCATCCAGCGCGGCCCCGAGACGCCGTGCAGCTTGTGCATGGTTTCGAGCTCGAGCTTGCCCTGAGCCATGTGCAGCCGCACCCGGCAGTCGAGGTCACGCGCCGCCGCCATGGTCCGCTGCAGTACCGTGAGCGTGCAGGTTTCGACACGGTCGGGCGCCAGCATGCCATTGACCAGTCCGCCATGGCGACCATGCTGGCGCTCGATGAAAGCAATCGCATCGTCAAGGCCGGCGAGGCCCCTCGCCTCGTCGAAGTCGGGCACGATCTTGCCGGGCGCCTCCAGCACCATCCCGCCGGAGCGATAGGCAGGGCTCAGGAAGACGCGCAGGCCGAGCTCGCCTGCCGCATCTGCAGCCGCATCGAATTCGGCGACCGTCTCGCCCCATTCGCGGTAGTAGAGCGAGGCGATGGGCGCGGCCGACGTGACGCCGTTGAGCAGCGACAGGCCGAAGGCGAACTTCTTCTGGAAGGCCAGCTCTTCGGGCGAATACATTTCGTAGGGCCCACGCTCGACATAGGATCGCGGCCAGATGCGGCCCTTGGCCCATCCGGGCTGGTTGTCGTGCACGAGCACATAGGTGTCGATGTCGGAGAGCGCATCCAGGTCGATGAGGCCGGGACTGATCAGCGCGCTGCCGAAGTCGATGCGGCGGGCGACCTCGCCGTCGAAGCTGCGCCCGGCGAAGATGACCTCGCCGCCTTCGATTACCACCTCGCCGCGCGGCACCAGGCAATGGCCTTCGCCGGGATAGGCAAGCAGCCAGTCTGCGGTCATGAGCGTGCGGCCAGCCGGCCGCTGGCCGAGCGTCAGGTCTTCGGGACGTGTCATCGTCAATCCAGTCTGAAGTCGTTGCGCCAACCCAGGGCGGACGCACCTAAAGAAAGGGCGCTTCACCGGATGATGAAGCGCCCAGGGTCGTGGGAGACGTTGTTATCTAGGCTTACTTGCCCGCCATCTGGGTCAGCCAGTGACGCGGCTTGTTGTCGGAGCGGAAGTCGACGCTCTTGACCGTGCCCTGCATTGCCCAGGCGATCGGCTGCTGGTGCAGCGGAATCAGGATCGAGTCATCCTTGGCGATCTTGAGGGCCGCCTCTTCGAGCTGCAGGCGCTTGGTGCTGTCAGGCTCCTGCACCGACTGGGCAACCAGCTTGTCCAGCTCCGGATAGGACCATCCGCCATAGTTCGACACACCGACCTTGTCGTTCTTGGTCGAGAGAACCTGCGCCAGGATCGAATAAGCGTCGAGCGTCGGCTCGTTGGCCCAGCTCAGGTTGAACATGTCGGCCTTGCCCTGCGTGCGCTTGGGCGACTGGACGGCGCGCGGTGCGATGTCGATCGAGACGTCGAAACCGGCGCGCTTCAGCATGTTGGCGATGCCGGCGCAGAAATCCTCCTCGTTGATGCTCTCGTCGTTGGAGCACATGTAGGTGAACTTCAGGCCTTCCTGGCCAGCCTCGGCGAGCAGCTTCTTGGCGCGTTCCGGATCGGCCTTGCTGTAGGTGTCGAGCGACTTGGCGTAGCCGGCGATCTCAGGAGCGATCAGCGAGCCGGACGGACGGGCAAGCCCGCGCATCACCTTGGCGTTGATCAGGTCGCGGTCGATGGCGGCTTCGACTGCCTCACGAACGCGCACATCGTTGAACGGATTGGCGCGACCGTCTTCCAGCTTCTCCTTGCGGTTGAAGCCGAGGAACACCGTGCGGAACTCCTGCTTCTTCAGGACCGACAGGCCGGGCGAGCTTTCGAGGCGCGGCAGATCCTGGATCGGTGCGGAATCGACGAGGTCGACTTCACCCGACAGCAGCGCTGCGACGCGGGTCGCGGCCGAGGCGATCGGCATATACTCGATGCGGTCGAGATTGTGCTTCTTCTCGTCCCACCAGAGGTCGTTGACCACCAGCACGGTCTTGCTGTCGGCGACACGGCTCTCGAGCTTGAACGGGCCGGTGCCGTTGGTGTTGTGGGTGGCGAAGCCTTCGGTCTTGGTGTCGACGGCGGTCGGCTTCTCGGTGTTGTTGTCCTTCAGCCACTTGGCGCTGAACATGAAGATATTGGTCATGTCGTTGAGGAACAGCGACGTCGGCGCCGAGACCTCGACGTCGACGGTGTAGTCGTCGACCTTCTTGCTGCTGACATAGAGCGGGATGTTGCCGCGCAGCGGCGAGGCCGGATCGGTGACGCGGTTGAGCGAGGCGATCACGTCGTCGGCGGTGAAGTCTGCGCCGTTGTGGAACTTGACGCCCTGGCGCAGCGTGAAGCGCCAGACCTTGTTGTCGATCAGCTCCCACTTTGTCGCCAACGCCGGCTCGACCTTGAAGTTGGCGTCGTAGCGGACCAGGCCTTCATAGATGTGGTTGAGAAACGACAGGTTGAACGTCGACGCGATCGAATCGGGATCAAGCGAATAGATGTCGGCGCGACCGCCCCAACGCAGGGTTTCCGCAGTGGCCGGCGCGGAGATGGCAAGTGCTGCAACGGCACCGAGAATGAGTTTCTTAAAGCGAGACATTTTACCTCCCAAGGATCGCGCTTCCTGGATTCCACCATCAAGGTGATCGACAAGATTGTCAACAATATTGTTGACGCATTTTCCTCGAGCCGGTAGCAAAATTACGTGGGGTCAGGCTGCCATCACGCGGCACAGACAAGCCCACAGGGCAGCCGGAAGGCCCGCAGCCAGCAGAAATGGAGGAAAATCGCATGAGCGACCTGCTGTTGCTTCATGGAACCATCGTCACGGTAGATGCCGAGCGGCGCATCATCGAGGATGGTGCAATCGCCATATCGGGCGACAGGATTGTCGACATTGGCTCTGCCAGCGACCTCGCTCCCAGGCATCAAGACAAGAAGGTCGTCGACTGCCAGGGCAAGCTCATCATTCCCGGCCTCATCGACGCCCACGGCCACGCCGGACACGTGCTGATCCGCAGCATCGCTGCCGACACCAATTCCATGTGGATGCAGATCGTCACGCCGACCTACTATCACTACACCACCCGCGACTACTGGTACGCCGACGGCCTGGTTTCAGGCCTTGAACGCCTGCGCGCCGGCGTCACGACAGGCGTCAGCATCATCTCGTCGATGCCGCGCAGCGACGATCCCGTCTTCGCCAGCAACCATGCCAAGGCCTATGGCGAAATCGGCCTGCGCGAGATCATCTGCGTCGGACCGGCCGGCCTGCCCTGGCCGCACCCTGTGACTCGCTGGGAGAGCGGCAAGCCGGAGCGCCGGCACGTCTCCTTCGAGGAAATGATCGAGGGCGCCGAGGCGACCATCCAGGAGTTGAACGGCAGCGCTGACGGCCGGATCAATGTATTCCTGACGCCCTTCACCATCGTGCCGTCGCTCGATCCGTCCAACATGACGACGCCCGACCGGGCGGTAAAGCTCACCGACAACGACCGCATGCAGGCCCGTCGTGTGCGCGAGACGGCGCGCAAATGGGGCGTGCGCATTCATTCCGACGCCTTCGCCGGCCAGATCCGGATGGCCTTCCAGGACAAGGAAAACGCCATCCTCGGCCCCGACGTCCACCTGCAGCATTGCTGGGGCATATCCCACGAGGAAGTCGATATCCTGGCCGAAACCGGCACCTTCGTCACCCACGCCCCGCCCGGCCGCTCGACGCCGATCCTCGACATGATCTCCAAGGGCGTGCCGGTCGCCGTCACCTCCGATGGCGTATCCCCGAGCCGCCATTTCGACATGTTCCAGATGGCGCGGCTTGCCCAATACACCCAGCACCTGCTGCACAATCACGACCGCTATCTGCTGCCGCCGGGCAAGATGTTCGAGATGATCACCATCGATGCCGCAAAGGCACTCGGCATGGATCACGAGATCGGCTCGCTGGAAGTCGGCAAGAAGGCCGACATAGCCGTCATCGACATGCGCCAGCCGCACCTGACGCCGAACTGGATGGTCGTCCACCGCCTGGTCCAGCAGGTGCTCGGCAGCGATGTCGACACCGTCATCGTCGACGGCAAGATCCTGATGGAAGGCCGCAAGGTGCTGACGACCGACGTCGAGCAGGCGCTCAATTTCGGCGAGCGCGAGGCACAGGCCCTGGTCGACCGGGCCGGCCTGCAGGCGCATATGCACGACCCGGCCTGGGGCAAGCTGTACCGTACGTTCGAGGAAGCGGTGGTGCCGCCGGCGCCGCCGGTTCTGTAAGGTCCGGTCGGTCAGGGCTTGTCGCAGACTTTCTCGATTGCGCGACAAGCCCTGCGAAGGTGACGCTCCGCCATACGCGGCCTCGTCGGCGACAGACAGCGCAGCGAACTGCTTGCCTGGTGCAGGCTACGTCACGGTAGACAGCGTTGGATATCGTCTTGAGGCCGACGGCTGAGCGCAGGGTTTGTCGTAACGCCCTTCAAAGGCGGTCAGCAAACCCATCGAAGAAAAAGGGGCCTTCCGGCCCCTTTGTTTCGTTTTGGGCGTCAGCTCGCCGCCATCAACTGGACTTCCGCATCGACGGCAACAGGTCCCTTTTGCCGCGGGAAATCATAGGCATTGACCTTCGAGGTCACGTAGCCGGCGCCGACGAGCGCCTCGGCGATCTTGAGTGCAGCGGTGACGCCATCAATAACAGGCACGCCCGTTGCCTTGGCCAGCCTGTCACACAGGCTCGACATGCCAGCACAGCCCAGGATAATCGCCTCGGCGCGGTCTTCGATCTTGGCGCGCTCGATCGCCTCGACCAGCAGCCGCTCCGCCGTCTCTGGGTCTTCCTCGAGGCCCAGCACCGGCAGGTCGATCGAGTGCACGGCGCGGCAGTGGTGCCCGGCGCCATAAGCCTGGACGATGTCCTCGATGATCGGCACCGAACGCGGCAGCGTGGTGACCACGGAGAAGCGCCGGCTGATGGTCATGGCCACCTGAACGGCCGCTTGGCAGATGCCGATGACCGGTCCCTTGGCAACTTCGCGCGCGGCATGCAGGCCGGGGTCGTCGAAGCAAGCGATGACATAGGCGTCGACGCCCTGCTCCTCGCCCTTGCGGATTTCCGACAGCATATCAGGCACTGCAAGTGCCTCGTCGGCGCTGCCCTCGATGCTGACAGGCGTCCGGGTCGGATTGACGGCGCTCACATGGGTGCCCGCACTTGCCACGCGCAGCGCGCTTTCCAGCGCCTGGTTGGTCATGGAAGCGGTCGAATTTGGGTTGATCAGGCGAATATGCACTTTGGTGGATCCTATTCGCCGCTTTCGTTTGCCTTGAGCACATCCGCAATTGTCGGGGCCTTGAGCACAAACTGGCGGTCGGAGGTGATGTAGTTGTCCGCGTGAAGCCGGGCGATCGGCTGATACACTTCCGGATTCACATAGCGCCCTGCCTCGTCGAGGCAGTCGCGGCGCACATGCATGTGGACCACTTCACCCAGCACGAGCAGGCGGCGCGGATATTCGATCAGCCGCTCGACGCGGCATTCGAAGGCGCATGGCGCATTGGTGACATAGTCGACATCGATCTGGGCGCTGCGGGCAGTGGGCAGTCCGGCCATCTCGAGTTCGTCGACATCGCTTTCGAAGCCCAGGCCGCAGACCAGCATCTGCTGCGACAGCGCCATGTCGACCATGTTGACCACGAACTCGCCCGTGCGACGGATGTTGACGACAGTGTCCTTGTCCTCGCCGGTCGCGCGCGGCTGGATGCCCAGCACCACGATCGGCGGCTCATGCGAAAACACGTTGAAGAAGCTCATCGGCGCCGCATTGCTGCGCCCCGTGGCCGAGCGGGTGGTGACAAGCGCGATCGGGCGCGGACCAATGAAGTTGGTCAGCAGCCGATATCGGCTCTCCATCTCCAGCTTCGTAAAATCGAACTCCATACGCCCTCTCAATCCCGCATCGCTTGGTACACAATTTTCCGTATAATTGTCAGCAAAATGCAATCCGGGTAATTTATTGGAATGTTGACTTTTTATTGTGCATGACGAATGTCGGCCCTCGTGGGAGGCATCGCGTCATGACCGAACAAGCAAGTGTTTCGACACAGCAGATTGTCGAGAAGGTGTGGCTCTCGATTGCCGAGCGGCGGCTGCGTCCGGGCGTCCAGCTGAAAGAAGGCCAGCTGGCCGGAATCTTCGACGTCAGCCGCGCCCGCATCCGCCAGGCCCTGACCGCGCTTGAGCGCGAAGGCCTCGTGACGATCATTCCCAATCGTGGCGCTTTCGTGTGCCAGCCATCCGTCGACGAGGCCAGGGACGTGTTCGCCGTCCGCCGCTCCGTCGAGGCCTGCGTCGTCGATCGCATCGGCAATTCGATCTCCAAGCCCGACCTGGCGCGGCTGCGCAACCATGTCGCCCAGGAGCGCACCGCCAATGCCAAGGACTCCACCACCGACATCATCAAGCTCTCGGGCGGCTTCCATCTCCTGCTTGCCGAGATATCCGGCTCCGACTTCCTGTTCGGCATGATGCGCGACCTGATCTCGCGCACCTCGCTGATAACAGCCGTCTACCGCAACACCGCGCGCTTCAACTGCGGTCCCGACGAACACGCCGAGATCGTCGAACAGATTGCCAGCGGCAACTTCAAGAAGGCTGCTGCGCTTATGGAGCATCATCTCGAGCACGTTGAGGCCGAGCTCGACTTGAGGGAAGTGCGCGACATCTCGCACGATCTCCGGGCAGCGCTGGCGTAAGCCACAGGCACCATCGCTACTCGTCCTGCACCAGATGGCAGGCGACGCGCGTACCACTTGCCAGCGTGCGCACTTCCGGCAGTTCCGCCGAGCAACGTGCCGTCGCCATCGGGCAACGCGGATGGAAGGTGCAGCCGGATGGCGGCTTGAGCGGACTCGGCACTTCGCCTGCGGCAATCACACGGTCGCGATGCGGCTTCTCGATGTTGGGGATCGTCTGCAGCAGAAGCTGCGTATAGGGATGACGCGGCCTGGCGAACAGCTCCTCGGTTTCGCCCTCCTCGACGATGCGGCCGAGATACATCACCGCGATGCGGTCGGACATATGCCTGACCACGCTCATGTCGTGGCTGATGAACAGGTAGGTCAGGCCGAACTCGTCCTGCAGCTTGCGCATCAGGTTCAGCACCTGCGCCTGCACGGAGACGTCGAGGGCCGAGGTCGGCTCGTCGCAGACCAAAAAGCGCGGCTCGCTGGCGAGCGCACGCGCAATCGAGATACGCTGGCGCTGGCCGCCCGAGAACTCGTGCGGGAACTTCTCGCCGTCCGACGCCGACAGGCCGACGATCTTCAAGAGTTCGACAACGCGCTCGTCGATCTCCTCTGCCGTGTTCCGGAGTTTCATCTCTCGGATGGGCTCGGCGATGATGTTCTTCACCCGCCAGCGCGGATTGAGCGAGGCGTAGGGGTCCTGGAAGATCATCTGCGCCGACAGCGGCTGGCCGTCCTCGCCGGGCGCGAAGCGCAGCTCGCCTGCATTGGCTCGGTAGAGGCCGGTCACCAGGCGGGCGACTGTAGACTTGCCGCAGCCGCTTTCGCCGACGAGGCTGAGGCAACCGCCCAGCGGCACCTCGAAGCTGATGTCGTTGACCGCCTGCAGATACTGGCGCGGCTTGCGCTCGACGACGCGGTTGAGCCAAGGCGCCGAAACGTCGAACGTCTTGACGAGCCCGTCGACGCTGAGCGCCGAGGTCTTGTGTGAAGTCATCGCGGTCATGCGGTTCCTCCTGCATTGATCCAGCATGCGCTCGCTCCCGTGCCCGCCGGCAGCAGGCTCGGCCGCTCCCGCGAGCAGCGCGGTCCGGCGTCTCGGCAGCGCGGGTTGAAGGCACAGCCATTGGGGATCGCATCGAGCCGCGGCATCGAACCGTCGATCTGGTTGAGTCGCTCGACGCGAGCGCCGAGCGCCGGGATCGAAGCCATCAGCCCGCGCGTATAGGGATGCTTGGGGGCGTGCAGCACTTCGGCGACAGGCCCGATCTCGACAAGGCGACCGGCATACATGACTGCGATGCGGTCGGCCGTCTCGGCGATGACGCCCATGTCGTGGGTCACCAGCATCACCGCCGTCTGTTTTTCCTTGCAAAGCTTGCGCAGAAGCGAAGTGATCTGCGCCTGGATGGAAACGTCGAGCGCAGTGGTCGGCTCGTCGGCGATGATCAGCTTCGGCGAGGCGGCCAGGGCAAGCGCAATCACCACGCGCTGACGCATGCCACCGGAAAACTGGTGCGGATACTGGCCGAAGCGATCTTCCGGCGACGGAATGCCGACATCCTTGAGCAGCGAGATCGCGCGCGCCCTGGCCTCGACCTTGCCTAGCGGCAGATGCTGGCGAATGGTCTCCGTCAGTTGCGCGCCAACAGTGAACAGCGGATTGAGCGAGGTCAGCGGGTCCTGGAAGATCGCGCCGATTTCGCGGCCGCGGATCGACTCCATCTCGCGGTCGTCGAGCTGGTCGATCCGGCGATCGCCGAGCCAGATCTCGCCATCGGCGATACGGCCCGGCCGCTCGAGCAGGCCCTGGATCGCAAGGCCCGTCATCGACTTGCCGGCACCGGACTCGCCGACGACACCCAGGATCTCGCCCGGGCGGATCGACAGGCTCACGTCGGAAAGTGCTGTGGCAACCCCGCGCCGGCCGGGAAATTCGACCTTGAGGTTGCGTACTTCAAGCACTGCCTTCTCGGTATCAGCCATTGTCATTGACCTCTATCGGGTAGCTTGGCGGGAAGATCTCCGAAACCGGCGGGTTGCCCCAGCTGCGTTCCGGATACTTGGCGATGAGGCCGTCGAACTGGCGCTGGGCACGCTCGCGTCCGGCCTTCATGTCGATGCCGGCAACCTCGCCGAAACGCATCGACAGGCGGCCGTCGACGAACACGGCCTGTGTGACCTTGCCCGAGCCGCCGGTGACCAGCGTGGTGATCGGGTCGATGGACGGCGCCATGAAGGCATCGTCGAGCCCGAAGACTGCGATGTCGGCGCGTCCGCCCGGCGTGAGCCTACCGAGGTCATCGCGGCCAAGCGCCTTGGCGCCGCCCAGCGTCGCCGCATCGAACAGGTCGGCGCTGCGGACGCGGTCAGGCGCACGGTCGTTGATGCGGCAGGCGATCAGGCCGACGAGCAGGTTCATCAGCATGTCGGGAGGCGTCGTATCGGTGCCCATCGCGATGTTGATGCCGCGCTCCTTGCACTTGGAGAACGAGTTGAGCGTGCTGCCGCCACGGGCCGAGACCAGTGGGCAATGCACGATCGACACATCGTTCTGTGCGTAGAGCCCGAGGTCCTCTTCGGTCGCGTTGGTGGCATGCGGCGCGATCAGCCTGTCGTTGAGCAAGCCGGCACGCGCCAGCCACACCGGCGCTGTCGTGCCGTGCAGCTTGCGAACGGTTTCGACTTCCATCGAGCCCTGCGCCATGTGGAGGCGGATCTTGCAGCCGAGTTCGGCCGCAGCTGCCTGCGTCTGGCGAAGCAGCTCTTCCGTGCAGGTCTCGACACGGTCAGGCACCAGCATGCCGCGCACCAGGTCGCCGTGGCGGCCGGTCTGCCGACCGATATAGTCGACCGCGTCGCGCAGTCCGGCAAGACCGCGCTTTTCGTCGAACACCGCCTCCATGCGGCCCGGCTCTTCCAGAACCATGCCGCCGGCGCGATAGGCGGGGCTGAGATAGACACGCAGGCCAAGGTCGCCGGCTGCATCCGCCGCAGCATCGAACTCGGCGACCGTCTCGCCCCACTCGCGGTAAAACAGCGAGGCGATGGGGGCAGCCGTGGTGATGCCGTTCAGCAGAAGCTGGCCGAAAGCAAAACGCTTCTGGAAGGCGAGCTCTTCCTGCGAGTACATTTCGTAGGGACCGGCCTCAACATAATGGCGCGGCCAGACGCGACCCTTGGCCCAGCCCGGATGATGGTCGATGCCGAGGATGGTGGTATCGAGATCCGACAGCGCGTCGAGGTCGATGAGGCCGGGGCTGACAAGTGCTGCGCCGAAGTCGATGCGGCGGGCGACCTCGCCGGCGAAGTCAGTACCGACATAGATGACCTCGCTGCCGTCGACGACGACCTGGCCATTGGGGATCAACCTGTGCCCGCCGTCACGATGGCCGAGCACCCAGGCTGCGGTGATGAGCGTACGGCCGTTGGGCCGCTTGCCGAGTTCGAGCGTGTCGAGAACCTGTCTGGTCATGGCATTTCCACTGTGGCCTGGCCGTTGCGTGCAGTAATGCGGCCGCCCTTGATGACGAGCGGACGCGGCGCGACATCGACCACCGCATGGGCGATCGTCTCGCCCGTCAGCAGCGTCAGGTCTGCATTGCAGCCTTCCGCCAGGCCGTAGCCCTCGATGCGCATGACATCGGCACCACCCTGCGAGACGATGTGCAGCACATGTGCGAGCTCGATGTCTGAGCGCACACCGTTCTTCATACCGACGATCTTGGCGCGGTCGAGCATGTCCGGCTGGCCCCATGGACCCCACGTGTCACGAATACCATCACAGCCGGCACCGACGCGTACGCCCGCCTGCTTGAGGCGCATGATCGACGGCACGGTCGCCGACGGCGCACCCGTCGTCAGGATCGCCACGTCAAGCTCTGCGATCTGCTCGATCAGTTGGCCGACGCGCAGATAGTCGTTCATGCCGAGCGCAAAGGCGTGGCTGATGGCGACCTTGCCCTGCATGCCGTTGGCGCGAATGCGCTCGAACATCAGCTCCATGGTGAAGGCGCCGAGATCGCCCGCCTCATGCAGATGGATGTCGATCGGGCACTGATGCTTCAGCGCCAACGCAAAGATGGCGTCCAACTGCCCCTTGGGGTCGCGGTCGATGCCGCATGGATCGATGCCGCCGAGCACTTCGCAGCCCTGGCTCAGTGCCTCGTCGAGCAATTCCAGCGTGCCAGGCATGACCATCAGGCCCGACTGCGGGAAGGCAACGATCTCGATGTCGATGATGCCCTTGAGCTTCTCACGGGTTTCCATCACGCCATCGACCAGCGCCAGCTTGTGGACCGGATCGATGTCGACATGGCTGCGGATGTGGGTGGCGCCATGCGCCGCCAGGCCGATCGCGTGCCGCATCGACTGGCGATGCGGGTCGAGGCCGAGCGCGATGCGGTTCTCGCGCTCGAAATCGATGCGCTCGCGCAGCACCGCGCGGCGGTTGTTCTCGTGCCAGGGCAAGCCCCAGGTGGTCTTGTCGAGATGGGTATGCGCGTCGATCAGGCCGGGAATGGCGATGGCGCCCTTGCCGTCCTCGACCGCCATGCCGGGATCCGCCTCGAAGCGGCCGATGCCTGCAATCCGGCCGTCTCGGATCAGCACATCGGAGTTCGCGCCACCATAGGGCCGAACGTTGCGGAGCAACAGGTTGGTCATCACGCCTTACCTCAGTTTCGGATTGAGCACGTCTCGCAGCCAGTCGCCCAGTATGTTGACGACGACGACGAGCAGACAGAGCTGGATCACCGGAAACAGGACGATCCACCACGAGCCGGAAAACAGGAACTGGTTGCCGATGCGGATCAACGTTCCGAGCGACGGCTGTCCAGGCGGCATGCCGATGCCCAGGAACGACAGCGTCGCTTCGGTCAGGATCGCCATGCCGAAGTTCAGCGTCGCGGCAACCAGCACCGGCGTCAGCGTGTTGGGCAGGATGTGGTAGGCCAGGATACGGCGCGGCGGCACTTTCAGCAGCCTTGCTGCCTGGACATATTCCTTGTTGCGCTCGACGATGGTCTGGGCACGGACCGTGCGGGCATATTGCACCCACGACGACAGCGAGATGGCCAGCACCAGAACCGCGGCAGCACCGATCTCGCGCAACCCGTCAGGCAGCATCTGCCGTACGACTGTCGACACCAGGATTGCGATCAGGATGGTCGGGATCGACAAGGTGACGTCGCCGAGGCGCATCAACAGGTTGTCGACGAAGCCGCCGAAAAAGCCGGCGCAAAGACCTGCCGTCATGCCGATCAGCAGTGACAGCGCCACCGAGCCGAGGCCGATGACGATGGAGATGCGCGTGCCATACAGGATGGCCGACAGCATGTCGCGGCCTTGCGTGTCGGTGCCGAGCAGATAGGGCCACTCGCCCGTCGGCTCCCAAATCGGCGGCAGTTCCGCCTTCCACATGTCGAGCTGGGCCGCATCATAGGGGTTCTGCGGCGCAATCAGCGGCGCAAAGACGGCGGCAAGCACCAGCACGGCAAGGATCACTGCAGCGATCATCGCCGACTTGCTGTGGGTGAAGGACCACCAGACATCGCTGTTGCGCATACGCCGCAACAGGCCGGGACGCGCAGCAGCGCCTGTTTTCGTTGCGTCGGTCGTCATCGACTAGCCTCCCGCTGTCAGTGCGAGCCACGCAGGCGCGGATCGATCACCGCATAGGTGATGTCGACCAGCGTGTTCAGCGCGACGAAGATGAAGGAGATGATGCAGAGATAGGCTGCCATCACAGGGATATCGAGGAAGGTGACCGCCTGAATGAACAGCATGCCCATGCCCGGCCACTGGAAAACGGTCTCGGTGATCAGCGCAAAGGCGATCAGCGAGCCGATGTTCATCGCCGTCATGGTCACGACGGGCATCAGGCAGTTGCGCAATGCATGGCGGAAATAGACGCGCCAGCGCGGAATGCCCCGGGCGCGAGCGAACTTGATGTAGTCGGAGCGCAGCACTTCCAGCATCTCGGCACGCACCAGCCGCATGATCAGCGTGATCTGGTAGAGCGACAGCGCGATGGCAGGAAGGATCAGCGCCGCGCGTCCCGAAGGCGTCAACAGGCCCGTCGACCACCAGCCCAACTGCACGACCTCGCCGCGACCGAAGGACGGCGACCAGCCCAGGATAACGGAGAACACGAGGATGAGCAGGATGCCGACGACGAAGCTGGGCAGCGATACGCCGACGATCGACAGGAATTGCAGCGCCTCCGTGTACCATCGCCCGCGCTTGATGGCCGTCAGCACACCGAGCGGCAGCCCGACGAACAGCGAGATCAGCGTTGCCACCAGCACCAGCTCGAGCGTTGCCGGGAAGCGTTCGCCGATCAGTTTCAGCACGTCCTGGCCGTTGCGGTAGGAGATGCCGAAATCGCCGCGCGCCGCATTGCCGACGAAGTGCACGAACTGCGTCGCGACGCTGTCGTTGAGGCCGAGGCGTTCGCGCAGAGCATCGCGGTCGGCCTGCGTCGTCTGTTCGGTGACCATGAGTTCAACCGGATCGCCGGCAAGACGGAAGATCAGGAAGGCGAGCATGGCGACCGCAAGCATGACCATGATGGCATTGGCAATGCGGCCGATAACGAAAACCAGCATAAGGAGCCTCGTCAGATGAGCGGGGGCTGAAACTGTTCCGCAGGAATGCGGGTCACTGCACGGATGAAAGCGGTGTGTCCGCCAGGCATTCCGACACGGTCGTCGGCGCGGAATGCCAATGTCGCGCTCGCCGCGACGGCATGTTCATGCACATCCTCAGTCCTCCCACTTGAGGTCGCGCCTCCGTTCCGGAGGTCGTTGTTCCGAGCCGACCGGCATCGGCGCATTTCGCCACGCCGGCCCGCAGCGAACGCAAAGCGCTCTCGCTTACGCCGCCACTGTCGGCACCGCCCTCTCCCGCCCTGAGGTCGCAATGCCGCTTGCCTTGCCTGCCATATTCAAAAGCCAGCACAAATTGTCAACTACTTTGTCGACAATTATTGTCCAGAGTTCACGATGATCCTGTCGACAAGCCAGATGTCCGGGAGTGGAGCGGCGTCAAAAGGACTGCAATGGCCAACGTCGCCAACCGCAACCGTCGCCTGCAGAGTGCGCGCTGGATACTAGGACAACGAGGTTCATGGCAGCGACGCATCTGGCAAATGCCACCCGCAGGCCATTCTCATTGGTGCGCTCGGGCACCGATGACCATGGCCGGCATCGAATAAGCGAAAGCCGGAACGAGGATGGGGGGAGAATCAATTTCGAAGGGAATGCCGTCAGGAGTTGCTCAACTGACCAGGACCGCTCCGCCTAGGAAGAACCGGCGATCATGTGTTGGATCCGACAGGAAACAGCGAAGCGGCAGCACGTCGATCGCCGCGGCCTCGCGCGCGTCGATCGACGTGCTGCCCCACCCGCAGCTATCGTCAGACAGGTCCGACGAAAAGGCCTTTGCTCAGCGCGTAAAACTCTGGGCGTTGCCGGCGTCGACATTGATGATGTTGCCGGTCGACTTGGCAGACATGTCGGAGGCGAGGAAGTAGACCGCCTCGGCGATATCCTCGGGGAACACAGAGCGCTTCAGCATCGAGCGCTTGCGGTAGTGTTCCTCGAGTTCGTCCGGCTGCATCGCATAGGCTGCGGCGCGCTGCTCGCGCCATTCGCCAGTCCAGATCTTCGAGCCGCGCAGCACGGCATCGGGATTGACGGTGTTGACCCTGATCTGATGCTCTGCACCTTCGAGTGCCAGGCAGCGCGCGAGATGGATTTCAGCCGCCTTGGCCGTGCAGTAGGCCGCCGCGTTGGGCGAGGCTGCGAGGCCGTTCTTCGAGGCGATGAAGACGATGTTGCCGCCGATTTGCTGCTGCTTGAAGGTGCGGAAAGCCTCGCGCGACACCAGGAAGTAGCCCTTGGCGAGGATGTCCATGTTGCGGTTCCACATGGAGAGTTCCGTGTCCTCGATCGGCGCCGATGACGAGATGCCGGCATTCGAGACCAGAATGTCGACGCCGCCGAATTCGACGGAGCTGTCGGCATAGGCCGACGCCACGCCGGCCTCATCGGTGACGTCGAGGCGAACCGGGTGTACGAAATCCGTGCCGAACACCTTGCCGAGTTCCTCATGCGCGGTAGAAAGGGCGGTCTCATCGATGTCGGCGATGACAACGCAAGCGCCTTCGCGCAGAAGCCGGACGGCGGTCGCCTTGCCTATGCCGCCGGCACCGCCGGTGACAAAAGCGATCTGGCCGGCCAGCGACTTTGGCTTCGGCATGCGCTGCAGCTTGGCTTCCTCGAGCAGCCAGTACTCGATGTCGAAGGCCTCCTGCTCAGGCAGGCCGACATAGGTCGACACCGCCGAAGCGCCGCGCATGACATTGATGGCGTTGACGTAGAATTCGGCTGAAATGCGCGCCGTCGCCTTGTCGGCGGCGAAGGTGAACATACCGACTCCAGGCATCAGGTAGACCACGGCATTCGCGTCGCGCACGGCGGGCGAATCCGCGTGCTTGCAGCGGTCGTAATAGGCCTGGTAGCCGGCGCGGTAATCATCCAGCGCCTTGGGCAACGCTGCAACCACGGCGTCAACATCGGGTTTCGCAGGATTAAAGTCGATCACCAGCGGCCTGATCTTGGTGCGCAGGAAATGGTCGGGGCATGACGTGCCGAGTGCTGCGAGGCCACGCAGATGATGCGAGTTGACGAACTCCAACACAGCGTCGCTATCATCGAAATGACCGAGCTTGCGCACGCCCTGCTGCGAGACCATGCCGCGGATGCGCGGCATCAGCCGCGCTGCAACGGCCCGGCGTTCACCCGACGATAGCGACGTCGCGACCGCCCCGCCGAAGACAGCTTTGCCCTTGGTTGCACCCTCGAACCAGCCGATCGCCTTGTTGATGGTGTCGATGGTGGTGGTGTAGCACTCCTTGGGGGTGTCGCCCCAGGTGAACAGGCCATGGCTTTCGAGCACGACGCCTTTGGCCTTGGGGTTCTCAAGGCAGAACTTTTCCAGCCAGAGCCCGAGTTCGAAACCCGGCCGCTTCCACGGCAGCCAGCCGATCTCGTCACCGAATATTTTTGCGGTCAGCGCCTCAGAATCCTTCGCAGCCGCAATCGCGATGATTGCATCCGGATGCATATGGTCGACGTAAGCCCTTGGAACATAGGCATGAAGCGGAGTGTCGATGGACGCCGCGCGCGGGTTGAGATTGAAGGTGCAATGCGGCAGGTAGCCGACCATCTCGTCCTCATGCGCGAGGCCGCGATAGAGGCCCTTCAGCGCCCTGAGCTTGTCCATGTAGAGCGTGGCGAAACCATCGAGCTTGATCGACGCGCTGTCGCCGCCCGATCCCTTCACCCACAGCACCTCGACCTCGACGCCCGTCAGCGGGTCCTTCTGCAAGATCTTGGACGAGGTGTTGCCGCCGCCATAATTGGTGACGCGCTTGTCCGAGCCCAGGATGTTGGAGCGGTAGACCAGCCGTTCGGACTCGCCCATGGCCGCTGCCTTCGCGTCGTCCCACAGATTGGCAAGCCGCGTGGAATTGATATCGAGCATGTCGGATTCCTCCCGGCGCGCATCACCGGCGCCGCTCTCGTTTGAGCGTAATTCAGGCCAAGCCATGCGGTTTGTCAATCGCAAAAAGATTGAACTTTGTCATTGTGCGGCGCGGTATGATCTAGTTGCAGCGCGATATGAGCAATTTTCGTCACAAATCGCTTGCACCCGATTTTGATTTGCGTAAGTTAACTCACGGCACAGCCTTTTCGCGAAGCCATGGGAGGTGTTTGCGTGAACGACTTGGTCCGCCAACGGCAGATCGTCGAGCTTTTGCGTGACCGGCCTTTTGCGTCGGTGCGCGAGTTGCAGGAGCATCTCGGTGTCTCCGCGGCAACCGTGCGGCGCGACATCGACAAGATCGATGAGGCCGGTGGCGCCCGCAAGGTCTATGGCGGCATCTCAGCGCTCGACGGCGCAGCGCAAGGCACGGCTTTTGCGCGTCCCTATGACGAGAACCGCGATCTCGCCGTCGAGCCCAAGCGGCTGATCGCCGAGCTGGCCGCGACCATGGTCGCCGACGGCGACGCGGTCATCGTCAATGGCGGCTCAACCTGCTTCCATCTCGGGGTCAAGCTGGCCGACCGCAATGTCCGCCTGTTCACCAACTCCATGCCGCTCGCCGGTTATCTCGGCGAGCACGGCAAATGCACACTCACGCTCGCTGGCGGCGAGCTGCATCGCGAGCCTCGGGTGATCTACTCGCCGGCACAGCCGATCAATTTTTACGCCTCGAAGTTTTTCATCGGCGCACAGGGCATCAGCGCCGACGGCCTGCTTGAATCGCACCCGCTGATGGTGCGCTCGATCCAGGAACTCAGCCGCAACGCCGACCAGATCGTCGTTCTGGCCGACAGCCGCAAGTTTTCGATCCATGCGCGCAACATCGCCCTGCCGCTGTCGCGCCTGGCCATGCTCATCACCGACGACGGCCTTTCCGACCAGCACGCCAAGATGCTCGAAAGCGCTGGCATAGCGCTGCGCATCGCCTCCAGCGGAGGTGGCGCATGAGCGGCGCGCTGGCAGTCTTCGATCTCGGCAAGACGAACTCCAAGCTGTTCGTGTTCTCACCCGACGGTACGTTGCTCGACGAGCGGCGCACCAAGCCGGTATGGCAGGATTTTCGCGGGCGGAGCGTGCTCGACGGCGATCGTCTCTTCGCCTGGATGGGCCACGAACTGGCCGATGTCGCTGCGGCCCATGACGTGACGCGGCTGATGATCTCGGCCCATGGCTGTGCCTTTGCGCTGGTGCGCGGCGACGAGCTGCTGCATCCGATCCTTGACTACGAGCAGGAAATCCCCGGCAGCGTGGCCGATGTGATCGATCCGATCCTGCCCGACTTCTCCGAGACCTACACGCCGTGGCTGCCGCTGGGCTTCTCCATTGCCCGCCACATCTACTGGCTGGAAACAGAAGAGCCGGAGGCATTTGCCGCGACCGAGGCGATCCTTTGCTATCCGCAATATTGGGTCTGGCGTTTCAGTGGCCGAAAGCTTGCCGAATGGTCCTATCTCGGCGCGCACAGTCAACTCTGGGCTCCGCTCAAGCGCGACTACAGCTCGCTGGTCGAGCGGCTCGGCTGGCGCGACAGGTTCCCGGCGATCGCCCCCGCCGGTGCCGTGGTCGGCGAGACCAAGGTTACCCTCGCTGACGGCAGCAGCCGCGCCATCGCCGTCCACAACGGCGTGCACGACTCCAATGCGGCCTTGGCCTATTACCGCATGACCGGGCTGAGCGACTTCACGCTCGTCTCGACCGGCACCTGGGTCATCATCATCAATCTCGACTGTCCGCTCGGCGCGCTCGACCAGGAGCGCGACATGATTGCCAATGTCACCGTCAATGGCGAACCGGCGCCGTCGCTGCGCTTCATGGGCGGTCGCGAATACGACCTGATCAGCGAGAACTGGAACAAGCCGATCTCGCAGACCGCAGTCGAGCGCGTGATGGAACGCGGTGTCTTCGCCTTGCCGTCATGGGCGGCCGGCGGACCTTTCCCCGAGACGAAAGGACATATCGTCGGCGGCGAGGTCAGCGGCGAGGAACGGGCTGCAGTCGCCGCACTCTACGTCGCCATGATGACCGACCTGTCGCTCGACCTGATCCAGTCGGAGAACCTCCTGGTGCTGGATGGCGGGCTGGCGAAGATCGACCTGTTCACGACGATGCTGGCACAGCTTCGCCCGACACAATCGGTCGTGCGCTCGATGATGAGCGAAGGCTCGGCTACAGGTGCTGCCGCATTGGCCTTCAAGGCGCTTGGCCTGAAACCATTCAAGGACGAGACGGTTCCTGTCACCGCAGGCCACGTTCCCGGCCTCGAAGCGTACCGTACCCGCTGGCGCGAACTGGCCGACGGCGCCCGCGCCGCAGCAAGGTCCGCTATGACCGAAGCGAAGGAGGCGAGCCGATGAGCAGTTCGACCGCCTATGTCAGCCTCGCCGGCATGTCGAAATCCTTCGGCGGCGTGAAGGTGCTGAAGGAAGTGAACTTCGACGTCCGCCCCGGCGAGGTGCATGCGCTGTTGGGCGAGAACGGCGCCGGCAAGTCGACGCTGATCAAGATGATGTCCGGCCTCTACACGCCTGACGCCGGCATCATCACGGTCGATGGCAGGGACGTGAAATTCTCTTCGACCCGCGACGCCGCTGCGGTTGGCATCGCCACCGTCTACCAGGAACTGCTGCTTTTCCCCGAACTTTCGGTCGCCGAAAACGTCTTTCTCGGCAACTACCCGCGCACGTCCGCAGGCATCATCGACTGGGCCGAGGTGCGGCGGCGTACCCGCGACCTGCTTGACCAGCTCGACACCTATGACCTTGACGTCGACACCAAGGTGCTGAGCCTGTCGGTAGCCCAGCGCCAGCGCGTCGAGATCGCCAAGGCGTTGAGCAAGAACGCCCGCATCCTGATCATGGACGAGCCGACTGCCTCGCTGGTCGAGTCCGATGTGCAGCGGCTCATGGCCGTCGTCAGGCAACTGCGCGAGCGTGGCGTCGGCATCGTCTATGTCAGCCATCGCATGCCCGAGATCTTCGCGTTGGCCGATCGCGTTACGGTGCTGCGCGACGGCGCCCATGTCGCGACCAGGGATATCGACGACGTCGACGAGAACCAACTGGTGTCGATGATGGTCGGCCGCTCGATCGAAAGCCTGTTTCCGAAGGCCGACGCCGCCATCGGCGACACCGTGCTTCGGGTGAAGAACCTCAATCATGGCCGCCACGTGCGCGACATCTCCTTCGAGCTGAGGCGCGGCGAAATCCTCGGCATTGCCGGCCTCGTCGGCAGCGGCCGCACCGAACTGGCGCTGACCCTGTTTGGAATGACGCCGGCAACTTCAGGCGAGATCGTCATGGAAGGCAAGGTGGTGCGCATCGGATCGCCACGCCAGGCGCGCGATCTTGGCATCGCCTATGTTCCCGAGGATCGCGGCCAGCAAGGCCTGGTGAAGGCAATGGCCATCCGCAAGAACGTGTCTATGGCGACCATCGAGCGGCTGTCGTCCGGCATTTTCATCAAGGCCGGCGAGGAAGCGCAGCGTGCCATCGATGCGATCAAGCGGCTCAGCATCCGCTGCCGCAACATCGGCCAGCCGGTCGGCGAACTCTCGGGCGGCAACCAGCAGAAAGTGGTCATCGCCAAATGGCTGGAGACCATGCCCAAGGTGCTGATCCTCGACGAGCCGACGCGTGGCGTCGACGTCGGCGCCAAGGCCGAGATCCACACCATCATGGGAGAACTCGTGAGGCAGGGCGTGGCCATCATCATGATTTCGAGCGAACTGCCGGAGGTGCTTGGCATGAGCGACCGCGTGCTGGTGATCAGCGGCGGCCGCATCACCGGCGAGATCGACCGGGCCGACGCCACGCCCGAACGCGTCGGCGCCGCTATGACCGCGCATCGCAGTGGGGAGGCCGCATGATGACGACGACAGTCGAAGCGACCGCCCGCTCGCGCCCCACTCCCCAGCGACCCGGCTTCTTCAAGCGGCTTTTCGCCGACTACGGCCAGGAGATCGTGGTGCTTGCCGCCATCGTTGTCCTGTTCGCCGTGGTGACGATGGTCAATCCGCGCTTCATCAGCGCCAACAACCTGACCACGATCTTCTCTGGAAATGCCTATATCGCGGTGGCCGCCATCGGCATGGCGATGGTCATCGTCACCGGCAACATCGACGTTTCGGTTGGCGCACTGATCGGCGTGCTGGCGACGATCTCGGGCTCGCTTGCCGTTGCTGGCTACCCGATCTGGTTCGCCTGGCTGGCGCCGGTGGTTGTCGGTATGGCGGTCAACGCGATCATCGGCATCCTCGTCGCTTATGCCCGCATACCATCCATCGTCGTGACGCTCGGCGCGCTCTCCATCCTGCGCGGCGGCCTGATCAGTGTCACCGGTGGCACCTGGATCACCGATCTGCCGCCCGCCTACCTGATCGCCCAGAAGCAAGTGTTCGGCCTGCCGGTACCGCTCGTCTTCATGGTCGTTCTGACAGTGCTTGCAGCACTGTGGATGCGCTACACCGCCTTCGGCCGCTCGCTCTATGCCATCGGCGGCAATGCCGAGGCAGCCCTTGCCACCGGCATCCCGATTGCGCGCCGCACCGTCGCCGTCTTCGTCATCCACGGTGCCTTTGCCGGCCTCGCCACGATCCTGTTCGCCACGCAGCTGCAGGTCATCCAGTCGACCGTGCCGCCAAATCTCGAACTGACGGTGATCACCGCGGCCGTCATCGGCGGCGTGTCGATCCTTGGCGGCTCGGGCACGGTCATTGGTTCGACACTGGCGACCATCCTGTTCGCCACCATCGGATCGGCTTTGATCTTCGTCAACGTCTCGGCCTACTGGCTGCGCGCCGTGATCGGCCTGCTGATCCTGGCGACTGTGCTGGCCGACATGCTGCGCCGGCGCGGCAGAAGCTGAGGGACATGAGATGAAGCTGAAATCCCTCATCCGCCACGAGACCTTCCTGGCCCTGCTGCTGGTGGTCGTCCTGATCGTCTTGTCGTTCCAGTCGGACCGCTTCTTTACCGTCGACAACCTGCTCAACCAGGGTCGACTGATGACCGAGATCGGGCTGATCGCGATTGCCATGACCTTCGTCATCGCAACCGGCGGCATCGACCTGTCGGTCGGCTCGATCCTTGGCCTGACCGCCATTCTGACGGGTGTGTTCTGGCAGAATGTCGGCCTGCCACTGCCGGTGGCCGCAACCGCAGCGATCGCTGCCGGCACCTTCGCCGGCTTCGTCAACGGCGTCATCATCACGCGCTTCCGCGTGCCGCCGCTGATCGCCACGCTGGCGACGCTGGCACTCTATCGCGGCCTGGCCGAAGGCATCAGCCAGGCGCGTTCGGTGCGCGGCTATCCTGAATGGTTCTACGTGCTGGGCCAGAAGGACGTGCTCGGCGTGCCGACGCAGCTCTGGATCCTGCTGTTCGCGGCCCTCGTTGCCTCGATCATCCTCGCCTACACCACCTGGGGTCGCACGGTCTATGCCGTCGGTTCCAACGAGGTCGCCAGCCGCTTCTCCGGCCTGTCGGTCGAGAAGACCAAGCTCGCACTCTACACTGCCTCGGGTTTTGCCGCCGCGGTTGCCGCCGTCATCTTTGTGTCGCGCGTTTCCACGACGCGCTCCGACATGGGCACCGGTATCGAGCTCGACGCCATCACCGCAGTGGTCCTCGGCGGCACCTCGATCTTCGGCGGCCGCGGCACCATCATCGGCACCATCATCGGCCTTTGCCTGATCCAGGCGCTTAAGAACGGTCTGTCGCTTGCGGGCATCAAGGGCGACGGAACGATCATGCTGATCGGCGCGGTCCTTATTCTGGCGATCCTCGCCAGCAACCTCTTCGAGAGGAGCGGCACTCGAACCTAGGGAGAGCAACGTCCTTCACTGCCGCTCTACAGTGTCCGGACGATCAATTGGAGGATGGAATGCGTAACGTAGTACTTTCCGCGCTCTTGGCCTTGTCCTTCTCGACAAGCCTCAGCAACGCCCAGTCCGTCTGGACGGGCGGCGACGACCTGCCCACCAACCCGTTGGCCTGCGACGCCACGCCGGCGACTGCTGCTGCCAAGCCTTATGATGGCGGCCAGCCGACCAATGCGCCCGACCGCAAAGGCAAGACGATCAAGGTCGTCGACGTGCCGAAGCTGGTCGGCATCGGCTACTTCAACGCCACGTCCAAGGGCATCGCCGACGCGGCCAAGGAAATGGGCTCGATGGACGCCAAGACCGACGGTCCGTCCAAGGCCAACATCGACGACCAGATCACGCTGATCGACAACTACATCACTTCTGGCGTCGACGGCATCCTGTTCGCCGCCAATGACCCGGTCGCCATTGCGCCCGTGCTGAAGAAGGCGCTCGGTGCCGGTATCAACGTCGTCGGCTACGACGCCAACTCGTCGCCGGATGCCCGCCAGTGGTTCGTCAACCAGGCCGAGTTCAACGGCATCGCCAAGGCCATGGTCGACTCGATGGCGGCCGAGATCGGCGCCGAGGGCGCTTTTGCCATCGTCACCTCGACCTTCACCACGCCGAACCAGGCACGCTGGATCGCCGAGATGCAGGCCTACCAGGCCAAGTGCCATCCGAAGATGAAGTGGCTCGAGACGGTCGAAGCGCAGGAAGACAACATCCTGTCCTTCAACCAGTCGAACACGCTCATCAACAAGTACGGCGACGAGCTCAAGGGCATCTTCGGCATGACCAGCGTGGCGACGCCGGCCGCTGCGGACGCCGTGACCCAGGCCAAGAAGTGCGGCAGCGTCGCCGTCGTTGGCCTCGCCACGCCGAATGCGATGAAGCCCTATGTCGGCGCAGGTTGCGTCAAGTCCGTTGTGCTGTGGAACCCGGTCGATCTCGGCTATGCCGCTGCCTACGTGCTGCGCGCGACCGCCGACGGCACGCTGGCCCCTGGTGCCACTTCGGTGAAGGCAGGCAAGCTCGGCGACCTCTCCGTCATCAACGGCTCGGAGATCCTGCTCGGCGCGCCGACCGTCTTCAACAAGGACAACATCGGCAATTTCGACTTCTGAGGTCGAATCGGGAGACGCGCGGGCGCGTCTCCCCAAGTCTCGGAGCTGGCCTGTGACATCGCTGCCGGCCAGCTCCGCTCCCTAAATGAAAGGACCGTCGCCATGCCAGAAGCGGCCGGCTGGCAAGCCGAACTCGAACAGCTGAAAACCGTATCGGCCCGCATCGGCAGCGATCCGCTGCTGACGCAAGGTGCTGGCGGCAATACGTCGCTCAAGGTCGGCGGCACGCTTTGGATCAAGGCATCGGGCACCTGGCTGGCGCACGCGAAAGAACGCGACATCATGGTGCCGGTGGAGATGGCGCCGTTGATAGCAGCGGTCGAAGCAATCGACCCGGCCGCCGAACAGGCGCACCAGTTCACTGTCGCGGCGCTCAACAGCTCCGGCCTGCGCCCCTCTATCGAGACGACAGTCCATGCGCTGATGCCGCAACGCGTGGTGCTGCACGTCCACTGCGTCGACACCATCGCTTATGCCGTGCGCAGCGACTGCATCGAACAGATCGGCCCGTGCCTGGCCGGCCTCAACTGGGCCTACGTGCCTTATGCACGACCCGGCCTGCCGCTGGCGATCGCCATATCGGAACATCGCAGCCAACGGCCGGACGTGCTGGTCCTAGGCAATCATGGACTTGTCGTCGCCGGAGAGACGGTGCCCCAGACAGAAGCCTTGCTCGAAGACGTCAAGGCCCGGCTGCGTGTTGCGCCGCGCAACGCTCCCGCGCCCGATGCCGATCGCCTCGCTCAACTCGCCGCCGGCACTGATTATCGCCTTCCGTCATCCGAAGCCGCCCATGCGGCTGCGACCGACCCTGCAGGTTTGAGTTTGGCCGGCAAAGGCAGCCTCTATCCCGACCACGTGATCTTCCTCGGAACTGGCTCCGTCATCGCCCGCGACGGCGAGGACGTCTCCGCCGTCATCGCGCGCCTCGGTGCATCGCCGGTCTCGATCCTATTTCCCGGAGCGGGCATCCTGATGCGCAGGGATGCGACGCCGGGCGCCGATGCCATGGCCCGCTGCCTCGCCGACGTGCTGGCCCGTATCCCCGAAAACGCGCCGGTGCGTGTGCTGACCGCAGAGGAACACCTCCAGCTGACCGATTGGGACGCCGAGAAATACCGGCAGGACCTCGCCCGCAAGGGCGCGGCCAAGAAGATTGCCTGAGATGAGTACCCCGCTCGCCATCGGCATCGACCTCGGCACGTCAGGCGCCCGCGCCGTGGCGATGACGCCCGGCTGCGAGATCGTGGCACAGGGGGCGGCCAAACTCTCTGATTTCGGCGCCAACCCGCGCGACCCAAAGATCTGGTGGCAGGCGGTCGAGACGGCATTGCGCGCGGTGCTCGCCAAGGTCGACCGCTTCAGGGTTCATGCCATTGCAGTCGACGCCACGTCGGGCACGCTGCTGCCTGTCGATGCCGAGGGCACGCCGCTGGCCGAACCGCTGATGTATGACGACAAGGTGAGCGATGCCGCCATCCTGGCCCGTATCGCCGCCGTCATCCCGGCCGAAAGCGCGGCCCATGGCGCAACGTCTGGCCTTGCCAAGGCGCTGGTCTTCCAGGCCGTGTCCCACGTGGCAAAGGTGTTGCATCAGGCCGACTGGATCGCAGGGCGGCTCGCCGGCCATTTCGGCACGACCGACGAAAACAATGCGCTCAAGACGGGTTACGACCCCATCGACCGGCGCTGGCCGGACTGGGTCGCAGCGACCGGGCTCAGGACCGCGCTTCTGCCGCGCGTTGTGGCGCCGGGTGCACCAATAGAGACCATCGCACCAACCATGGCAAAGGTCTTCGGCCTGAGCGAAGAAGTCGAGATCATCGCCGGCACCACCGACGGATGCGCCTCGTTCCTGGCGACCGGTGCCGACAGGCCCGGCGATGGCGTCAGCGCCCTCGGCTCGACGCTTACGCTCAAGTTGCTGTGCGACCAGCCGATCTTCGCGCCCGACTTCGGCATCTACAGCCACCGTATCAACGGCATGTGGCTTGCCGGCGGCGCCTCCAACAGCGGCGGCAAGGTTTTGTCCCACTTCTTCTCCGCCGATGAGATCGCACGGCTTTCTGCCGCCATCGACCCTGATGTTCCGACAGGCCTCGACTTCTATCCGTTGCTCGAACCGGGCGAGCGCTTTCCGGTGCTCGATCCCGCATGGTCGCCACGGCTCGCTCCACGTCCTGCCGATGACAGCGGCTTCCTGCAGGCCATGCTGGAAGGCATCTCGGCCATCGAGAAACTCGGCTATGACAGATTGGCTGAACTCGGTGCGCCGCCGCTGCATTCCATGCGCAGCCTCGGTGGCGGTGCGGCAAACCCTGCATGGACCGCGATCCGCCAGAACAGGCTCGGGGGGGGGGGGGGGGGGGGGGGGGGGGGGGGGGGGGGGGGGGGGGGGGGGGGGGGGGGGGGGGGGGGGGGGGGGG